>PHDM01000030.1 GCA_002840985.1 Bacteroidetes bacterium HGW-Bacteroidetes-17
CATTCGGAAATCATCCAAGCGACCTATGACTTTTTAGGTGGAATCAACCCCCAAGGGATCTGTTTAGTTGAAGGATTAGGAACTTATAACTATCTTGAGTATCACACCCATGATCATGGTGCAAAAAATCTTACGGTGGTAAGTAATAACACCGGTAGTGGCCATGTGGGACTTGCGGCATTGATCGAAAACCGGCAAGTCAAAAAAATGATTTGTTCATTTCCACGCACTTTAAATTCTACAGTTTTCCCTGAATTATATCACAATGGAGAAATAGAATTGGAACTTGTGCCACAAGGTACGCTGGCAGAACGAATCAGGGCCGGTGGAGCCGGAATTCCGGCATTTTATACCCCTGCTTCGGTAAATACACCACTTGCGGAAGGTAAGGAATCCCGTATATTCAACGGTGAAACTTATGTTATGGAATATGGCATCAGAGCTGATTTTTCGTTGGTAAAATGTAAAGCTGCCGACCGTTACGGAAATCTGATCTATAATAAAACTGCCCGAAATTTTGGTCCTATTATGTGCACGGCAGCCGAAGTCACCATTGTTCAGGCAAAAAAAATTGTCGAATTGGGCGACCTGGATCCTGAATGTGTCGTAACCCCGGGCGTTTTTGTAAAAAGAGTAGTTGAAGTAACAAACCCTGCTGAAGAATCCAAACTGGTTAAAGAAGATAGGAGGTATCCATGGCAATAAATGAAAATATTAATGGTTGGGACCGAAACCAAATGGCACAAAAAGTTGCATTGGACATTCCGGATGGATCCTATGTAAATCTTGGAATTGGGATTCCTGAATTGGTTGCAGGTTTTGTTCCTGAAGGACGTGAGTTTATTTATCATACCGAGAATGGTTTGCTCGGAATGGGACCTGCTCCCGAAAAAGGCTATGAAGATCTTGAATTAATTAATGCAGGAAAAAAACATGTTACGAGTATTCCAGGTGCATGCTATTTTCATCATGCAGATAGTTTTACCATGATACGCGGAGGCCATATTGATGTATGTGTGCTTGGTGCGATGCAGGTATCCGGAGATGGTGATTTGGCAAATTGGTCGACCGGCGAACCCGGAGCAATCCCTGCTGTTGGCGGAGCCATGGATCTGATAGCCGGAGTAAAAACGATTTTCGTGATTACCCAACATAATACAAAAACGGGTGAGCCTAAAATAGTGAATGAATGTACTTATCCACTCACCGGTAAAAAAGTTGTCGATACAATTTATACCGACCTCGCTATCATTGATGTTAAAAAGGAGGGCCTTTACGTGAGGGAGCTTGCACCCGGAGTAAGTTTTGAATATTTGCAGGAGAATACAGGAGCCAAACTACTTCAGTATTCTAAATAGTAAATTTGTGACATAGTTAATAATTAGTGAGGTTCCGGTTCTGCCGGAAATAAAAATATGGATACTCATATCCTTGACTCAAAAGAGCAAAGAAGAACAAGTGAAGAAATCTATCAGCAAGCTTGTAATGTACTTCCGGGGGGCGTAAGTCGAAATACGGTTTTTCGAAAACCCTATCCAAATTATGCTGCGACTGCCTCCGGGATTCATGTTACAGATATCGATGGTGTGCAACGGATTGATTTTGCCAATAATATGGCATCGTTAATTCATGGCCATGCACATCCGGCAATTGTAAGTGCCGTTATCGAACAACTTTATAAAGGAACTGCTTACACTTTGGCTTCTGAAATTGAAGTCAAATATGCTCAATTATTATGTGACCGCTCGGTTGGATTTGAAAAAATCCGATTCGTAAATTCCGGTACCGAGGCAGTTATGACGATGATTAAAGCTTCAAGAGCTTTTACCGGACGGCCAAAAATCGCTAAAGCCGAAGGGGCGTATCACGGCACCTATGATTTTGCTGAAATCAGCCAAACTGCGAACCCTACAAATTGGGGAGATCTCGATCACCCAAATAGTGTTCCGCTTGCAAACGGAACGCCTCAGGGTGTTTTAAATGATGTAATTATTTTCCCGTACAACGATATTGAAAGAACCATTGCAATTTTAAATCAGCAGGCCGATCAGATTGCCTGTGTGTTGATCGATCCGGTACCTCACCGCATTGGTTTACTGCAGGGTACGAACGAATTTATTGAGGCACTTTATAAATGGACCCGTGAAAACGGTGCTTTATTGGTGTTTGATGAGGTCGTGACTTTCCGTGTGAATTATGGGGGTACTCAGGATAATTTTAAGGTCAAACCCGATCTTACGGCATTGGGTAAAATAATTGGTGGAGGATTTCCTGTGGGTGCACTTGCCGGTCGTTCAGATGTGATGAAAGTTCTTGATCCCCGCGAAAGCAAACTTTTATTTCCTCATTCAGGCACTTTTTCAGCCAATCCAATAACAATGACTGCAGGTTATGCTGCCATGAGTTTATTCGATAAGGAAGCAGTGCTAAAACTAAATGCTTTAACTCAAAAGGCGATTGATCAAATTCAGGAAGCCATTAAAATTGCAGATGTTCCGGTTTGTATTACCGGAGCCGGATCAATGTTCCGGATTCATCTTAAACCCAAAGCTCCAACAACTTACCGTGAGGCTTATCAAACAAAAGAAGAAACTGCTTTGGTGAACGAATTGCTAGATCATCTTTACTTCAAGGAAAACTTAATCATGATCAATACCTGTGCCTGCATGTTTTCGACTGTTCTGACACAACATGAGGTAAATAAATTGGCCGAGGCTTTATTAAATGGATTCAGAATTATAAAGCCTAAACTTGAAAAATTATTTTAAACCATAAAAACTAAGTTATGACCGAAGTGTATATCTGTGACGCAATCAGAACTCCAGTAGGCCGATATGGCGGAGCTCTTTCATCTGTAAGGGCTGATGATCTTGCTGCAATTCCACTAAAAGCATTGATGGAAAGAAATCCAAATTTGGATTGGCTGGCTGTTGATGATGTAATTTTGGGATGTGCGAACCAGGCAGGCGAGGATAATAGGAATGTTGCACGGATGGCGCTTTTGTTGGCAGGGTATTCAGAAACCATTTCCGGAACAACAATGAATCGACTTTGTGGTTCTGGGATGGATGCCATTGGCACGGCTGCCAGAGCCATCAGAGCAGGAGAAGCGGAATTGATTATTGCAGGTGGAGTCGAAAGTATGTCGCGTGCCCCATTTGTAATGGGAAAAGCCGAAAGTGAATTCTCAAGGGAACAGAAATTTTATGATACTACCATGGGCTGGCGTTTCATTAACAAAGCCCTTGATAAAAAATATGGTACTGAATCTATGATTCATACCGCTGAAAACATTGCAAAAGATTTCAATATCAGTCGCGAAGATCAGGATAAATTTGCCCAATGGAGTCAGGAGAAAGCTGCAAAAGCACAAGCCGATGGGTCAATGGCCAGGGAAATCATTTCCGTTATAATTCCTCAACGTAAGGGAGATCCAATTGTTGTAAGCAAAGATGAACATCCACGTTTATCAAGTTTGGAGAAGATGGCATCCTTGAAGCCTGTTCTGGGTCCCGACTGTGTTGTTACAGCCGGAAATGCTTCAGGGATTAACGATGGTGCGGCCGCATTAATTATTGCTTCCGAAAAAGCAGTAAATAAGTATAATTTAAAGCCGATTGCCAGAATTCTTGGAATGAAAACTGCCGGTGTTCTTCCCCGGATTATGGGAATGGGACCGGTTCCTGCTACCAACAAACTGTTAAAGCATCTTGGCTTAACCCTTAATGATATGGATCTTATTGAATTGAATGAAGCTTTCGCAGCACAGGCTTTAGCTTGCTGCCGCGAACTTGGTTTGGCTCACAATGACCCACGAATAAACCCACAAGGCGGGGCAATCGCGTTGGGACATCCTTTAGGAATGAGTGGTGCAAGGTTGATAACAACAGCCGTTTATCAGATGCAAAATTCAGATGCGAAAAAAGCACTTTGTACGATGTGTATTGGTGTTGGACAGGGTATAGCTGTAGTACTTGAGAAAGTATAGTACAATCTGCAAAACAATAAAATTATTTATAAAAAAAGCTGCCCTGATTTAGGCAGCTTTTTTGTTATACCAATTGTTAATTAAAATACGCCTTATGTACATTTTGATATTACAATGGTTAATGCCGACGCTAGTTCAAAGTGGCTTTAAGAATAAAATGAATTAAAGGCGCATTTTGAACTGCATTCGGTATTAGTGGTACATTTTTTTTATCATTAATGCGTAAACTCATTTTTATTAATCACAATTACAGCAATTGTTTAAACTGTTCTATTCTATAATTTTATTGTACCGAAATGAAACAACTTACAATTGTAATACAGCCTTCATATATGTATAATAGGCAGATAAACAGACATATAAATCGAATGGCACATGGTTTGCAAAATGCTTAAATTACAAATTAGAAATCTTGAAAGAATATAGGAATGTTTAAAAATTATTTAACCTCAGCTTTGCGAAATTTAATTAGAAATAAATCTTTTTCTATCATTAATATTTTAGGACTTACAATCGGAATCACTACATGCATCATGATTTTTTTGTTTGTTTTTGATGAACTGCGGTATGGACAAGAACATCCTGAAAAAGAAAATATATACAGAATTTTACGCGGAAGAGATGATTGGTCAGTTATCACACCAATGAAATTACTGCCTGTACTTATTGAAAATATCCCAGCTATTGAATCTACAGCGAGGTTAAAGAAAATGAGCAGCGTTGTAACCTTTGAGAATGATTTTTATAATGAAAACGAAGTTTTATATGCTGATACCAACTTCCTGGAATTTTTCGATTGTGATTTATTAATTGGCGATAGAAAAACCGCTTTAAACAAACCTAATTCAATTATCCTTACAGAAGAAATGGTTCGCAAGTATTTTGGCAATCAAGATCCCATGGGAATGGTTCTAAAAATTGATAATGAAGTTCCGGTAATTGTAAGTGGGGTTTTGAAGGAAAGTCCAAAATTCAGGCCATTTGCGTTAGATTTTTTAATTAATATTGAAGTACTTAGATATAACAATTCTGGCGCTTTTACCAATTGGGATAATAATTCTTTTCAATCATACGTGCGATTGAATGAAAAGGCTAATGCTGAGGTCGTGGCAGAATCGATTCCTGAATTTGTGGCAAAAGCACGTGGTTGGGATAAAATAGGATATGCAAGATATCGTCTGCAACCTTACACAAATATTCATTTGCATTCAAAAAATTTGGGTTGGGATAATTTTAGCAGAGGGGATGCGACTAACGTTTTTAGTTTTTTAGGCGTCGCCATTTTAGTTTTGGTATTGGCTTGTTTTAACTATACAAACTTGTCGACTGCCCAAGCTGCAAGAAGGGCAAAAGAAATTGGTCTCCGTAAAACCGTTGGAGCTTCAAAGTGGCAATTGATCATTCAGTTCTTATTTGAAGTTTTTATTTTAGTCTGTAGCTCGGTCATCTTTTCTTTAATCCTTGTTGAGATGTTAATGCCATGGTTTAATCAGTTAACAAATAAAACTTTATCGCTTTACGCATTAAATCCAGTAGTTATAATACTTTCAATTATGCTTTTCATCAGTTTTGTTTCACTGATGGCAGGTTTTTATCCGGCTTTTGTATTGTCAGGTTACCAACCCATCAAAGTATTAAAAGGTAGTGGCTCAGCAGGACTCGAAGTTATGAAAGGTGGAGGTATTGCTATTCGTTTCCGACAAATAATGATTGTGTTTCAGCTTGCAAGTTCTGTAGCCTTAATTATAATAGCTGTCCTCATAAAAAATCAAATTGATTTTGCAGGGAATAAGGATTTAGGTATGCAGCCAAACCAGCTACTTGTATTAAATAATATTCGGGCAGATGGAATGCAACAGCGTTATGATAATTTAAAAGCTGATTTGAGTCAATATCCTGAAATTATTAAAATTAGTGGAGCATTCAATGTGCCTGGAGAGGATCTTAATAATTGGTGTACACTGCGATTACGAGCTGCTGATAATAAAAGTAATATTAGTAGTGCATATATGTTTATTGATGAAGGTTATTTTGATTTAATCGGTGCAAAGATCCTAAAAGGGAGGACATTCATGAGCAATAGTGCTTATGAAGATGTCAACTCGTGTATTATCAATGAAACTACTGCCAGAATGTTGAATATTTATGATGATCCCATTGGACAGCAAGTATTTGGATTTTTTGATGATACAGTTCGAACGGTAGTTGGAATGGTGAATGACATCCATTACAAATCACTACATGAAGGGGTTCCACCCGTGGTTTATAGGTCGGGCGATGAATATCCGCCTTATTTTTACCGGTTAGTAATGAGAATTGACAGTAAAAATATATCTAAAACCATTAGTCTAATTGAGGATGTTTGGGAAAAACATGAACCTAATTGGCCTGCTCAAATACGACTTATTGATAAGGAATTTGAAAATATGTATTTAACAGAAAAAAAAGTCTCGAAACTGATCAGTCTCTTTACATTGCTGGCTATTTCCATATCCTTACTTGGCTTATTTGGCTTAATCGCTTTTGTTGCCATATCGCGGAGAAAAGAAATAGGTATCCGTAAAACGCTTGGAGCTTCAATGTTAAACATTGTGATGACAATTGGTAAAGAATTTATTTTTTTAACTATGGTTGCCAATTTAGTAGCTTGGCCGATTATTTATTTCATCTCTATCAGATGGTTGGACAATTTTACCGAAAGTGTATCTATAAACTTCTTGTGGTATCCTTTGTCAGGTCTTATTGTGTTATGGATTGTTCTAATTATTGTAGTCTATCATTCAATTCATACAGCAAATCAGAATCCGGTTATAGCCTTAAAGTATGAGTAATAATTGCTCATAATTCAAAGAAAAGAAAAACGCAGCTTTCCGATACGAAAAGCTGCGTTTTTTAATCTGAGAATTTAAATGTTATTTTTTATTCTTCACATATTTCATTAACCATTGATCGGATTCCCATAAAACATGCAAAATGGATTCGTAAGCTGCATATCCATGACTTTCGGCCGGTAACATCACCAAACGAACGGTTGCACCGTGGCCCTTCAATGCATTGTAATAACGCTCACTTTGTAAAGGGAACGTACCTGAATTATTATCAGCCAAACCATGGGTCATTAATAGCGGTGTTTTCATTTTATCGGCATGCATAAATGGTGCCATTTGGTTATAAACATCGGGTGCTTCCCAGTATGTTCTTTCTTCCGATTGGAAGCCAAATGGGGTTAAAGTCCTGTTGTATGCTCCACTACGAGCAAGCCCGGCAGCAAACAAATTGGAATGGGTCAATAAATTGGCGGTCATAAATGCGCCATAACTGTGACCTCCAACTGCAACACGCTTTCGATCAACAATGCCCATTTCGTCAAGTGCATCAATGGCAGCTTTTGCATTTGCAACTAATTGAGGGATAAATAAATCGTTTGGCTCAGTGTCACCTTCGCCGATAATTGGAAATTCTGCATTTTCGAGAATTGCGAAACCTCTTTTAACCCAAAAAATTGGCGATCCGTAACTGATTCGTGTAAAACGATGTGGAGAGGTACGAACCTGACCTGCCGTTTTTGGATCTTTGTATTCACGTGGATAGGCCCACATCAGCATTGGTAATCGCCCATCTTTTGCTTTATCATATCCTGCCGGTAAATACATTGTAGCAGTTAAATCTACACCGTCATCACGTTTGTATTTGATGAATTCTTTGGTTACGCCTTCCAGTGCTTTATATGGATTTGGGAAAAAAGTTATTTGTTTGGGAGCCTCTTTTTTCTTGAAGTTGCGCAGGTAGTAATTTGCATTTTCGGATGCAGATTCAATACTGGTAATCATTACTCCTTTCTTTAAATCAATAAAAAACAAATTGCCTCTGAAACCAATACTCTCATAAGTGCTGATTCCGTCGGCACGCCAAATTTCTTTGGTGGTTTTTTTTGTCAAATCATATTGATTCAGGAAGGGTCGGTTTCCTTCCGGAGAATATCCTTCACCGCTTAAATAGAGATATCGGTCTTTTTCGACAAGCAATACATTTCTTCCGAATTGATTTTCAACTGTTACAAAGCTTCCGGGATCCTGATAAATATCTTCAGAATTAAGGTTAAATAATATTTCGGGTTTAATGTTATCAATAGAGGGATTGATTTTATATACCAGTGATTCACGAGTACTCCTCCAATTATCGTACGCAATGGCAATTTTATCATTTCCCCAGGTCATGCCTCTGAATCGGTTTTTAACCGAAACAATATGGGTTTTATTATTCAGATCGAAAGGATAATCGGTTGTATAAACCGCGTCACGAAATTCTGCTTCTGTTTTGGGGTTCCCTCCATCCAGTGCTTCAATCCAATAGATCGAGGCTGGCTTATCAGATCTCCAACTTACCCTTCGTGGACCTTTCTCCACTGCATCAAAACCACTTGGGACTTCTTCTAGGAGAGGAATTTCCTGTATTACCCTGATAAATTTACCATCTTTATCCAGCAAACTTAATACTGTAGGGAACTGGTTAAAAGGAACTAAATAAGAATAGGGTTTCTTGATGGTTTCTGTAATAATATATTCACTATTTGGAGAAACAGAAAATCCACTATAGATATTTGACTCGGTTAAATTTATTGAATTACCTTCCAAATCTACTCTTACCAATAAGGAACTTGCAAAATAATCAAAATTGGCTTCATCGGCTTTGTTTTTAAGCAAATCCTGATAGGTTCTTGAAGGAGCTGTTTTTCCTAAGTTTTCCTGAACAACCGGTCCGGTAGGGGTTTCATCAGCTTCTGTCAGACTTCCACGATCGGGATTGATAAAACTGCAAATGAAAGACTGTCCGTCAGCTGCCCAATTATAGCTGCCACCAAATACACCATTTAACACTGCTTTGGTTAACTTTTTGGCTTCTTTTGATTGAACATCAAAATACCACAATTCAATACCTTTATTTGTGGTATTTGTGAAAGCTACTTTTTGGTAATCAGGTGACCATGATACATCACTTATGTTAGCTTTTTCCGGCAAGCCTGTTACCTGAAATTCTTCACCACTTGCAACATTTTTGATGGTGATATTTGTGTTGAAATTTGTTCGGCTGCCACCATTGGTTTTAGGATTGATACGCAAACCGGCAAGCTTATACTCTAAAGCCGATACTTCGTCTATCGATTTAAAGGGAACATTTTCGAGCAGGATCATCCATACACCATTGTTATCTAATCGAACAGATGGGGTTAATGGGCTGTTTATTAACTCCAGTATTTCTTTTGGTGGAGTTTGATATTTAAGGTCAACTTGGGCAATGCTTTGAAAGCTAATAAGCAAAAATAAACCCATTAATAATTTAAAAATAAATTGTTTTTTCATGTGTTGGAATGTTTAGTTGGATTAAGTTTTATTGCAATAAAGTTTTTTCATTTTCTCAATGTCCTTTTTGTCATTTTGTAACTTGACCTCTTTCCTGGGGGGAGTAAGGTTAAAGTTTTCAGGATACCTGGCAGTTATATGACGGTAAAAATCCTGAATAATTTTTAAATCTTCCTCATAATTGCCACTAGGGTAGAGAACAGGTCCCACTCCGGCTTCTTTCTTTGCATAATCGGCATATCCCATGGCAATGGGTACGTTGGCCCGTTGGGCAATATGGTAAAATCCTTTTTTCCAACGGTTAGATAATTTTCTTGTTCCTTCAGGAGTGATAAGAACATATAACGAATCAGTTTGGTTAAATAGTTCAACAACCTGATCAATCATATTATTGTTTTTTCCACGGTCAACCGCTATACCACCCCAAGCCCTTAAAATTCCTCCGAAAGGGAAAACGAAAACTTCTTTTTTGATCAGGAATGTCAGCTTCACACCAATGGCAAAATAGGCAAGTCGCCCAACGAAAAAATCGACATTACTGGTGTGTGGTGCTGCAATAACAACACATTTATCAACACCAGGAGGAATAATCCCGTTGAGTTTCCATCCCCAGATTTTTAAAATAATTTTAGCAATTAATTTCAAACCATGTACGAATTGAGTTTTGTAAATATAAGTAAATATTCGCGAGGGATAATTTGATTCAATGCACAATTTGAAAAATCGTGAATTAAATATATAAAGCAATGAATTGATTAGAGGAATGCAGGAATTTTGCTAATAAAAATTAATATTTTAACTAAATTGCTGATAGAGCATAAATTAAAATTCAATCTCCAAATCCAGCTGATCCTTTAAGTCCTGAAGAGCCGGGTTTTTTTTCTTCATCTCATCAAATTTTTCTTCGTCGGTATAGGCCGTATTATTTTCTTCTTTTAAGGTAATAACCGATTGTAAACTTAATTTTTGATTTTGCAGATGTTCTTTTAAATAAGCCTGAACCTTGTTTATATTCTGACGATCATTGGCAATAACCTTATTATCGGTTTTAAATTCAACTAAATAATTATCCTTTAAGATAGGGGTGTATTTCCGAAGTGCGTTAACAAAACTGGGAGTTTGATCTGCTTCGGAAGATAAATAATTGCTCCATTGGGTTTCCAAGTCTTCCTGTGTAAAATCGGTGTCGGGCAATGTATGAATTGTGCTTTTATAAGTGCTTGCTTCTTCCTCAACTTTATTGATATTTCCTTTGATTGAAATACTGCCCGGCATTCTGGGACCCGTCTTTTTTTGAACCGGTTTTGGTTCGGGATCCTTCACAGGTACTGTTTTAGGTTCATTTACAATGGTTGGCTGAGACACTGCTTGTGGTTCATTTGTCAATGGTTTTGGAATTGGTTCACTGACAATTGATTTTGTAGATTGGTTTTCAGTTTTTTTTTGAGGAGGAATGATGATCGGCTCAGATTGAGGATGTAAAGCTCCTGATTTTAATGAACACATTTGCATCAAACTTAATTCTAAACGCAAACGCTTATTGTTACTTCCTCTATATTCAATATCACAATGGTTGATAATTTCCAAACCTTTTATTAAAAACATGATATCTGCCTGTTTAGCTTGCTCGGCATAGCGACTTTTAATATTTTCACCTACCTCTAATAAGGATAAGGTTGCTTTATCTTTACAAACTAAAAGATTTCTTAAATGCTCGGCAAGTCCAATAATAAAATGCTGTCCATCGAAACCATTTTCAAAAATATCGTTGAGGATAAGTAATGAATTGGTAATGTCATTTTTAAGTGTAGCATCAACGATTTTAAAATAATAATCGTAATCTAAGATATTCAGATTATCGATCACATTTTTATAAGTAATATTTGCACTTGAAAAACTTACAAGTTGATCAAAAATTGAAAGAGCATCTCTTAAGGCTCCATCCGCTTTTTGTGCAATAATATGTAAGGCATCTGTTTCGGCTTCGATATGCTCGTTTTGTGCAACGAATTTTAGATGATTCGCAATATCTTCAACCCCGATTCTTTTAAAATCAAAAATCTGACAGCGTGATAAAATGGTTGGAATAATTTTATGCTTTTCGGTAGTAGCCAAAATAAATTTGGCATATGGAGGTGGTTCTTCTAAGGTCTTCAAAAAGGCATTAAATGCATTTGACGACAGCATATGAACCTCATCAATGATATAAACTTTGTATTTTCCTACCTGAGGGGGTATTCGAACTTGTTCAACCAGATTTCGAATATCCTCAACTGAGTTATTAGATGCCGCATCCAATTCGTGGATATTGAAAGAAGCAGCGTTATTAAAGGAAGTACAAGATTCACATTTGTTACAGGCCTCAATGTTTTCCGATAGATTTTGACAATTAATTGTTTTTGCCATGATTCGGGCACAGGTTGTTTTACCAATCCCTCTAGGGCCGCAAAATAAAAATGCCTGAGCTAAAATATTGTTTTTGATGGCATTCTTCAGTGTTGAGGTAATTGAGTTTTGTCCAACCACGGTGTCGAATGTGGCAGGCCTGTACTTTCGTGCAGAAACAATAAAATTTTCCATAATCAGTTTCGGGTATAATTTTCTGGTCAAAAATAAGAAAAAAACAGCACTACTAACGCAATTAGATGATTAATGACCGATTCAACAATGCTTTATTAGCAAGGATAGGATGGAATGAATAATGGAAAATGATTAATGAAAAATGAAAAGTGAAGAACGAAAAGTGAATAATCAATTATCATTGATCAATAAACATTAATCAATAATTATTAGAGGTTTTTCAAATCTGGTTTTTGGGTTTATTTTAGGCTCTTGAAATACTTGTCAAGTAATTTAAGAACTATCTTTGTTGTAAATAAGCACATTTTATTGAGGGTATTATGATCCTGGTTTATTCAGATGTTAACTCTTCTCGGCTTAAATATGTTATAAGATTGCTCTTTAATGATATTTTAAGGACTGAATATCAACTATGCAATAATCTTGAAGAGTTTAAGGAGAGTAATGATGCAAAGATCAATTACTCCGATTTGCATATTCAAAATGCAATTTCAATTCGCCCATCATTGCTGCTTTTTGAATCGAACATTTTCGATAAGGAAATCATCGTTGAAGATTGGGAAGGCTTGCCTGTTTTTTTCCTGACAGATAAAAATGCGGATATTCCGTATGATATTTTTTCAGTAATATTTTATTTGGTTTCGCGATATGAAGAATATCTGGAACCCAAAAGTCTGGATCAGCATGGTCGGTTCAAGGCTGAATCATCGATTGCCTTTAAGCATCATTTTCTGGAACGACCATTGGTTAATCAAATTGCGCTGAAGCTTAAAGAAAAAATAACCTTAAAAAGTCCTGAAATCACCTTTTTTCAACCTAAGTATCAATATGTCCCAACTTTTGATGTAGATATTGCTTTTTCATATATTGGAAAGGGGTTTTGGCGAAATACCGGGGGTATGGTCAGGTCTTTTCTGAAGCTTGAATTCAAAAAGCTTACAGAACGATTTAATGTTCTACTTGGCCTCATCCCTGATCCATTCAATAATTTTGATTTTATCTTTGGCGAACTTGGGAAAGAAAATTACAATGCGATCATTTTTATGAATCTTGGGAAGTATGGGAGATATGATAAAAATATATCCTTTCAGAATTTGAAGTTCTTCCGTTTACTTAAGAACTTAAATGAAAAAGCGCAAATCAATATTCACCCTTCGTATACTTCAAATTCGGATCTAAGTTTACTAAGAGATGAAATAGCAAAACTCGAGCATATTTTGGGGGGCGATGTGATTAGGTCGCGGCAGCATTTTCTGATTCTTAATTTTCCGGAAACATACAGAAATTTAATTGAACTGGGCATCATTGAAGATTACTCCTTAGGTTATGCGTCGCAATTGGGGTTCAGGGCAAGTATCTGCACGCCATTTAGGTTTTATGATTTATTGAATGAGGAAGAGACCCGATTGGTGATCAGGCCATTTGCTTTCATGGATGGGACGATGACCGATTACCTGAAGTTAAATCCGGATGAAATGTTAATTCAGGTACAACGAATTTCCGATTCAGTAAGAAAGGTAGGAGGAGATTTGATCGGAATCTGGCATAATTCATCGATTGCCGAAGATGAAGGAATAGAAAAACTATTCGTAAAAACATTATCAATTTTGAAATAGATGGAAATACGATATCTTAAAAATCATGAAATTGATAAAGTGAAATGGGATACCTGTATTTCCAAATCATTTAATGGAATTATCTACGCTTATTCGTGGTACCTTGATATTGTATGTGAGGATTGGGATGCCTTGATTGATGGAGATTATTTGCGGGTTTTTCCTTTACCTGTAAAACGAAAATTTGGGGTCAATCTGATATATCAACCATTTTTCACTCAGCAACTTGGCATAATTTCACAAAATATACTCACGCAAGAGGTGGTTACAGAATTCTTGAATGCCATCCCAAAAGCATTTAATTATATTGAAATTCAACTGAACAATTTTAATAAAGTTGATCATACTCAATTCGAAATTAAGCCATTATTAAACCATGAACTGGATCTGATCAATAATTATGAAAACATCAAAAAAAGATATGCGGAGAACTTAAAAAGAAAGTTGAAAAAAACTGCTGAATCAGGTCTCTTTATTAACATCAATGCCAATCCTGATGAAATAATCAAACTCTTCATCCATAATAAGGGAAAGCATATTCGCCATTTAAAAGAAAACGATTATATAACCCTGCGTAGAATCATTTATACTGCAATTCATCGTGGCATTGCACAAGTTTATGGGGTTTACGATTCGGGTAATATCTTGTGTGCAGGTGGTTTTTTCCTTCTGTCAAATCGAAAATTGACCTTTCTTTTTTCGGGTTTAAGTAAGGAAGGCAGGGAAATGAATTCAATGGCTTTTTTGCTTGATCAAGTGATTAAAGTAAATAGCAACCAGCATCTGACTTTCGATTTTGAAGGATCAAACGATCCCGGGTTGGCAAAATTTTACAAGAGTTTCGGTTCAAAAGAAATTATTTACTACAATTTGATCATAAGCAGATTAAATATGATATATAAAATTGGATTGAAGTTATGGCGTATAGCTAAGTTCAGGTAAACATGACAATTTAATCGAAGTGATAATTTTCTTTTTATTACATTTGTGAATCACTAAATTTGATGCATATGGTTTATATTCTGGGAAAACATAACAGTTTGTTAAATCAGTTTTTATCCGAGCTCAGAGATGAGCACATTCAATTGGATCGTTATCGTTTTCGAAAGAATCTGGAACGACTGGGTGAAATTTTTGCCTATGAAATCAGTAAAAAGCTGGAATATGAGCAGAAAGGTGTTACAACACCTTTAGGAGTAGCCAATGTATTTGTATTGTCCCAACATCCTGTTCTTTCTACAATTTTCAGAGCTGGTTTACCCTTGCATCAAGGGATGTTGAATTTCTTTGATCATGCTGATAATGCCTTTGTTTCTGCATATCGCAAGTATCATAAAAATCAAAAATTTGATATCCGGATCGAATATGCTTCAAGCCCCGATCTTGATGGTCGAATATTAATTCTTTCGGATGTGATGCTGGCAACAGGAGCATCGATCGTCTTGGCATACAGAGAACTCCTTCATATGGGAAATCCAAAGCATACCCATATTGTAGCTGCCGTTGCAAGCGCAGAAGGGGTTGAATATATTAAGAAAAATTTACCATCGACCAAAGTTACCCTTTGGGTAGGTGCTGTTGATGATGAATTGACTGCCCAATCATACATTGTTCCCGGCTTGTTTATGACAAAATTTCTGATCATAGAAAATATTAAAATTTCACTTGAGTCTATTCGATCGCATATGTTGAGAAGCATTCTCACTGTTCTGATTATTGCATTTGGGATAATGGCCCTCGTTGGTATTCTAACTGCTATTGATTCAATTAAATACTCCTTAACCGATAGTTTCGCGATGATGGGTGCAAATACTTTTACAATTCGAAACAGGGAAATTATTATACGCATGGGAGGTGGAGGTAATGATGCAAAAAGATTCAGGTCAATTACGATAGATGAGGCAACTACTTTTAAAGAGGAATTTAAAATTCCTGCCTCTGTTTCGGTTTACACTTATGGAACTAATTCTGCTACTTTAAAATTTGAATCCGAAAAAACAGATCCGAATGTTCCGGTAATTGGTTCTGATGAAGGTTATTTAATAACTTCGGGATTGGAGATTGAGAAAGGACGGAATTTTAATGTAAATGAAGTGCATTTCGGGAATAATGTAACTATTATAGGAAGCGAAGTTGCAAAACGATTGTTTAAATCAAATGTTGACCCTATCGACAAAATAATCTCAATTGGTCCTGGAAAGTATAAGGTAATTGGGGTGTTGAAAGAGAAAGGCTCAAGTATTGGGGCGAGTGATCGTTTGGCAGTCGTACCACTGACGAATGTTAGGCAGTATTTTTCCAGAGCAAACATGAATTATACAATCAATGTAATGACTTCCAGAGCGGAAGATACAGAGGCTGCAATAGGTGAAGCAACAGGATTGTTTCGTGTAATTCGCAAAGATAAACTTGGAGAAGTAGATACTTTTGGAATAGCCAAAAGTGACCTTATTGCTGATACCCTTATAAGTATGATGAGCTATGTTACCATGGCCGCAACATTTATTGGACTGATTACGTTGCTTGGAGCGGCCATAGGTTTAATGAACATCATGCTGGTGTCGGTGACCGAACGAACACGGGAGATTGGTATCAGAAAGGCCATGGGCGCGACAAGCATTACAATTAGGAATCAATTTTTTGTGGAAGCAATCGTAATTGGACAAATTGGTGGTCTTTTGGGAATTGTCCTAGGGATTTTGATAGGGAATATTCTTTCTTTATCCATCGGTAGTGCCTTTATCGTTCCTTGGTTATGGATCTTATTGGGCGTTGTTTTGTGTTTTATCGTAGCCATTATTTCAGGAATTATTCCTGCAAATAAAGCAGCACGGCTTGATCCAATTGATGCTTTGCGATACGAATAGGATAAGCTAATTGTTTGGCCCAATTATTTTTTCAAAACCGAGGAGTTGATCGTAGACCGAACCCGGGTCACGATAATATACAAAAATCGAATATTCATTGTTGGTTTCATAATGACTGCCCTCGGTTAGTAAAATGCTACCAGCTAATTCACCGTTTTCTTTAACAATGTATTGATAATCATAATAGCCTTGCTTTAACAACAAAAGGCCATCAAAACAATTATTTGCTGGATTAAAAACCATTTTGGTGGCTTCATTTGGCATCCCTTCAATGAGTGCCCCTGTTAAAAAAATATCCTTGTCCAGCAATTCTGGTATAGCTTGAAGTTTAAAATGGACCCAACAATAGTTTGCTTCGGTCGAACTGTTTTCATCATCTTCGGTTTTAATAAGTTTTTTGCCGTTAAGGTCATTCTCAAAAGCATAATTGTTCCCATTCCTTGGCTTGTCTTCCAAAAGTGAAACATGATAACCATCCCTCAAATAGTCAATTGAATTTATGTTGATGGCTTTATATTTTAAACTCTTAATATTGAGGGCCCTATATTCATTTCCCCCATAAAAAATACTTTTATTATTGAAATGATAATCCAGTATATCCCCTTGATTCCTTACCGGATTGATATCAGTAATCATATTATCATCCCTGTTATTTTGCCTTATAATAATCTTTAATGATGCCGCAGGATTTGGGATGTATAGATTCTTGAGAATGATTTTAAATCCGATTTCTTGCTTTTCTAATTTCGATTTTAGGGCGAGAGGAGGTTTAATACTCGCTTCAATTTTTATTTCAGGATCGACAATGCTGAATGTCCTGATAAAAGCAGGCTCATTTTGATTGTTGTTTTCAAAAACTTTAATGATGTAGTTGCCCGATTTAGTCAAACGAAGATAGTCCGTAGGAAAAATTAATTCATAATGAATATAAGAGGTTGTAGTGTTTAGCGAGAATTGATAATCGCTGATCCGGTCGTTTGAGAATCCATCGATATATTCGGCCGTCATTAGATCAGAAGGCTCCCAGTTTGAATTACAATGCACAATCGTGTAATCATAACTTTTAACTTCATCTTCCAGATCATCAAAAGCAAGTAATAGTTTTTCACCGGAATAAAGCCGAATAATGGGGTCCGACAATTCAAATCCAACTCTGTGAAGGATGACCGATTTAATATGGTCCCTGTCGGCAGCAATAGGTTTATCATTAGAGAATGAATCAATTACCATCGCCATCATTGATTTATTTCCCTGAAAGGAAAATAATAACGCAACGAAAAGCATGATAAATGTCATCCGAAAAGCTTGCGAATAAATTTTAATGTTTAGGTATGTCATTTTTATTAGTTATATTTTTGCGCTAAATTTATCGCTTTTTAAAGCTTATTTATACAAAAGTAAAAATAAGGTGTTATATTACACTTTGCTTCTTGTAAAACAGCATAAGTTGAGGTTTATTTTGTAAAATTGCATTTTTTATATTGACATTAAAATAAATGCCGAAAATGATAAAAATTAAGAAGGGGTTGGACATCAAATTAATAGGAGAAGCCGAGAAGGTCGTAGCCGAACTTGATGTCAAAAATTTCGCCATTAAACCAACCGATTTTATTGGTGTATTCCCTAAAATGATAGTAAAAGAAGGTGATTTTGTAAAAGCAGGGTCACCTTTATTTATTGATAAATATCGAGATAATATCCAGTTTACTGCCCCTGTGAGCGGGAAGATTACTGAATTGAAAAGAGGCCCTAAGCGTGTCCTACTCGAAGTAAAGATAGAAGCCGATGGTAAAAATGATTACATTGATTTTGGAAAAGCTGATCCTAAGAATCTGGATAAGAAAGACGTGATTGCTAAATTATTGGAAAGTGGTACATGGCCCTTTATTCGTCAACGCCCATATTCTACAATTGCAAATCCAAATGATGAGCCAAAAGCCATTTTTATTTCGGCATTTGATTCAAATCCATTGGCACCCGATTACGACTTGTTAGTTCATGGTCAGGGAGAAACATTTCAGGCCGGACTTGACGCGTTAGTTAAGCTGACTAAAGGTAAAGTTCATCTGAATGTGAATAACATGGCAGCTCCTTCAAAGGTATATAGTAATTCAAAAAATGTTCAGATAAATGAATTTTCAGGTCCTCATCCTGCAGGAAATATAGGGACCCAAATTGCGCATATCGATCCTATTAATAAAGGAGATATCGTTTGGTACCTTTACCCACAGGATGTTCTGACAATCGGAAGATTATTTTTGGAAGGTAAATATGACACGACTCGATTGATCGCTTTTACAGGCTCCGAGGTATTAAGTCCCAAGTATTATAAAACTAAATTAGGTGCCAGTATTGAAGCATTTGCAATTAAAAATGTTTCAGATGTCAAAAAACGGTTTATAAGTGGGAACGTATTGACAGGTACCAAAATTGAGAGTACCGGTTATGTTTGTTCATACCATACACATGTGACTGTTATTCCTGAAGGCGATCAACATCAGTTTATGGGGTGGTTAATTCCTAGTCCAAAGAAACATAGTTTTTATCGCACTGCTCTTTCCTGGATGACTCCAAATAAAAAATTCAAATTGAATACCAATCTTAATGGTGGCATTAGGGCTTTTGTTATGACTGGTGAGTTTGAAAAGGTTTTTCCTATGGATATTTATCCGATGCAATTGATAAAAGCCATCATGGTTGAAGATATAGATGCAATGGAAAACCTGGGAATTTATGAAGTAGATGAAGAAGATTTCGCTTTATGCGAATATATCAGTACTTCTAAAATCGAAATCCAATCTGTTGTTCGACATGGATTGGATATGATTAGAAAGGAAATGAGTTAAGATATTGTTTAACCATTATATAGATTAATGAAAGCACTTAGAAAAATATTAGATAATATAAAACCGCATGTTCAAAAAGGTGGAAAATTTGAAATGTTCCGCTCTACTTTTGATGCCATGGAAACCTTATTTTTTGTACCTGACCATGTAACCCTCAAGGGCAGTCACATTAGGGATGGGGTTGATATGAAGAGAACCATGATCACGGTTTTCATCGCCTTAATCCCGGCATTGCTATTCGGGATGTGGAATGTGGGATATCAGCATTTTCGCTCACTCGGCGAAACCGTTGAATTATGGCCGGCATTTTGGTACGGATTTTTGAAGGTACTTCCAATCTTAATTGTTTCGTATGTAGTTGGTTTGGGAATTGAAATCATATTTGCCCAAAAACGAGGACACGAAGTCAACGAAGGGTTTTTTGTTTCGGGATTATTAATTCCATTAGTTCTTCCTCCGGATATTCCATTGTGGATGGTTGCTGTCGCAACTGCTTTTGCAGTAATTATTGGGAAAGAAGTTTTTGGTGGAACCGGTATGAATATCCTTAATCCGGCATTAACGGCCCGGGCATTCTTATTTTTCGCTTATCCTTCATTTATGTCGGGCGATAAAGTTTGGATTTCGGATAAAGCTGATGCTTTTTCGGGAGCCACTCCACTTGGGGATGCTTTAGTCGGACATATCGACAAACTACCCAATCCAATGGATATGATTATTGGGATTATTCCTGGTTCGGTAGGCGAAACTTCTATTATTGCAATCGGTATTGGAGCGTTAATACTTTTATATACAGGTGTTGGAAGTTGGAGGATTTTATTCTCAACAATTGCAGGTGGATTATTCATGGGCTATTTATTTAATTTATGGGGATTAAATGATTATATGAACATTCCTCCTTATTATCACTTGATTATGGGTGGATTTGCTTTTGGTGCGGTTTTCATGGCAACCGATCCAGTTACAGCAGCACAAACCAATAAAGGAAAATACATTTATGGATTCTTAATAGGACTGATGGCTGTGCTGATCAGAGTGTTTAATCCGGCTTATCCTGAAGGAATGATGCTTGCCATTTTATTGATGAACGTATTTGCACCTCTTATCGATCATTATGTGGTAGAAGCTAATATCAAAAGACGACTTAAACGTGTTAAGGCTTAATTATTAAGAGAAATAAAACATAAACATATGTATAGTAATTTTTATATTTTTCGATATGCAAGTGTGATGGTGATCATTGTGGCTGCCGTATTATCTTCGGCTGCAATGTTCCTAAAACCTTATCAGGAGCGAAATGAGGCAATTGAAAAGATGAAAGGAATTTTGGCCTCAGCCAAAATTGATGCTACAACTGAAAACACGATTGAACTTTACGAAAAAAACGTGAATGAAGAAATCGTAATTAACAATGTTGGCGACATAGTATCAATATATAAAAATGGCAATTTTGAATCCGGAGAAATCCGAGCCTTTAATCTAGACCTTAAAAAGGAATTGTACAAAAAAAGCAAAGGATTAGAATTCAATATCCCCTTGTTGGTTTCCGAATTAAATGGTGAAAAAATATATATTATTCCATTACGTGGTACCGGTCTTTGGGGCCCGATTTGGGGAAATATTGCTGTACAGGATAATTTCAGTACAGTCATTGGAGTAACCTTTGGACATAAGGGTGAAACTCCTGGATTGGGAGCTGAGATTGATACAAAGGATTTTCAATCACAATTTGTTGGAAAAGAAATTTTTGAAGATGGTAAATTCCAATCAATAAGTGTGGTAAAAGGCGGCATTGTTAATTTACCCGAAAACATGAAAATTCACGGTGTAGATGCAATTTCAGGGGGTACAATTACAAGTAATGCGGTTACCGAAATGCTTGCAAATTGTTTAGAAAATTATGTTCCATTTATTACTAAAAATAACTAAGCAATGAATGTAGAGAAAAAAGAAAAAGAAGCTTTGTTTTCGATAAAAAATCGAAAACTCTTGATAAATCCCCTTCATAAGGACAATCCAATAACAATTCAGGTTTTGGGGGTTTGTTCTGCGTTAGCTGTTACTGCTAAAATGAAGCCTGCCTTTGTAATGACTTTATCTGTGATGGCAGTTGTAGCGGTTGCAAATGTGCTGATCTCAATTATGAGAAATGGAATACCACCGCGAATCAGAATTATTGTTCAACTAGTGGTAATTGCAGCACTTGTAATTCTAGTTGATCAGGTTTTAAAAGCTTTTGTATTTGACATCAGTAAGCAACTGTCCGTTTTTGTCGGATTAATTATAACCAATTGTATCCTCATGGGTCGTTTAGAAGCTTTTGCAATGGCTAACAAGCCTTGGCCCGCATTCTTAGATGGGCTTGGAAATGGATTCGGCTATGGTTGGATTTTAATTGTGGTGTCTTTTTTCCGGGAACTTTTAGGCTCAGGGACCGTTTGGGATTACCCGATCATGGAAAATCTGGGCGTTTATAATTTTGGGTATAAAAACAATGGATTAATGATACTGCCGCCAATGGCTTTAATTCTTATTGGGATCATTATCTGGGTTCAGAAGTCAAAAGACAAATCATTAATTGAAGAAAAATAGTAAATAAAATAACAAATTGGTTATGCAAGAATTATTTAACATATTCGTAAAGTCCATCTTTATTGATAACATGATATTTGCCTATTTTCTGGGCATGTGTTCATACCTCGCAGTATCGAAAACAGTAAAGACTTCAATGGGACTTGGGCTGGCAGTTATCTTCGTACTTGTAATTACCGTTCCCGTCGATTATTTAATGCAAAAATACCTTCTCTCGGCAGGAGCACTAAGTTGGTTAAGTCCGGAATTTGCCGATGTGGATCTAAGTTTCTTAAGTTTCATCATGTTTATCGCTGTAATTGCATCCATGGTTCAGTTGGTTGAGATGATCGTTGAAAAATTTACACCTGCATTATATAATTCATTGGGTATTTTCCTTCCATTAATAGCCGTAAACTGCGCAATTTTGGGAGGTTCATTATTTATGCAGGAGCGTGAATACGAAACAATCTGGCAAGCTACTTCTTTTGGTTTAGGTTCAGGCGTTGGATGGTTGTTGGCAATTGTTGGGATAGCAGCCATTCGTGAGAAAATCCGTTATTCAAATGTTCCGGCTCCTTTACGTGGACTGGGTATCACCTTCATTATTACCGGATTAATGGGAATTGCATTTATGAGTTTCTTAGGAATAAAATTATAGTCTTTAACAAGATAATAAATTAGATATGATTTTAAATATAAGTATAGGATTGGTTGTTTTGATCAGCATCGCAGTTTTCTTATCCATTATTATGCTTTTGGTTTCCGTGCTGTTGTACGCCAGAAAAAAGCTCATGCCTTCAGGGGAAATTAAACTTGTAATCAACGACGAGAAAGAGTTTACTGTTGCCCCGGGTTCGACAGTATTGACAACATTGGCCAACGAAAAAATATTTCTGCCATCGGCATGCGGTGGGGGTGGAACATGCGCCATGTGTAAATGCCAGGTGTTTGAAGGGGGAGGATCAATTCTTCCGACCGAAGTTGGGTATTTTACCCGTAAGGAGCAACAAAATAACTGGCGACTTGGATGTCAGGTTAAGGTTAAAGAGAATATGAAAATAGGCATTCCAAAAGAAATTTTTGGGATCAAGAAATGGGAGTGTGAAGTTATTTCAAATCGCAATGTTGCAACTTTTATAAAAGAATTTGTTGTTCGGCTTCCCGAAGGAGAAACACTGGATTTCCGTTCAGGTGGATATATTCAAATTGATGTACCAAAATGTGAAGTTGATTTTAAGGATATGGTAATTGAGGAAAAATATCGGGGCGACTGGGATAACTTCAAAATGTGGGATTTAAAAATGAAAAATCCTGAACCTATTTTCCGTGCTTATTCAATGGCCAATCACCCTGCCGAAGGAAATATCGTGATGCTAAATATACGTATTGCTACACCACCTTTCGATCGGGTTGCCGGTGGATTTAAGAACGTGAATCCCGGAATTTGTTCTTCGTATGTGTTTTCACGAAAAGCAGGCGATAAAGTGACTGTTTCAGGCCCTTATGGTGAGTTTTTCATTAAACCTACCGAGCGGGAGATGATGTTTATTGGCGGTGGTGCCGGAATGGCTCCAATGCGTTCGCATATTTTCGATCAATTTAATACACGCAAAACAAACCGAAAAGCAACGTTTTGGTATGGCGGTCGATCTTCAAGGGAATTATTCTTTGTGGATCAATTCAGGGAAATTGAAAAGAATTTTCCGAATTTCAAATTCAATATTGGGCTTTCAGAACCTTTGCCCGAGGATCATTGGGATGGGTACACCGGATTTATTCATCAGATAATCATGGACAATTATTTAAAAACTCATCCTGAACCAGAAGAAATTGAATATTATCTTTGTGGACCGCCGATGATGAATGATGCTGTTCTCAAGATGCTTGATGATTATGGAGTACCTCAGGAAATGATTGCTTTTGATGATTTCGGAGGATAGTGAAATCAAAATAAAAAACAAGGCCCCGATCACGAATTTACGAGATCGGGGCTTTTTGTTCTGTTCAAATTGTTAATTTTGAAAGTAAATTTTAACCCAATGAAAAAAGTCACAATTCTTATTATTTGCATTGCCATTTTTATTTCTTCATGTCAACTGAGAACAAAAGCTTTAGAAAAAATAAGTTTTCAGGGAGAAGCCCAGGGGACTTATTATATGGTCACCTATTTTGATGGGCAAAATAGAAATTTGAAAAAGGAGATTGATTCTATTTTAGTAGATTTTGATCAATCATTATCATCCTGGGTGCCTAATTCGATTTTATCACGGGTAAACAGAAACGAAGAGAATGTTCTGCTCGATCAATATTTTACCGACAATTTTAACTTATCTGAGAAGGTTTCCAAGGAAACTGACGGGGCATTTGATTGTACCGTTGGCCCCCTGATTGAAGCGTGGGGATTTGGTTTTAGGGAAAAAGTGGACATCGATCAAAGAATGATCGATAGTATTCTAGCATTTGTTGGATTTGAAAAAGCTAAAATTGAAAACAATGTACTGGTGAAATCAGATCCACGCATGGAACTAAGTTTTAATGCCGTTGCTCAGGGTTATTCTGTGGATGTGGTTGGCCGATTTCTGAAAAATCTGGGGATTCAGAATTTTATAATTGACATAGGTGGAGAGGTTTTGGCTTCGGGAAGCAAACCCAATTCAGAATTATGGCAGGTTGGGATTCAAAAGCCAACGGTGGATCAGAATGGAGAAATAGAAGCCGATGTAATAGTCAACCTAATGGATAAAGCACTGGTCACTTCAGGAAGCTATCGTAAATATTATGAGAAAAATGGCAAACGATATTCTCACATGATTGATCCCTCAACAGGATATCCGGTTAAGCATTCATTGCTTAGCGTATCGGTTTTAGCCGATAAATGTGCCGATGCCGATGCTTATGCAACCGCATTTATGATTATGGGTTTGGAAAAATCATTAGACTTCCTTGAAGGACGAAATGACTTGGATGCATACTTTATTTTCGATGATGAAAACGGACAAATGAAAACCAATAGCACAAAAGGTTTTGAAAGTTTAATCAGTAAGTAAATCTGTGGATATGAATATAAAGGACGCTAGATTTTAGACTTTAGATATTAGATAGAAGAATCCGTTTCTAGCGTCTAATATCTAGTTTCTAAAATCTAATCGTTATGACACGTGCTCTCCTCCGAGCCACAAGTACAACCCATTCGCTGACCGGTTCGGGGATCAACAGTACTGCATTGTTTGGTGAATTTCCCATCTTTTTTTACAAACATTTTAATGCCAATAAAAGCGAAGGCCAGTGCCATCAGTACTACGGTTATAAGGATTAATTTGAGTAGCATAATTTAGATTTTTTACAAAGATACGATCATTCATTTAATTGCCGACTGCCAGATGTAATTTAAATATAATTATAAATTGTGATTTGGTTAAGAATACAGAATAAAGAATTCAGAATGCAGTTTTAGGGATTAAAGGACCTGCGGAATTCTGCGCAAATAATTGCTGTTGCAACGGATGCATTTAGAGATTCAGCTTGATTTGTTAAATTTTGCGAATAGGATGGGATATTAACTCGTTTATCAATCATTTTTTCGATTTCAGGAGAGATGCCTTGTGATTCATTGCCAATGATAATTAAACCTTTTTCGGTAAGTTTTTCGTCATAAATATTCATTCCATTCAGAAAGGTGCCATAAACAGTCACTTTTTCCGTTCGAGCTTTTTGAATAAAAGCTTTTAGATCTTGATAAATAACATTTACTCGCATAAAAGATCCCATACTTGATTGGAGTACTTTTGGATTGTATAAATCAGCCGTGTTTTGAGAGCATACTATCGTTCTGATCCCGAACCAGTCAGTAGTACGGATAATGGTTCCTAAATTGCCCGGATCACGGATATCATCCAAAACAAGGATCAAATCATTAAAATTTATTTCTTGATCAAACCCGGCAGGAATTTGTGCTGTTGCCAGAACCTGGTTTGGAGTTTTAAATGAACTAATGCGTTCTAGCTCTTTTGGGGATATTTTTTCTGCATTTAATTGATTCTTTCTGATCAGTTCCTGATGAGCCTCCAGCCATGCAGGGAGTGCGTATAAAGCATTTACTTTATAATTGCTCATGATGAGTTCGTGAACCATTTTCTCACCTTCAACCACAAATTCTCCGGTCGCTTTCCTGAATTTTAAAAGCTTAAGGGAACTGATATGTTTTATCTGGCTTTTTGAGATCATGTGATTCCGGCAAAAAAATAAATCCCGATCGAAACCGGGATTTAAAGATAATAAAATATTGTACTGAAAACTTACTCGGCAATAACCTCGAAATTAATTTCGGCTGTGATCTCTTTATGAATTTTGATCGTAGCTTTATAAGTTCCAATTTCTTTAATTGAGTCGCCGTCGACAATAATTTTCTTACGGTCGATATCAAATTTGAATTGAGCTTTAAGTGCTTCGGCAATCTGTAATGCATTTACAGAACCAAAAATCTTACCGGAAGTGCCGGCTTTGGCACCAATTTTAACGGTAACATCTTGAAGCGCTTTTAATAGGGTTTCAGCTTCTTTTCTAATTTTGTCCTCTTTATAGGCTTTTTGTTTTAGATCTTCATCCCTGACTTTTTTATTTGGTTCGGTAGCTAAAATTGCCAACCCTTGTGGGATAAGGAAATTTCTGCCATAACCATTCTTTACCGATACAAGGTCGTTGGTATAACCTAAGCCTTGAACATCTTCTTTTAAAATAACTTTCATGACTTTTTCTCCTTATTTTAGTAAATCTGCAACATAAGGCATTAACGCAATGTGACGGGCGCGTTTAATAGCCTGCGATACTTTCTTTTGATATTTTGTTGAGGTACCTGTAAGGCGTCGAGGTAAAATTTTACCTTGCTCATTCACAAACTTCAAAAGGAAATTAGCATCTTTATAATCGATGTATTTTATTCCACTCTTTTTAAATCGGCAATACTTTTTCTTTTTAGTATCAACCGCTATGGGAGTTAGATATTTAATATCTGTACTTGACTGTGCCATTTTGATAATTTAAAGGGTTAATAACTATTTGCTTTCTTTTTCAACAGATTCTTCTTTTGCTTTTTTGCGTTTTTTCTCATTGTATGCAACTGCATGTTTGTCGAGTTTGACGGTTAAAAAGCGTAAGATTCTCTCGTCTCGTTTAAAAGCAACTTCAAAGTCACGAACAACCTGACCTGCATCTTTATACTCAATTAAGTGATAAAAACCGGTTGATTTTTTTTGAATTGGGTACGCTAATTTTTTTAAGCCCCAATGCTCTTCGTGAACAATTTCTGCCCCTTTTTCTTTCAAGAAATCCTGATACTTTTTTACCGCTTCCTTCATCTGGTCATCAGACAAAACGGGAGTCATAATGAAAACGGTTTCGTATTGATTCATCATTACTAGGATTAAATTTGTTTATACTTGATTTTGATTTATTTCCGGCTCATTCAAGCCTTTTCCATAAATGGAGTGCAAAAATAGAAAAATTATTTGATTATACCAACCCAAAATCATTGAAAATTTGATTTTCACGGGTTTAAAGTGGAATTATTATTGCGTGATTGGCTAGATTAAATTCTCGTCCGCAAAACTAAAGAAATTATTGTCGCCAATGATAAGATGATCCAGTACATTAATATCCAGCAATTGGCCCCCTTCAACAATTTTTTTTGTCAATTTCAAATCTTGCTCGCTGGGTTTTATGTTTCCTGATGGGTGATTGTGGCAAAGAACGATTCCGCTTGCTCCGTTTTCAATGCTGAGTTTGAATATTTTTTTTGGATCAGCGATGGTTCCTGAAACTCCTCCGTCACTAATTTGTATATGTTTAATGATTTTGTTGGCGCGATTTAATAGCAGTACCCAAAATCCTTCATATTTATAATCTTCAACAATTGCCATGAAATAGTTGAAAACATCTTTTGATCCGCTGATGGATGATTTCTCAATAACTTCAGCACTTCGCCTTCGCCTCCCCAACTCCAGGGCCGCGATGATGGACAAGGCTTTAGCCTCACCAATTCCCTTAAAAGTAAGAAAATCGTTGGTCGTAAATTTTGAAAGCTCGATGAGGTTGTTCTTGGCTTTTTCCAGAATT
Source organism: Bacteroidetes bacterium HGW-Bacteroidetes-17 (assembly GCA_002840985.1). GTDB lineage: Bacteria > Bacteroidota > Bacteroidia > Bacteroidales. The sequence continues at coordinate 27,943 of PHDM01000030.1, forward strand.
TCTTTTGATAAATCAACTGCTGTTGCTTCTTTATTCCCTGAACGCAATAATATTGCAATGAGTTCGGCATCGCTTAGTGCATTTTTCCCTTTTAAGAGCAATTTTTCTCTTGGGCGGTCATCTTCGGCCCATTGTTTTATGGAGTGGTTTTTTTTCTCACCCATATCAACTTTTTTGAATACTGAACAAAGATAAGGTAAAAAGTAATTTAAATCATACCAATAAATGGATAACTCTTTGGATGGTAATAATTTATTCGTTAAAAGTGATGATGAGGTATCAGTCTTATTTATCCCGATACGCTCCGCTATCGGGATTCGTTCAACTTTGAATTTTTATTGCGCTAACTCTTATAAAAATTTAGTTTCACGAAAAAAAAGGTCCCTGAAACAGAGACCTTTGTGGATATGATGTTTTCGATAATATTTACAAAGAATTTGTAAGCTTGGTTAATTTTGATTTTAAATTACCGGCTTTGTTCTTGTGAAGAATAGATTTCTTAACAAGCTTATCAATCATCGATACTAACTTGGGAAGCTTTTCGCTTGCTTCGCTTTTTTCGGTAATTGCCCTAAATTGACGTACTGCATTTCTCATGGTTTTAGCATAATAACGGTTACGTAATCTTTTTAGGTCGTTAGTTCTGATCCTTTTAATTGATGATTTATGATTGGCCATAGGTTCTTTTTATTAAATATCTATTTTACTTTCATTTTCGGGCTGCAAAGATACATAAATTTATTTTTCAACAAAATTATTGTTAATATTAATTTTTAATAGATTATTTATTCGTACCGGATTGCATCAATAGGGTTTTTATAGGCTGCCTTAATGGAGTGAAAATAGACCGTAATATTTGCAATAATCAGACTTGAAATTGAAGAAACAAGAAAAACCCACCAAGGGATATTTATACGATATGAAAATCGTGATAACCATATATCTAAAAAATAGATTACAACCGGAACCGAAACTATACTTGCAATGATAATCAGAGCAGAGTATTCTTTACACAATTGTAGTACAATACTCGAAACAGACGCTCCATATACTTTCCTTATACCTATTTCTTTTGTCTTTTGAAAAACCATAAATGATGCAAGTCCAAACAATCCAAGGCAAGCTATAAAAATGATGAGTAGTGATAAATAAAATAAAATAGAATATAGCTTTTCTTCATTGGTGTACTGATCGTTAAGACGATTTATAAGTAATGAATATTCAAAAGGCGATTCTGGCGCAAATATTTTCCATGATTTTTCAATATGAGGAATCACTGTTGGGAGATATTTTTCATTGAATTTTATACTCGCTTGCCTATGGAACTGTTCATTCCAAAAAATAGCCATTGGAACAATTGAATTGTGAAGTGACTCCACATGGTAATCTTTAAATATTCCGATAATTGTAAAATCATCAGGCACGATGGAGCCTGCTTTATTTACCTTTATGTATTCTCCAACGATTGTATCCCAACCAAGAAGTTTGGCTGCAGTTTCATTGATTAAACAGGTATTGATCTTATCTGTTTGTAAATCAGGATTGAAAAACCTTCCTTCTTTAATCTTGATTTGATACAAATCAAAAAAATCCGGATCAACGGTTGTAATCCTCATCGTTTCCTCTGTATCTTTCCATTTAAAAGAGACCGTGTTATATGTATTTCCTGGTATTCCATGTGAAAATGAAACATTGGTGATATATGGAATTTTTAGTAGCTCTGCCTTAAATTCATTCCTGGAATTAACGATTTTAGTAGGTAGAAGAAGGTTGATTATATGCTCTTTTTTAAATCCAAGATCTTTGTTTTGCATATAATTATTTTGTAATGAAATAATGATTGTGCCGGCTATTAGTGAGCTTGTAATTGTAAATTGGAATAATATAAGTATGCGCCTGAATAGAAAAGAATTTGAGTTCCTGTTTTTACTATCCGTAAGTAGTTTTGATAATTTTGTTTGCGATAAATAGACAGCCGGATATAGACCTGAAATAATACCTAAAAAGAGTGTGAAAAGCAATATGATAGCCAATCCTGTAGTACTAAATATTTGAGAAAGGTCTATTGTTTTCGCGAAATAGTTATTGAATTCGGGTAAAATTCTTTGAAGAAGCGTCAATGCAATAAGCATTGCAAAAAGAGCAATAATGATAGATTCAAGTAAAAATTGAAGCTTAAGACTCAAATTTGGTGCTCCAACTATTTTTTTTATTGAAATCTCTTTTGTTCGTGTTGATGCTGTGGCAGTAGATAGGTTAATAAAATTTATAATTGCTATAAACAATATAAAGATGGCGATAATCATGAACACATTAATCATTTGTTTGTTTCCATGTTTAATGCCTGCAAACATCGATGTGAACTCTTCATCCTTAGAAAAATAAATTTCGGATAATGATCTTAGAGATACAAAATCTTCACTTTCAAACTGATTTGTTCCATATTTTTTAAAAATATCATGATCATAATTATCTAAATAATGATAAATTTTATTGCTTATTTTTTTAGAATCGTAATGACCATTTAGAAGAAGGTACGTGAGATAGTTATAAGAATTTAATTCAGCTAGATACTCCTTGCCATAGATATTACTTAGTGTTTGAAGAGAGAGTAGGGCATCAAATTGAAAATGTGATTTCTCAGGCCTAATAACTACACCATCTATTCTATAGCTTGTATTTCTGATCTTAATGACCTTGTTTATGGGATTCTCTTTACCAAAAAGCTTTTCCGATACCTCGTCAGATAAAACACAACTCATTGGATCTTTCAGGGCATTTGCAGCATTTCCATACTTAAATTCCAAAGTAAAAATGTCAAATATGGTTGAATCCACATATTGCCGGATATTGATATTCAAATTATGGCCTAATTCCGCATCATTGCTTGGACTAAAAGATATGGTAGCTTGCCCTAAATTTGTGGTGCGACAAGTCTTTTCAATTTCTGGAATTGAATTCGCTAACAAATGCCCGATTCCAGCTGGTAAGATTGGAGATTCTCCAAATATGAGCCCATATTTCTCATCATATCTCTTATTGAATTTGTCATAATTATATTCATAAAGAGCATACATGCCAATAAGCAGAAATATGCAAATACCGATGGCTAAACCAAATATATTGATAAAAGAATAAAGCTTTTGCCGAAATATATTTCGAATGGCGTACTTTAAATAGTAATTATTCATTTTACTCAATTTTATTGAAAATATAATTTATTCATGCCGGATCGCATCCACAGGATTGCAATGGGCTGCTTTTAGGGAATGAATACTGACAGTCAATAATGCAATAATTATAGTAACTATTAAGGCAAATGGGAAAACCCACCATTGTATAGATATCCTGTAAGGATAAGCATCCAGCCATTTCGATAAAATGATCCAGGTGATTGGTACTGCAATAATATTAGAAATCAGAACCAAAATGGCAAATTCTTTTGAAAATTTGGCAACAATTTGTATAATAGAAGAACCCAATACCTTTCTGATACCAATTTCTTTAAATCTTTTTTGAGTCATAAAAGCTGATAACCCTAACAAGCCAAGACAAGCGATAAAGATTGCCAGAATTGAAAAATAGATAGCAATTTTTTGCATACGTTGTTCCGATTTGTACATTTGGTCAAACTGCTGGTCAAGAAAGGTATATTCAAATGGGAATCCTGGGCTGTTTTTATTCCAAGTTTTTTCGATATAGTCAATTGTTTCGGGAATATTGGCAGATGAAATTTTGATGCTCGCTTTCCGGTAAGTACTGTCTGCCCAAAAAACTGCCAGAGGAACAACTGGTACGTGTAAAGACTCCAGATGATAGTCTTCAAATAATCCAATTACTGTAAAACGTGCAGGTACTAAATAGTTTGAACTCTGCAACTGTACTGTTTTGCCAACCGGATCGTCCCATCCAATCATTTTAGCAGCGGTTTCATTTATCAGGCAGGTGTTTCTCCTGTCAGTAGATAATTCCCAGGAAAACGCCCTTCCTTCTTTAATTTTAATATTCAATGTTTCGAAAAAATCCGGATCTACTGAAGATATTCTCATGCCAATAGGTTCCTCTTTCCATATAAAACTCAAGGTAGTATTTGTATTACCAGGAATTCCTTCTGAAAATGACACCTTCGAAATATTCGGATATTGAAGCAGTTCTTTTTTAAAAGTTTCAGTTGATAAACGTAAACGGTCACTTAATTGCAAATTGAGAATATTTTCTTTGTCAAATCCTAAATCCTTGTTTTTGAGATAAGAAATCTGTTTGTAAATTAATAAAGTACCGGAAATCAAAATGGATGCAATAATAAACTGTAATATAATCAACACTTTACGAAAATAACCTATTTCCCCCCCAACATTTAAGATGCCCTTCAATACAATTAATGGTTTAAATAAAGACATGTATATGGCAGGATATAATCCTGCAAGTAACCCAACTACAATCGAAGTCAATAAAATTAGAATTATACCAGGAGTAGTGAAAATAGTATCATGCAAATTAAGATTTGTTAAAGTTAAATTGTTGAATTCCGGTAAAAGAACTTGAAGCATAGTGATGGCAAGTATTATAGCAATAAAACTTATAAATAGTGATTCTGTAAGAAATTGTAAAATCAGTTTTTGTTTTGAAGAACCAAGAACTTTTTTGACTCCAACTTCGCGGGCTCGATTTAATGCTCTTGCCGTTGTTAAATTGATGAAGTTTATCATGGCGATAACCAGTATAAAAATTGCAATGATAATAAATGCATTAACTATTGGTTTGTTGCCATGTTTTACTGCAAATTCATACTTAGCATCCTTAAAAAAGTAAATATTTTTTAAAGGCCTCAAAATAATATTTGATGAGGTCCAACTTTCTTTTATTAAGGTTTTTTGGTCGTCAAATTCTTTTAAGAATGTAAAAATTTTATCACGTACTGTTTCAGCATTGTAATCATCATAAAAAAGAAAGTAGGTGAGATAATTGCGATAACCAAGTGTTTCCATGCTTTTCTGACCCATAACATTGTACAAAGTTGTTATGGAAAAATATGCATCACATTGAATGTGAAAATTTTTCGGATCTTCAATTACACCGGTAATTTTCATATTAGCCCGATTATCATAATTGATTACTTTATTTAATGGATCCTCATTTTCGAATAATGCTTTAGCAATTTTTTCAGTAATTACAATAGAATTGGGTTCTATTAGTGCTTTTTGAGGGTCACCTGAAATCAATCTTAATTTAAAAATGTCGAAAAATGTTGAATCTGCAGCCCCCATATTTTTTACTGTAACTGCTTTTTCCAGATCATTATTTTCGAGCGAAAGCTTTAACAATCCTCTTCCAAAACTTCTAAATCGACAAATTTTATCAATTTCTGGGATTTTTCCATCCACTATCTTAGCTATTCCAGGTGGAATCACGCACCAATCATTTAATTCCATCCTGTAAATACGATTATAATTTGGATTAAATCTGTCGTAGCTATATTCGTTTTTTACATAGAGTGCAATAATTAAAAAAACACATAGCCCAATGGCAAGACCTAAAATATTTATGATAGAATATATCTTTTGTCTTCGGATATTTCTAATGGCCAATTTTAAGTAATACGGTATCATCGTTTTTTATTTATTTTATATTTGCATTAAACATGCCAATTTTGTTAAAGAATTGTAATATAATGCATTACAAATAATTGTTTGCAACTTCAGCAAAGGGTTGTGTCAAAATGATACGCTATATTGTATCATGTTGATACGTTTCGTACATTTGTAAAAAATACATCAATGGACGCCAAAATTTCAGGTAAAATTTTGTTTGTAGATGATGATGTGGATGTTTTGCATACCGCCCGCTTGATATTAAAGCCTCATTTTTCTGAAGTAATTACCCTTACCGAGCCTGATAAAATCCCTGATCTTTTACTCGAACATCATTTTGATGTCATCGTATTAGATATGAACTTTTCGTTTGGTCAGACGAGTGGAAATGAAGGATTATTTTGGTTAAGGAAAATCCTTTCAATTGATCCAGGAGCCCATGTATTAATGAATACGGCTTATGGCGATATTCGGTTGGCAGTTGAAGCCATGAAAGAAGGGGCCATTGACTTTTTAGTTAAGCCCTGGGAGCAGGAAAGATTACTTGCCACTGTGCAATCTGTTTTCGAACTGAGCCGGGCTAAAAAGGAAAATAAAAACCTTACCCAGATCAAAAATGCCTTGTCTTTTGATTTAGACCAACCCTTTGGCGAACTTATCAGTAAAGCTAAAAGCATGCTGCCTGTTTTCGAAGCCATTAATAAAGTAGCCAAAACAGACGCTGATGTGTTAATTCTTGGAGAGAATGGCACAGGAAAAGAGTTGGTTGCCCGAAGTATTCATCGAAAATCAAAACGTGCTTCGGAAATGTTTATAAATGTTGATTTGGGTGCTATTCCTGAAAGCCTTTTTGAATCGGAGTTATTTGGGCATAACAAGGGTGCTTTTACCGATGCAAGTGAAGATCGAATGGGCCGATTTCAAATGGCAAATCGAGGTACTCTTTTTTTGGATGAAATCGGAAACCTAAATTTAAATTTACAATCTAAACTCTTATCCGTTATTCAAAACAGAGCGGTTTATAAAGTGGGTTCAAGTCAAGCTCAAAATATTGACATACGATTAATTTGTGCAACCAATAAACCCATTTATCAAATGCTTGCCAGAGAAGAATTTCGACAGGATTTACTCTATCGTATCAATACTGTTGAAATAAATTTGCCACCTTTAAGACAGCGGACAGAAGATATTCCACTTTTGGTAAATCATTTTCTTCATCTCTTTAACAAAAAGTATGATAAAGTCGGACAAAAATTTACCGAAAAGGCGATTCGTAAACTGCAGTTGTACGATTGGCCGGGAAATATCCGTGAACTGCAACATTTGGTCGAAAGGGCTGTAATTATGAATAATGACATTTTCATTGATGAAAATGCAATTCTGTTAAATGTCCCAAATGAACAACAAGATAAGGTAGTTAATTTTCACATTGAAAATGTGGAGAAAGAAGCAATACAAAAAGCCTTAAAAGCAGTGAACTGGAACATGACGGAAGCATCTAAAATACTGGGCTATGGACGAAGTACTTTATACCGGAAAATGAAAAAGTATGAACTTTAATTTCTTTAGGGTAAAACTGATTGTTTATATTGTATTGCTAATTGCCAGCAGTATTGCAAGCCTGTATTTTGCTATTGCTTCGCCCTTTTGGCTGTTGTCGGGTTGGGCTTTTTTGCTGGTAATTTTAAGTTCGGTTTTACTTATCCGCGAATCGGAAAGAAGCAAACGTGAACTACTCAACTTTATCAGTGCCATCACTTTCGGTGAGTTTAAAAATACGTATAAGTTAAAAAGCAAGAATGATGATCTTGCAAAAGCTTTTGATGATCTGATCAGTGTTTACCGTAATTTAAGCACTGAAAAAGAGCGCAATCATTCGTACTTACAAACCATTGTTGAACACATAAATATTGTTCTTCTTTGTTTTGATAAAGACGAAAACATTGTGATTTTGAATGAAGCAGCAAAACGGTTTTTTGATCGTTCCAATATTAAAAAAATAAATGTGATTGAACGGTTTGATCAGCCTCTCTCTTCGATTGTTAAAGAAATAAAGGGCGGTCAAAAAAAACTTTACAAATTTAGTAAAATGGGAAATGCCTATACCATTTCGATACAGGCTACAGAGTTTAAATTACAAGACAAGCCCTATAAATTAGTCTCTATACAGGATGTTAGGTTTGAATTGGAAGAGCAAGAATTGGATTCGTGGCGTAAATTGGTAAGGGTTCTGACTCATGAGATTATGAATACGGCTATTCCGATCTCAACATTGGCAGGAGTTACAAATCAATTGTTGTTCGATGAAAAAGGAAATGAAAAAGATTTGACTTCTTTGAATCAGGAAGATCAAAGCGATTTAAGACACAGTCTGAAAACCATAGAAAAGCGCAGCAAAGGAATCGTTGAATTTGTTAAAGCGACCAAAAGCTATACAAATATGCCTGCTCCGAAGTTCGAAAAAGCGAATCTTAAACAGATAATCCAAAATGTTATTGACTTACTGAGGCCAGGATTTGAAGATAAAAACGTTAAAATTGTTCTAGAAGCAAACGACGGGATAGCTGATTTAGATTTGGATACTAAACTGATCGAACAATTGCTGATCAATATCCTTAAAAATTCGATGGATGCTTTAGAAAAATCTGAAAGCGGGTTGGTGAAAATCAGTTTAAAAAGCGTTGATTTTGAAAACAGAACCATGGTTGAGATAGCTGATAATGGCTCTGGGATGAATCAGGATATTCTCGAAAATATTTTTATCCCTTTTTATACTACCAAAAGAGAAGGATCAGGAATAGGATTAAGTTTGTCAAAACAAATTATGAGAATGCATCATGGCACCATCGAGGCCAGATCTGTTGAAGAGAAAGGCACCACAATAATTTTAACTTTTCGGGATTAATGATAAAGAGAAAACAAGAGAATAATTTTAACGATTACTATTTTCTGAATGCTTCCTGTTTAAGTTGATTAATAATTCCTGCATCTACCCAATAAATATCTTCGGTACCTTTTTTATTGCTGGTAAAGAAGAAATATTTCTCATCAGGTGAAACATTAGGACAATACTCAGTTGTAGCAGTATTTATTTCTGGTCCCATATTGATTGATGGTGTCCAGCTATGGTCGTCTTTTCTGAAACTGATGTACAAATCACCACCTCCAAAATGATCTTCGAATCCGTGTGAAGTAAATATGATGTAGTCGCCATTGGGTGAAATCATTGCATTGTATTCACCATCAGCTGTATTTATTTCAGGCCCTAGTTTTATGGGATCAACTACTTTCCCATTTTCTATTTTTGAAAGGAACAGATCATTATCCACTCCGGTATATAGCAATTCTCCATGCTTCGTTAGGCTGGGATAAAAGCAACCTTTTAACTGTGTGGTGTCAAATAATCGAAAATTGTCCCAGTCGCCGTTAACGCGTTCGGCAATCCATATTTCCCAAGGAGAAGGATTTGCACTGCCATCTTGTGGGCGCTGAGAGATAAAATAAAGATTCTGATTATCGTGACTAATGAAACATTCGGCAGTGTTGAATTTACCTGAGAATACTGCGGCTTCAGGTTTTGACCATCTGCCGTTTTCATATTTCATCAGTTGAACGGTCATAGGCATTTGAGTGATTCGCGAATATCTTGTAAAATAAAACTCTTTAAAATCCGGTGAAAACATCACATCCCGCTCTTCAAAATCAGAAGTTGAAATTAAACCCGGTGCAAAAAGCTTTGGAGTTAATCCGGGAGTTTCAAAACCGGGATACTTATCTTTTAAAATTAAATCATCATGCTGAATCGCACCTTTTAATTTGAGATAATCCGTGAAAGAGGTTGACTCAAGTTTTTGTGCAAAGCTTAATGCATTTTGCCCGGCAAAGTTTTTTAAATGGATATCTGCCCCTAATTCAATCAATTTTTTCATGGCATCATAATTCTTATGGATAATGGAAATATGAAGGGCACATTCTCCAAAATCATTTAAAAGATTAAGATCTAATCCCCGATCAGATAGTTTTGAAATAAAATCAATATTGCCTTTAAGCGCAGCGGCAAGCAAAAGACCCGATCCATCTTTGGTTAATTGTTTTAGATCGAAACCGGAGTTCAGGAATTTTTCAAAAATACCCTCAAACCCAAACATTGTTGAGAAATATAACAATTCAAACGCACCATCTCCTTCAGTTTGGATTTCAGCATTTTGTGCCATTAAAAAATTTACACTTTCAGTGTGTCCCCTGGTCGCGGCCAGATACAATGGCGTTTTATTTGTTTCATCCTTCAGGTTTAAATCTGCGTCAATCGAATGCAGCCATTTAAGTATTTCGGTGCCTCCTGCGGCTGCAGCCCAGTGTATGGCTTGTCGTTTATTTGGCCCAACAATAAATGGATCGGCACCATTTTCAACCAGGAGTTTGGCAATTTCAAGTTGTTTAAAATTTGCCGCGAAATGAATTGGGGAAAACCCTCGGGGATTTTTAATGGTAGCATTAGCCGGGTCAGCCTCAATTAATTGTTTTGTTTTATCCAGATTGCCTTGCATGATGGCAGTAAAGATTTCTTGTGAAAACACAGAAGAGGATAATAAAATCGCAATTGTAATAAGAATTGGATTGAGACTTCTACTTAACATAACGATGTCGGTTTATGGATTTAAACTGAATGAAAACCTGATTACTTCATTGTGCAAATACCCTATCGACATATAAATGATATTTTATGATTGATTGTTTATTCGATCGCATTAAATTTTACCTTAATTTTACCGCATGATAAATCAAAACCGAAATTACAATAATTGTTGTTGCCTTCTTTCTGAAAAAGGATGGGCTTATCTTATGATGTGATTTTGGTAAAAACATATTATTAATTTAAAGGCCCTGAAATTCAGGGCTTTTTTTATATTTTAAAATGAAAAAAGAAGAATTTTTTAGTCAGATAGGACAATTCAAAAAACGTGTGTACCGAAAGCTTCCATCGATTAAACATAGCATTGCTTTTGCAGATAATTTAGTTGCATTTTTGTTCCCGGTTCGTTTAGAAATCATTTGCCAGAAACCCGAAAAGGAATTTGAGCGATTAAAATTAGAATTCAACTCAATTTTAATGGCAATGGGATACAATGAGGAAAATGCGTTTGAGGTGAGCAATGATTTTATGGAAACCATGCCTGATATTTATGCTAATCTGATAACTGATGTCAGTGCAATTTATGAAGGTGATCCGGCAGCGCGTTCAATAGAAGAAATAATTATTACATATCCGGGATTTTTAGCTACTTGTATTTATCGATTGGCACATGAACTTTACAAGTTGCAAGTTCCTGTTATGCCGAGAATATTCTCCGAATATGCGCATAGTATTACAGGAATCGATATTCATCCCGGAGCAACGATTGGCCAATCATTTTGTATTGACCATGGAACAGGGATTGTGATTGGCGAAACTGCTGAAATTGGAAGTCATGTTAAGATTTATCAGGGTGTTACGATAGGTGCTTTAAGTATTCAAAAAAATGAAACTTCTATCAAACGACATCCAACTATCAAGGATCATGTAATCATTTATGCCGGTGCCACTATTTTGGGTGGAAATACAACAGTGGGCGAAAATGCAATAATAGGCGGGAATGTTTGGCTGATCGAAAGTGTCGAGCCACGTTCGGTGGTAACTCACAGCCATAAAGTTCAAATCCGACAGAAAAAAAAGAATTAATAAAAGTTATAAATCAGTTATAAATTATAGCATTTGAAAATGAAAGCCGAGAATATTTTAAAAACAATCGGACAAACACCGATTATCAGGATTAATAAAATGTTCGAACCTGAACTAAATGTATGGATAAAACTGGAACATCTGAATCCGGGTGGAAGTATTAAAGACAGAATAGCACTTGCCATGATTGAAGATGCAGAAACACGGGGTTTGCTGGATCATTCGAAGACTATTATCGAACCAACCTCAGGAAATACAGGTATTGGCTTGGCAATGGTAGCCGCAGTAAAAAGTTACGATTTGATACTGGTGATGCCTGACTCCATGTCGGTGGAGCGACGAAATATTTTAACTGCATATGGCGCAAAACTGGTGTTAACACCAAGGACAGAAGGGATGAAAGGAGCCATTAATAAAGCAATTGAGCTTTCGAAAGTGCAGCCATCGTGGATGCCAATGCAATTTGAAAATACATCAAACCCAATGGTACATTACGCGAAAACGGCCATTGAAATTTTGAAGGATTTCGATGGAAGCATTGATTTTTTGATTACTGGAGTGGGAACCGGTGGGCATATTTCCGGTATATCCAGGGCACTGAAAAAAGAAATGCCGCAAATAAAAGTCATGGCTGTTGAACCCATAGGATCTGACGTTATTGGGGGAGGAAATCCCGGACCACATGCCATACAAGGTATTGGCGCCGGGTTTATTCCTGAGAATCTGGATTTATCGATGATAGATGGTACAATTTCAATTAGCAAAGAAGAAGCATTTGAATTTTGCAAAAACGCGGCTAAATTGGAAGGTTTGTTAGTTGGAATTTCAACAGGTGCATCCTTGGCAGCTATTTCTAAAATGTCAACGAAGCTTAAAGATAAAACAGTTTTGACCTTATCTTATGACAGAGGTGATCGTTATTTGTCGGTTGAAGGATTGTTTAATTAATAAAATAAAAATAGTGATTAATAAAAAAGAGGACTTTAGTTTATTAACTAAAATCCTCTTTTGCGGTCCGGACGGGACTCGAACCCGCGACCTCCGCCGTGACAGGGCGGCATTCTAACCAACTGAACTACCGAACCAATATTTGTTTTAATGAACATCTAAACATCGCTGCTTAGAGCGGGCAAAGATAATTCAATTTTTTGTTCCACAAAATAAATTATCAAAAAAAATAAAATTCATTTATCCTTTCTTTAGCTATTTTTGAAATAAAAATAAAAGGATGTTTAAATACGCTTTAGTTCGTAAGCCTGCTGAATCAATGATTCATGGCATAACCCGCATGGATTTAGGTAAGCCTGAATTTCAGAAGGCATTAAATCAGCACGATGAATATTGTAAGGCACTTAAAAAGTGTGGGTTAGCAATTGTCGAGATACCTGCAGAACCTAACTTTCCGGATAGTGTTTTTGTAGAAGATACTGCCATTGTCACCGAAAAATGTGCAATAATTACTTTTCCTGGTCATGTAAACAGGAGGGGTGAAGAGCTAAGCGTTGCCTCAAAACTTGCGGAATTTAGGACATTAGAATACATTAAATACCCCGGAACATTGGATGGTGGGGATATCATGCGCGCGGAAAATCATTTTTTTATCGGATTGTCAGATCGTACAAATAAAGAAGGGGCGGAGCAACTGATGAAACTCCTTGCAAAATATGGCCATACCTCCTCCATGATAGCGATTGATAAGATGCTTCATTTAAAAACCGGGATTAACTATGTGGGTAATCAAACCCTCGTGATGATTGACAGCTTATTGTCGATGAAAGGATTTGATGACTATAAGAAGATTTCCATTCCGGATGAAGAAAGTTATGCAGCAAATTGTTTGTTGATCAATGATTATTTATTGGTTGCGAAAGGTTTTGAAAGTGCCAAAAAAACTTTTGTAAATGCAGGCTTTAAGATTATTGAGTTGGAAATGAGTGAATACATGAAGCTGGACGGAGGACTGAGCTGCCTTTCACTCCGATTTTAATCAAAAGAATTCCTCGAAGCTCTGCTTCGTGGTAAGAATCCAGAATTCAGAATCCAGAAAAGGGATTAAAATATCCTCAAAAAAATTCTGACTTCTGACTACTGTATTCTAGATACCTCGCAGCTCTGCCGCGTGGTAGTTCATTCACAGCTTGATAATACAAGCACCTGAATTGTTCACGGTATAAAGTGGAATCCCAATTTTTTCCGCTTCCGGTATTAATTTCTGGGCAAAATAGTTTGAGTTTGAAGAATCCAAGATGATAAGTTTTGGAGAGAAATTAGCTTGCAATTCTTCTATCGAAATTTTTGGGTTATTTGAGATAATCAAGTAATCGACCGGAATCTGGAGCTCTTTTAGAATGTCATCATTGTCTTTGTTAATTCTTAAAAAGGTTTGATTCTGAAAGAAAAACAAATCTCCATGCTTTATTAGTTGGATTGAAGAATCTTTATTTTCATCAAAGGACATAATTTGAGGCTGACTAATGCCCGAATACCACCAATTGGTTGTTAAGTGATAATTGATTTTCTGTTGGTCGATGATCAGCGCTGAATCCAACATTACAAAATTCTTTTTGTCTTGTTGAAACTCAATTGCAGAATAGTCCTGAATTTTATATACAATCATTTTATGCTGCCATGATTGTTCAATATTCCGGTAGCTAAATCCAAATCCTAAAATAACAATTGAAACTAAACTTATGACAAACCACGATTTCGATTTCTGTAGAATTGCTTGTGTGATACCGATAATTAAAAGATAGATGATGAACATCATCACAAAACTCAAAACCAGGCCTTTCAAGGTTGATCCGGGTAAAGATTCAATAAAAGCAACGTATTTATTCATAAAACCAATGATCATCTTAAAAATAAATTGAAAACAAACCGAAATCAATGGAATGGATGAAAGCAGCAAATAGAGAAATCCAATGTTGATGATAAGCGTAGCTAATAAAATGACCACTAAATTGGTAAATAAAAAATAAACCGGGAATTGATGGAAATAATAAATCGCCAAAGGGAATGTCCCCAGCTGTGCTGCAACCGACACAATTAAGATGGAAAGTGTTTTATCGATGATACGGTTTGGATGATAAAGTTGTTTTTTAATCTGCGGATAAAGAGATACGATTCCAATCACAGCTGCATATGAAAGTTGAAAACCAACTTCCATAATCATCAATGGATTAATTAAAAGCAGTAGAAAGGCTGAGGTTGCAATGGAATTATAAATATTTCCTTTTTTACCGAATGCTTCACCTACAATAATAAAACTGAGCATGACAGTCGCCCGCAAAACAGAAGGTGAAAAACCTGTTATCAAAGCATAACTCCAAATTAAAAGAATTAGTAACATGGTTTTTATCATTTTTTGGGTTCCCTTTTTCTTTAAAAATGATAAGATGAGGTTGAATGCTAAAAAAATAATTCCGACATGTAAACCCGATACGCAAAGTACATGCATCGCTCCTGCACCTGCATAATCCTGACGGGTTTCATCATCAAGAATTTCATCCTGTCCAAGCAGAATTGCTGCTGCTACAGCGAATTCCGATTCTGAAAGATTTGAATCTGTTAGGGTGTTTAGAAAATGTCGCCTGATTTTTAAAGCATAATATTTTATAGGATTAGCTTGTTTATGGTCAATGATCTGCCACGCATCTTTATTCAAGTAGGCTTGATGATTGATATTGCGGTTTTTTAAATATTTTCGATAGTTAAATTCATGTGGGTTCTGAGGTGGATTGATCCCCGACAATCGGGTGTTGATTTGTAAATGATCGCCATAGTTTAACATTTTGGCTAAACTATCTTTAGCGAGATAAATAAGGCATTTTGCAGAAGTTGAACTTGAATTTTTATTTATACTCTGGATAAAAACATCACCCACGATTTTTATTGATTTTGCTGATTCAGAAGGTTCTTCAGTAATCATCAAAAGATATTCCTGTTTTTGATTAGCTGAAATAGCCAGTTGGCCTTTTGATTTTTGCATTGCAGTTAAGAGCATTCCCAATACCATAAAAATGATTCCAATAAAAAACCCGGGGATCAATCGGAACCGGTAATTTAAAAACCTGGTAAAAGGCAGTAAAAATGAGCTGACAAGTACAATGATAATAAAGAATAATACAGGATGCAGTATCTTGATATTTGTATAATAAGCGATGAATACCCCAAGGAGATAAAATAAGAGTAAACGTACGTAAGGGAATTTATGCCAGAAGATCATAAAAAGAAAAACTTACTTTTCTTTTTATTCCGTTTTTACGATTTTGTCCAGTAAAAATTATTGTAAGTGCGTGAATATATTAAGCGCAGCCCTTCCGGAAGCACCTTCTTCGCCCAATCGTTTTTTGAGCTTGATAAAATCAAGTTGCATTTTATCGCGATATTG
>PHDM01000181.1 GCA_002840985.1 Bacteroidetes bacterium HGW-Bacteroidetes-17
ACTGATAAGGACGACGTTCGATGCGAACCACATCTATTCTCACCCCTGAATTAAAGGTATTTTCAATAACCTTTCCGGTTTTTACATTTTTTAGTTTTGTGCGCACAAAAGCTGGACCTTTACCAGGCTTTACATGTTGGAACTCAACAATGGTAAAGAGTTCACCGTTAAATTCAATGCATAAGCCGTTTTTGAAATCTGCTGTTGAAGCCATATTTAATATTTTATTGATCGTTTTTAGGTTGTCTGGTGTACCCTTTCATTATTCCTCTGGTGGAGCGGGCAATGAAAGTAAGAATTTCGTCTCTTTCAGGCGTAACCGGTACATCAGCTTCAATTACTGATACTGCCTGGGTTACATTTCTTCCTCTTAAATAAATAATTCGATAGATTTCCTGAATTGCATTAATTTGATCATTGGTGAATCCCCTTCGTCTTAATCCTATTGAGTTAACGCCTACATAAGATAATGGTTCCCGGGCACCTTTTGTATAAGGAGGAACATCTTTACGAACCATACCTCCACCTGAAACCATTGAATGGGCTCCGATTTGTACAAACTGATGAACTGCAGCCAATCCTCCAACAATGGCCCAATCATCAATTCTGATATGCCCTGCAAGAGTGGCTGCATTTGCAAGAATTACGTTATTTCCGATAATACAATCATGCGCCACATGAACATAGGCCATCAGTAAACAATTGTTACCAACAACAGTTTCGAAATTCGCCTTGGTCCCACGGTTAATGGTTACAAACTCACGGATAATGCAATTGTCTCCAATTTTTACTGTGGTTTCTTCTCCTCTGAATTTAAGATCTTGAGGAATTGCAGAAATAACGGCACCGGGGAAAATTTTACAATTTTTTCCAATGCGAGCACCTTCCATGATCGTGACATTAGAGCCTATCCATGTACCTTCGTCAATTTCTACATTTTTTTCAATGTTAACAAAAGGTTCAATCACAACATTTTTGGCTATTCTAGCTTGTGGATGAACATATGCTAAGGGTTGATTCATTTTATCAGGATTTAGTTTGATCTTCGTTTTTTGATAATAGTGCCATCATCTCTGCTTCCATAACGATGGTTTCACCAACATAGGCAATGCCTCTCATGTGGCAAATCCCTCTTCTGATTGGAGAAATAAGCTCCAAAGAAAATACCATGGTATCGCCCGGGATTACTTTGTGACGATATTTTACATTGTCAATTTTTAAAAAATAAGTTTTGTAGTTCTCAGGATCCTTCACCTGACTTAATGCCAGAATACCGCCTGTTTGAGCCATGGCTTCAACCTGAATAACTCCTGGAAGGACCGGTTCGCCCGGAAAATGACCAACGAAAAACGATTCGTTCATGGTGATGTTTTTAACTCCTACCACCTGTGATTCATTCATGTCAAGCACTTTATCAACGAATAAAAATGGTGGACGATGTGGTAAAATCTGTTGGATTTGAACCACATCATAGACCGGTTTTTTTGTTAAATCGAAAGGAGGCTTTGTATTCATTTTTTTCTGATTGTTTATTTGTTCTTTGATTAGTCGGGCAAACTGGACGTTTGAGTAATGTCCGGGTCGTTTAGCCAGGATTTTCCCTTTGATTGGTTTTCCTAACAAGCTTAGGTCACCAATAACATCTAATAGTTTATGTCGGGCCGATTCATTTTTAAAGTGAAGGTCAAGATTGTTTAAAATACCTTCTTCCTTCACTTTTACTTTAGGTTTATTGAATAGTTCGGCTAGTCTGTCAAGCTCCTCTTGCGTTACCTGACGGTTCACATAAACAATGGCATTGCTTAAATCGCCACCTTTAATCAAATTGTTATTTAATAAGAATTCTAATTCGTGCAGAAAAACAAAAGTTCTACATGGCGAAAATTCTGTCTGAAACTCAGAAATATTGTTTAATTGTGCGAATTGTTTTCCAAGGACTTTGGTTTCATAATCAATTTCTACCTCTAAATTATAATGATCGTCCGGTAAGGCAATCATTTCTATTCTATTGAGTTCATTTTTATAAATAATTTCTTCTTCAATCACAATGTATTCCCGCTGTGCATCCAGCTCAACTATTCCGGCTTCTAATAATGCATCAACAAAATATCTTGAACTGCCATCCATAATTGGAATTTCATCTTTATCAAGTTCAATAAGTACATTATCGATACTTAATCCTGTAAGGGCAGCCAAAAAATGCTCAACGGTGTAAATTCTTGCATTATTATATTCAAGAGTTGTTCCTCTTGCGGTATCAACAACAAGGTCAATATCTGCATCTATTATAGGTGAACCGGGTAAATCAATTCTTTGGAATTTGAACCCAAAATTTGCAGGAGCGGGTTTAAAAGTCAGCGTAGCATTCAAACCTGTATGCAAACCCGTTCCAGATACCGTAGTAGCCTTTTTTATAGTTCTTTGTTTATCAGGCATAAAAAGATTTATGTGTGTAAATAGAATTCCACCGCAAAAGTAACAAATTTTACAATTTCGCAATAGAAGTAGCGATAATTAGCAATAATTTAGGATACGTTATTCTTCTTTTCTAAATTATTTATTCTTTCAACTATTTGAGATAGTTTTCTGAAGTGGACATAAGATTTTCTGTAAGTGCTGATATCAAAGGATGGTGAGCCTTGGACTATGAAATTTTCTTGTTTGATATCTCCCGCAACACCTGATTGGGCCGCTATTTTTACACCATTTGCTATAAATAAATGTCCAATGATTCCAACTTGTCCTCCAATCATGCAGTTTTTCCCAATTTTTGTCGAACCCGATACTCCTGATTGGGCCGCTATTACAGTATTTTCACCTATTTCTACATTGTGCCCGATCTGAATAAGATTATCAAGTTTTACACCTTTACGGATAATCGTACTTCCCAAAGTTGCACGGTCGATGGTTGTATTGGACCCAATTTCAACATTGTTTTCAATAATTACATTTCCGATCTGGGCTATTTTATTATAATTATTATCCGATGAGGGAGCAAATCCAAACCCATCTGCACCAATTACTACTCCTGCATGAATGGTACAATTGGAACCAATGATATTATCAGAATATATTTTAACACCCGGGAAAATGGTCGTGTTATCCCCAATGGTTACATTATCCCCAATATAAGTATGTGGGTAAAGTTTAACATTATTACCCATTTTAACATCATCGCCTAAACATACAAAATCACCGATATAACAGTTATCACCATAAATAACTGATTTTGCAATGGACGCCAAAGTTGAAATTCCTGTTTTATTCAATTT
>PHDM01000031.1 GCA_002840985.1 Bacteroidetes bacterium HGW-Bacteroidetes-17
TCGTGATGCAGGGAATAAGTTTCAGGGAAGCTTATAAAATAGTAGCTCATGACATTGCTTCAGGAGATTACTCGCCCGATAAAATACTCAAGCATACACATATAGGCAGCATTGGCAATCTATGTTTGGATAAGATTAAGGATAAGTTTGATAAATACAACAAGCTTTAATTCTTTACCAATAGCTGTTTTCTACCAAATATCATGGATCATTTCCAGCATCAATCGGTTTACTGCATTTTTTTGAGAAATAATTTAAAATATTTTGAATAGAGAATTCAGCTACTGACGAATTTTGTGTTTTAACCGGGCGGTGAAAATTGATCATTGATTTTATCCATTTAATTATTTTTTGGCTTTTGAAATTCGGTTTTACTTGCTCAACATCATTCGTTATCACAACTTCTTTTGTGGTTGGTAACTGTGAGCGTGTAAATTCATCACATTTGATCTGATCAAATTCAAGTGTTTCAACATCCAGAATAAAGCTCAATTGGAAATGTCGGAGGCAATCTTCTGTTTTCTTTACCAAATAATTTACCAACCTATTTATTCCAGTCGTATTTTGGAATCTACCCATTTGGATCCTTTGATAATGAAAATCATTGCTGGAAACTATAATTGGAGTTAGGTCTTCTTCAACGAAGTCCTGGAATAAAAAGTCTTGAGTAACATCACTGTGCTCAAAAATTAAGTATTCAGTCGCTTGCATAAATTTGGAAATAAGCTTATCCCATATTGATTTTTCTTCTGATGCTGGCATGGGCTCGAAGATGTACTCAGATTTTAGTTCAATTTGTTGGAATGTTGATTTCATAACACTGAATTTTTATGCTTAAAATTTATATCCAATAGTTTTTAATTTTATAATGAATTAAAGTAAAAATGCAAGAATACGAATCTTAATAGACACATATCAAGCTATTTAAGTTTTATTTCAGACTTAATTAAATGATTAAGTGACTTAATTAAGTTCATTTAAATTTGTTTTTTATCACTTAATTATTTTGACTTAAACACTTAATAATTAGGAAAAGGCTTAATTATTATGTTATATTTGTTGTAAATTTTCCATGGATGAATTATCGTTATACATTTACCGGATGCGATTATGAGAACATATTACAAAATGCTCAATTCATTGTGCCCGGAATTAATAAGATAATAGCAATCTATAAACCTTCTGTAACGGATGATATAAAAGCAATCATGCGTGTCCGGCCGGATAAATCAGAAGACATTGAACCTTTATTGATTATTGATCGTTTGGATCGGATTACCAAACTGAGGACACCTCAAAAACGATTTGAATGGATGGCTGAACACGAAATTGGAATCGAAAAAGATCGTTCAATTATCGAAAAAACCGAAATTTTTGACGAGCTCAATAAAAACATTTTATTACTTCGTTTTAAAAATGAATTTGATGGGTTACATGATTTATTGCTGATTTACTTAAATCCAAATCAGGGGAATTATGGATTAAGTTTGTCGGATAAGGCTGTAGCAAGTGCTCAAAAAAGCATTATTGAATATCATATGTTCAATGCATTTAATTCTTTCTTGATTATTAATCGGAAAAATAGAGAAATTCAACAAAGAATTAATGCCGATACCCAGGCTATCATTCAGGAAAATAGAAAATTAGCAGAGAAATTGAAATTGCTCGAAAATAGCAATCATGAAAATTTAAAAAATCTGGCCACTAAGCATTGTGCCGACTTATCTGTAAAATATAAAAAGAAATATCTGCTGTCTGATTTAGCTTTTGAAAAAATAAAGGGGTTTAAAGGAAACATCAGTCATTTGTATACAATAATCAAAAATGCCATTGCTTTTGCCGAAAACAACAGTTTACAAACCCATCCTGACATCCATTATATTGATGATTGGCATATTAATCTTACAAATTTTGAAGTTAAAGAAACAGAGGAAATTGTTGTTCATTCCTTCTCCGATCAGAAGTATGCCAATACCATTGCATTACTCGATCGACTCGAAAATGGAGCAAAGATTGTCCTTAGTAAAAAAGAAAAACTTACAGGGATTAATGTTGGCGGAGCATGCAATCGACCGATGAAAGCACCCGGAATCACTGACGCTTTAAGTAATCATAGATCAAAAATCCTTACACTTTTCCAAAAATATCCGGATAAGTGGGAAATTATTCGTAAAGAATTTACCCCCATTAAAAATCTGGTCATTTCATCACTGAAAAATGATCAGCTAAGTGCTTAAAAGCAAGCAATAATGCTCAACTATTATAAACTTGGATTTGGGCGAGATTGCACATAATCATTATGAATAGGATGAATTAATCAAATTTATTATCACCAATTCGATTAACTTTGCATTCAATTTTTAACATATGAATGTATTATCAATAGAGGGATTAGGCCGACAGTTTGGGGAACGGGAGCTGTTCAGGGATATTAGTTTTGGCCTGGAGAAAGGGGAGAAGGTTGCTTTAATTGCTCCAAATGGAACCGGGAAATCAACCATTTTAAAGATTATTGCAGGAAAAGACGAAGCAAATCAGGGTAGGGTAATCCTCAATCCTGATATCGTTTGGGCCTATCTGGAACAAGAACCTTCATTTGATAATAAATTAAGTATCAACGAATACATCCGTGGTACACATTCGGAAGTACTAAAAATTATCAGGAATTACGAAGAAGCAGTTGCGGCACAAAGCGAAACCTGGGATAAGGAATCACAAAAAAAATATGATCTTGCTTCTGCCTTAATGGATCAACATCAGGGTTGGGATTACGAGCGCAGATTGGAACAATTGCTCAGCCTTTTCAAAATTACCGATTTGGATCAAAATATTGGCGAATTATCTGGTGGTCAGCGAAAAAGATTGGCTCTGGCCCTGGTTTTGCTTGATAATCCGGATTTATTGATTTTAGATGAGCCTACCAACCACCTTGATATTGAAATGATTGAATGGCTGGAAAAATATCTCGAGAAATCGAATACAACCTTACTGATGGTAACGCACGACCGGTATTTTCTGGATCGTATTTGTACGCAAATTTTGGAACTTGCCAATGGTAAAATCTATACCCATCAGGGCAATTACGCTTTTTATGTTGAGCAATCTGCTTTAAGGGAGGAAGTAGAACAAACGGAAATCCTCAAAGCACGCAAACTCATGAAAAAAGAGTTGGAATGGATGCGTAGAATGCCCAGGGCAAGAACCCATAAATCCAAATCCAGAATTGATTCATTTTATGAGATAAAAGAGCGTGCAAGCGCAAATTTAATCGAACAGGAAATTAATCTTGACATCAAGAGCCAGCGTATTGGTGGAAAAATAGTAGAAGTAAAAAATGTAAGTAAAAGCTTTGATGATAGGGTGCTGATTAAGAATTTCGATTACAATTTTTTAAAGGGCGATCGCATTGGAGTTATTGGGAATAACGGAAGCGGTAAATCAACTTTTTTGAATTTAATCACTCAAAATATTGCACCTGATACAGGTACCATCATTAAAGGGGAAACCATCAAATTTGGGTATTACAAACAGGAGGGAATTAATTTCGAAGGCGATCAAAAAGTGCTTGATTTGGTTAAAGAAACGGCTGAAGTAATCCAGCTTGGAAAAGAGAAAAGCCTGACGGCAGCCCAATTTCTGCATCACTTCATGTTTAGTGCCCAAATGCAGCATTCTCCGGTTTCACTGTTAAGTGGAGGAGAAAAAAGACGGCTGTATTTACTCATGGTGCTGATTCAGAACCCTAATTTTTTGATCCTGGATGAGCCAACGAACGACTTAGATTTACTGACCTTAAACAAGTTAGAGGAATTTTTGCTTTCTTATCAGGGTTGCCTGATGCTAGTTTCTCATGATCGTTATTTTATGGATAAACTCGTCGATCACATTTTTATTTTTGATGGTGACGGATCTGTGAAAGATTTTGCCGGAAACTATACCCAATATCGTAACGAGATTATTTTACCCGATGCTCAAAACAAACAGAAGAAGGAAAAAGAAGTAAAACAGCAAGTCAAAAATGCACAGTCTGGGGAAAAAAGGAAATTAACTTTTAAAGAGCTAAAAGAATTTGAACAACTTGAAAAAGAGATTCCCGCCCTGGAATACGAGAAAAAAGCATGTGAAGAGATCTTAAATTCCGGAACACAGGATTATCAGGCATTGCAAACAGCCTCTGACCGGATTAGCGAAATTATCAGTGCACTTGAAGAAAGAGAAATGCGCTGGCTTGAATTGTCGGAATACCTTAGGTAAATGATTATTGATTATTTTTTAATGTTGATTGTCGAATAAGGAATTAGTAGCGCTTAAAGTATGTATGAAAAATAGATAAACGTGATTCTAAAAGTTATTCTAAGCTGAACTTCTCCTCTAATATTTCGATGCATGCAATTGCATCCTTTGAGAAAACGGGATATTTCTCATTTTTTAAAGCTGCTTTTTGGTAAAGCTTAAAAAACGAAAAAGGATTTCTTGATACTGTTCTGATACTTTGTACTCCAAATTCTTCAATAATTGTATTGCACATGTAAAAACCTGTTTGATGCCCCGACCGTGGAATCATCTTGCTAAATTTCCTGGATAAAATTTGTGATGAATCCGGGTAGTTTTTTATTTCAACAAAAAGTGAATCCAACCTTTTGATTAATTCGGGTTGCATGGCTAAATAATTAAGATATTGCTCACCTTCCCTTGTATCGGCAAAACATCCCGGATTAAAATATTGATTTACCTTATCAATTTGATCGGCTATCCCTTCGTTAGCTATTTGATTCATGATCCAAATTAAAGAAGAGTAGGGATCATTGTCATCCGGAAAACGAAACTCCTCCTTTTTATTTCGGTAGTAATGAAAAGCTTCGTGAGCATACAATAACTGAAAACTAAAATGCTCGTTAAATCCTTTATTTACCATACAATCCAGCGCATTATTATCTCTGGCATCATCGGCCTTAAGAAAACTATTCAAACTTAAAATAATTGGATCATAACCTCTGGAATCATTAAATATCAAAAAAGCAACTTTTGGAAAACCCTCGAATTTTTCATCTGAGAGAAAACGAGCCGATTCCTTAATGGCAAATTCGCTTAAATCAAGTCTTTTATACGCATTGATTAAATCCAATAATTGCGTTTTCTGCTTTGGAACATTTTCATAAGCTTCTAACAATGAAGTAACCCATGAGGTCCACCAAGCACCTTTGAGATCAATTTTGCTTAAAATTTCATTGATGTCTTTTGTATATCCGGGTAAGTAAGCAGCCCTAAAAACCTCCTGAAACCTGATTGGTTTTCGGAACTCATTATCTAAAAGCGTTTTATAAGCAGGAGTATCAAATAAATCAGCCCATTGATTGGTGGTAGGCTCTTTTCCGGATTGCAACTGCTCCATCACAACGAAATGTTGATAAATGGCAGAAAAGTCAAGGTTTTTAGATGATTCCTGAGCAATAGACAGGCAATGATACATGACTAATAAAATGACAATAAATATGCGCTTCATACTTAAATGATTTTAGTACAAAAGACCGGATTTTAAAATGATTGTTACATTATACTCCTAACTTTCATTCAATTAGTATAATTTTGTAAAATCAAATTTTAGAATTGCGAAGAATGGATGGAACTAAAAGAGCAAATATCAAGATTGGCTCAGAAGTAAAAATTGTGCTTAAAGAAGATCAGCGAAGTGGAGCATTAACAGAAGGATTCGTAAAAGATATCTTAACAAAATCCCCAAATCATCCTCACGGAATTAAGGTAAGACTTGAAGATGGGCAGATTGGAAGAGTGAAAGAAATAATTTTGAATGATTAATTTTGAATGACAATTTTTAAATGACTAATGTTAAATGTCTAATTTCCATCTAACGTCTAACATCTAACTTCTACTAACTACTTTCTACTAACTACTTTCTACTAACTACTTTCTACTAACTACTTTCTACTGACTACTGTCTTCCGTCTACTGTCTTCTGCCCACTATCCATAAATCCGGAATTCAAATTCATCTTTACCGCTTCATTATAAGCAATCAGTGTTTTGGCCTTTTTAATCCGTTTATGGGCTTTGTGGGCATCTTTAAATGAATTCGAGAAATACTCCCAAAAAGAAATCATTTTTATTAAGAGGTGTTTTTCTCCGGATAAATGAGAAGCATAACTTTCCATTAAATGATGATGAAAATCAAGAAAAACTTTTTTATGGTTTTGAGGAAGCTTATCCGAATCATTCTTTATCATTGATCCAAGAAAAGGATTAGCTATCAGCCCTCTGCCAACCATCCAACTATTGATTTGTGGAAATCGAACACTTAATTCCTTAAACATTTTTAAGCTGTTCAAATCGCCGTTATATACAAGTTTGTGTTTCGATTGACCAATACAGTTTTCAAAGGCATCAGTATTCGCTTTTCCTTTATACATCTGCGCTGCAGTGCGAGCATGAATGATAATCTCAGTTAAAGGGTAATTATTGAGTAATGGTAATAGATTAACGCTTTCATCTTCATTCTCAAAACCTAAGCGCATTTTTATTGATAATTTATTTTGCATTTTAGGCAGGATCTTATCCAGGGTTGAAATTATTTTCTCCGGATTTTTTAAAAGAGCCGAACCTAATCCCCGCTTTGTAATCATAGGGTGGGGGCAACCTAAGTTCCAGTTTATTTCCTCATAACCCAAATCAAAAAGATAATTTGCAAGATATAGAAAATCAACCGAATTATTGCACATCACCTGAGGGATCAACTTAACTCCCTGATTGTTTTCTGGACGAATATCTCTGATTTGTGAATTTTTTAATTTCCCCTCGCCATCAAGTTTGATCCAGGGCGAAAAATATTGATCTACATTACCAAAATATTTTTGATAGGCATCCCGGAAATGAAAGTCGGTAAAACCCTGTAAGGGTGCAAGATAAATTTGAGGTTGCAATATCATGATGTAAAAGTAGAAAAAGTATGCACGCGAAGTATTCATCTCTTGCAATTTGAAATTCGGTATCTTTGCCGGATATTTATTTGATATGAAATTTGAACAATATCGCATCGACGAAGGAATAAAAAAGGCTATTTCAAAACTTGGGTACAAAAAGCCAACCGATATTCAATTTAAATCGATTCCTCCGATTCTCAAGGGAGAGGATGTGTTGGCCATTGCCCAGACAGGAACCGGCAAAACAGCTGCTTTCGCCATACCAATCCTGCATATTTTACAGGATCGCAAAATTGAAGGTCGCCCGGATGGGGTGAAATGTTTGGTGATGGCACCCACGCATGAATTGGCTTTGCAAATAGAAAGTGTTTTTTATCAACTGGGAAAACATACTAGGATTACCTCTTTTTGTATTCATGGTGGGGTTGATCAGGAGCCTCAAATTAAACAACTCAATAAAGGAGTGGATGTTTTAATAGCCACACCGGGAAGAATGTTTGATCTCGTAAGTCAAAAAGCGCTTAATTTGGATCGGGTTGAAATTTTGGTTTTGGATGAAGCTGATCATATGCTGGATTTGGGATTTATTAAGGATATCCGTGACTTGATGCGGCATCTCCCCCGAAAACGACAAACCCTTTTCTTTTCGGCGACCATTAACGAAAAGATTAAAAACCTGGCCTATTCACTTGTAACCGATGCAATTCGGATTCAAATTTCACCAAAAGATCCTGTGGCAAAAAATATTGAGCATGCTGTTGCATTTGTGGAAATGGATGATAAGCGATTCTTTTTGGAAGATCTTTTAAAAAATAATTTAGAGAAGAAAATATTGGTCTTTGTGAGGACCAAGGTTCGTGCGGAACGGGTTAAAAAAGCCATGGAAAGGGTTGAAATACTTACAAATACGATTCACAGCGATATCCTGCAGGAAGAACGTGAAACGACCATGCTGGATTTCCGAACCGGTCATTTAAAAGTTTTAATTGCAACAGATGTGAGTGCGAGAGGGATCGACATCCCTGATGTTGAATACGTAATCAATTATGATTTGCCCGACTCTGCTGAATATTATGTGCATAGGGTAGGGCGCACAGGGCGTGGAAACCAGAAAGGGCAAGCCATTTCATTTTGCAGTACTGAAGAAAGGCCACTGCTTGAAGAAATTGAAAAAAACCTGGGGAAACCGATCCACCGAATAGAAATCTCGAAAAACGATTATCAAATTACATTGGATTTTTCGGACGATAAACCTCACGATTGGAAGGCGCTCCTGGAAGAAGCCGAAGGTTTCGAAGCTAAACGTAAGAAGAAAAAAAAGAAGAAATAATGATCCGGAGTTTTTTATAAATTCTAACAAGACTTCAATAAGTAGATTTTCTCAGTTAATTCTTGTTCATTACAGTCTGTGTGACAAAATCAATACTTGAATTATGTTCGATTTGTGTTATCTTTATTAATAAAACTTAATAATGACAACAACAGATTTTATACTTCGTCTTATTGTGGCCTTGTTTGCAGGCTTGATTATTGGGTTTGAACGACAATGGCATCATAAGTCTTCCGGCCTCAAAACAAATATGCTAGTCTCGACCGGAGCGGCAATTTTTGTATTACTCTCTATTTTGTTGACAGAAAAAACCGGTGATGTTACCCGTATTGTCGGGCAGGTAGTTACTGGCATCGGGTTTTTAGGAGCCGGTGTAATTTTTCGTGAAGGTGTAAATGTACATGGGTTAGGTTCTGCAGCAACAATCTGGTGCAGTGCTGCAATTGGCAGCCTGGCGGCTTCAGGTTATTATCTTGAAACTTTGATTTGCACCTTCCTGGTGATTATCATAAATACAATCATCGAACCTATTGATAAATGGCTGGTAAACAGAAAATAGTTTCATAACAGTATCTGTTAAAAAATCGAATTTAATCGAACTTAATATTCATTAAATGAAAAACTTTATAAAGCGCTGATATTCATTTGCTGAATTCTTTCAGAAATTAAGATTTACATACTCTTTATGAAGTTGTGCCAGATTGAGCAAGACTTCCATTGAAACACTGTTGCCTGAACATACAGCCACAATATTTTCTCCAAACGATAAAGCTTTCTTATCAAGTATTGTGGCAATACCTGCGGCACCGCCACCTTCAAGTACCAATTTTTCTTTCAGAAGGGCATAGGCCATGGCTTTTGCAATTTGTTCTTCTGAGATGAGAATGGTCTCATCAACATACTTCTTACACATTTCGAACGTGTATTTATTATCCGCTGAAATAGGGCCAGTGAGTGCATCGGCCAGACTTTCAAATTCTCCTACCTTAACAATATGACCTGCTTTTAGACTCTTATACATTGCAGGTTCTGTATCGTTTGTCACACCTATCATTTTAATTTTAGGATTGATGGCTTTGGCAGTAAATGCCATTCCACTTATTAATCCGCCACCGCTTAAAGGAACAATTATCGTATCTGTACCGGGATTTTGTTCTAATACTTCAAGGGCAATTGTACCTTGGCCGGCAATTATATTCGGATCATCAAAAGGTGATATAAAAAATAATCCCTCCTTTTTCTCCATCTGCAAAGCATGATCAGTGGCTTCATCCTGATTTTTACCAAAAATAACCACTTCAGCACCCAGATTTCGCATTGCATCAATTTTTACTTTTGGGACTAATTCTGAGATACAAACTACGGATCGGATTCCTAATTTTTTTCCCATATAGGCAACGGCCTTTCCATGGTTTCCTGTTGAAATAGTTACAACTCCACGTTTCTTTTCACTTTCACTTAAGGATAAGATGGCATTTGCAGCACCACGGAGTTTAAAAGCGCCGGTAGGCTGAAGGTTTTCTAATTTTAAGGCAATGTTTTTTCCCCACTTTTCAGATAGGATGTAAGACCGGATTAAGGGTGTATAATTAATGATTGGTGCAATCCGCTGCCTTGCTTCATAAATTCTATCAAGATCAATCTCTTTGAAGTTCATCATCAATACTAAATTTGAATTTTAAAATTAAACATTAAAACGATCCTTCAGGGCTTGCCTTATCCGCTCAAATCCGTCTATCAAGTATTGTTTGGGAGCACCAATGCCAACCCTGAAATAATGATCCATTCCAAAACAATCTCCGGCCAGAATAAAAACACTCTTCTCTTTACGCAGCCATTCTGCCAATTCTGATGAATTTATATCCAAATTGTATTTAATAAAAATCATTCCGCCAGCCTGAGGTTGCACATATTCAAATAAATTGCCATAATGATCCAGCCAATTCCTCATAACGATTAAATTCTCATTCAACATTTTCCTGTTTCTGGTCAATATTTCCAGGCGTTTATCCGGTTGCAAAGCAATTTCAGCAATATAATTACTTAATATCCCTGCAGTTATTGAGGTATAATCATGATAAGCCCATGTATCGGCAATTATATATTTAGGGCCAACCAACCAGCCCAGTCGCAGTCCCGGTAGGGCATAAGCTTTGGACAATCCACCATTGACCATCACCTTATCATACATGCCAACAAAACTATCAAGCGTTATTCCGTTTAACTCTGCACCCCGATAAATTTCATCAGCATAAATCCAGGCACCCACATTTTTAGCAATTGTGATAATTTCACGCATTTCGTCAGAAGTAAGTGCGTATCCGGTCGGATTATTGGGATTGCATACGGCTATCATTTTTGTTTTTGAATTTACCAATGATCTGAGCTCTTCCATATCTGGTGCCCAATTATTTTCTTCAATTAAATGCCAGGCTTTTGGAATACAGCCCATCTCTTCAGCAATTCCCCACATTTGCATATAATTTGGAACCATCATTACCATTTCATCACCCTTTTCTAAAAGTGTATGACAGGCTATGAAATTCGCTTCCGAAGATCCATTGGTTACCAGTACATTATCTTCATTTACGTTGTTATACAAAGCACTTATTCTTTTACGCAAGGGAATAGAACCGTTGGTTTGTCCATATCCCATAACCATATGCTCTAATTCAGACAATTGATTTTTGTCTAATAGTTCAGATAGGGAATAAGGATGAAAACCACTTTCGGTTAAATTAAAATCTACCGTATTTTCAAAGATTGACTGAATTCTTTCTAGTTCAAAAATTGGAATATTCATTATTTAATGATTATTGATTATGTACCTATTATAAACTGCTTTTGCGATCATGATATCTTGCACGGCTACACCGGTCAGGTCGACCACACTTATTTGATTATTATGAGTACGGCACAGGTTTTTATCCTGAATCGCAGTTCCTAATTCTGTTATTCTATTTTCTTTAAAATCTTGATATTTTGAGGCTTGGTAAATTTCACCTCTAGTTTTACTTTGGGTAATGCTATCTGAAATAACAAGATCAGCATGATGAAGTATTTGAGCCGATAATTCCTGTTTTTCTGAGGTGTCAGAACCTACAGCGGTTATATGTGTGCCTGATAAAATATCTGCTTTATGGAGTAGAGGTGATTCGGATGGTGTAGTGGTAATTATCAGATTACAATGTTTTGCCACTTCTGCCGGATTAGTTGCGATTTGAATATCAAAATAGTCTTGTAGTTCACTTTTATACTGCATTGCACTTTCAGGATATAAATCCCAAATCCAAACTTTTTTACAAGGTTTAATGTTTTGAAGATATTGTAATTGCAACCGACCTTGAATTCCTGTTCCAATGATGCCAATGGCCTTTACAGTTTTTGGAGCAAAATACTTTGCTGCCAATGCACCCGCAGCGGCAGTTCTGATATTGGTAAGATGCCCGCCATCCAATAAAATTGCTTTTGGTTCGCCGGTTTTTTGGCTAAAAAGCAGCATCATACCTTGGCTG
Source organism: Bacteroidetes bacterium HGW-Bacteroidetes-17 (assembly GCA_002840985.1). GTDB lineage: Bacteria > Bacteroidota > Bacteroidia > Bacteroidales. Next base: position 11,780 of record PHDM01000031.1, read on the forward strand.
GATGAAATTCCAAGATTCGTATTTTCGTAAAAACCGGAAGCAATTTTTATGCAAAAGAAATCATCATCTTTTATATAGCCATATATAATGTGGGTTTCTCCCTTTGGTTTCTCAAAAAGCAACTCACCAACGGAAGGTATTACTGCCTTACCATTACTATAAGCAATAAAAGCTTCTTTCATGGTTGCAACAACATCAATTTTTTTTACAATTGATAAAATTTCCTTTTCTTGAATTATTTTTACCATACCTAATTATTTGTTATTTGAAGGCATAAAAAAAACCGCATACCACCAAAACACTTCGTTTTAAGGTATACGGATTTATCCGTACGAAATTCGCTCATCTTTTCAATTTCTTCCTTAAGATAAAAAATAAACGAGTAAGACAGGCTTACAACATTTCTTCTGACACAAATATAAATATTTTTTATATCATTGTGATCATTCTGTGAGATTCATACCAGAACTTTGCATTAAAAACTATAAAAATTTGTTATGAAAAAAATTATTCCTCTAATTATATTCGTCTTTGGTATCGTGAATTGTGAAGCTAAAACCGAGACATTAAATCAAAAGAAGGAAGTTATGCTAACCGACAAACAAGAAACGGCTGTTTTTGGAGCAGGATGCTTTTGGTGTGTTGAAGCCGTATTTCAAACTTTAAAAGGCGTATATGCCGTTGAGCCCGGTTATACAGGTGGTTCAACTAAAAATCCATCTTACTACGATGTAACCACTGGAACAACCGGGCATGCAGAAGTTGCCCGAATCACATTCAATCCGGATGAGGTTTCGTTTGAATTTTTATTGTCCGTATTTTTTCAAACCCACGATCCAACAACCTTGAATTATCAAGGTGCCGATATGGGAACTCAATATCGCTCGGCCATATTTTATACTTCAGACGAACAAAAACTAATGGCTGAAAAAATAATTTCGGAACTGGATGATGCGCAAGCTTATCCAAATAAAATTGTGACCGAGGTAACCGCTTTAAAAAAATTTTATTTGGCCGAAGATTATCATCGTAATTATTATTTAAATAATAAGGATCAGGCCTATTGTAAATTCGTGATCCAACCGAAAATGGAGAAGTTTAAAAAGGTTTTTAAGGATTATTTGAAATAGCTGCTTGAATTGAACTGCGTATTTTATTGTAAGGCTGCACCGCCTTATTTATTTTTTTTCCATTTTGGTAATAGGGGAGTTGAGAGCAATTTTCCCATATCATTAAGTGTTGAAAATCAGGCTTAACTTTATTTAAAGCAAAAGAGAAAACTCTTTTGCCTTATTTATTATAAAAGCCTCATAATCTGGCTAAAATCTAAATGTAGGCATATATCTATATCCTCCTTCTGGGCCATCATTCGGAAAAAATTCGTGCGGCCACATAGAAAGTACTTTATCCTCATATTTATTTGTTTTTAGCATACTATTTAATCCTAAAATTTTCGATCTTTGATTTTTGATTGACTTAAACAAAATTGTATTGAAAATAAAGAAAAAAGCCATAAAAAGTAAAATAAATGCACTCTTCCAAATTGAAATAGTACTAAAATTATAGATTATGCTAAATGTGTTGTCTCCTATATAATAGGGAAGGAAAAGGAGTGGTAGAATTATTAGGACAAATGATCCAAATGATAAAACTATTAGGAGGTTTCTAACAAAGTTTATATTGTTAACCAATAATTTTGTTTTTGATTTCAAACTTTTAAATCGATCATATACATTAAATAATCCTATTTGTTCATTTTTGAAAGATTCTATTATCTTTTGATATCTAGTTTTATTGTCATTTTCTAATTGATATCTCCGCTCAAATTTTAGTAATTCCGCTTCAAAATTATCAATTTTAGCAAAATTTGCTCCTTTATAGAATGCCTTACGATAACCATCATATATTAAAAATAAAGATTTCTGTCTAGGTATTTGTATAAATGACTCTTGCAATTTTTTGCTGATTTTCTGGTCATCGGACTTATTAAATTCCTGATCCTTCAGTAATTTATAAAATGTCTGGCTCATAAATAATGTATCAATATTAAAACTCTTCATTGCATCTGAGTTAAATGTATTTTGTAACTTGCGATAAAGCAATAATAATTCATCGAATTCTTTAAATTCATCTGCCATTTCTGAGCTAAATTTACCCCATTGAAAAACTATATAAGCGAATACGATAGCTATAAAAGCAGAAGCTGATTGGGAAATAGTACTAAAAAACCAATTCCAATCCATTGAAGGTTCTGGATTAGAAATAACTATTTGTAATATGGGAATTGACATAACGAGGTTGATTTATTCATTTTATGAGAGCTTAAATATATGAACATAGAATATGAATTATTTATTTCTTTTTCAAGAAAATATCAACAATTTTAGTCAATTAGGCACTAATATTTGCAATTATTTTTTTGACTTTATATGATCTAAAAATAATTGAAATAATTCATTAATTGAATTAGAAAGCAACGACAATTGATACCCATATCGATCTTCTCGTTTATGAAGTTTTGGTATATTCATATCAATACTACTTGAAATTTCATCCAAATATTCGCGGTATAAAATATCAAAAGTAGACCAAACTCTATCAAATAAGATTGAATATTTCTTCTCATAACTTGGTAGCATTTTAACTAAATTTAAATAATCATCAACTAGCATCTGATGATCATTTATCATAGTCTTTAAGTCTTGCTCTAATTCAAGATCAATTTCAAAAAATTCTTGATTCAGAAATTCTCTTAGAGGTGTGTCATTCTCCTCCATTAAGTAATGATATTTAATTTGAATATTATTAACATTAGAAAAAATTAATGATGTTAAGTTTTGTATCTCAAAAATATCATTAGCTTTTTGTTGACTTAGGAGTGATAACCGATTTTGACTTTCAAATGTTTTATTTGCTCTTCTTTGTGACATATAAGTCAGGATGACAAAAATAAGAGCTAAGGCACTCATATAAATGGAAGTCCTATCCAATATAAAATCCCACCAACTATCAATATTAAATAAATTCTCTACATAAAGTAAATACTTATCAAAATTCATAATTATTAAGGTTCCCAGTAATATAAGAAATACACAAGAACACATAATAAAGTAGGACTTTGATATAAAAAATCGTTTAAGAAAATTCATGACATAAATTTATTAAAAAAATCAACCAATTTTGTATTTCATTAACTCTTCATTCAAATTAGCATATTTCTATATAAGTTCATTTAGAAATTTATCCTTGCTATTAATCCCAGTAAAAATGGTTTCAGGGTTAATATCTAGAATTTCTGATATTGAAAAATTGTACTCAGTTTTACTGATCCTGAATTTAGCTTAGCATAGAACCCAGATAAGTTTCAAATTAATATTTTGTAATTAACTGATAGACAGAATTATTATAATATATAAATGTCTTATAATTAATATTATGTTAAATAGCATGTTTGATAAAAAGGAGAATAAGCAAGTGCCTATCCTCCTTGGTTGAAATTATTAACTTAAGATTACTGTTGCTCCGGAGTACCTATTTCAGCTAATTTATCATTAACAGCTTTGTATTTTTCGGTCTGCCCTGTTCTTGAATAAATTTGTTTTAATGAATATAGGGTATTATAATCGTCACCTTTAAGTTTCAAGGCACTTTCCAGATAAGGTAAAGCAGTAAGTAAAAAGCCATCACCTTTTTCTTTAAGCGCATTGTAATTTTTATCACCATATGGCAATTCATCAGCTTTGGCAAGATAGAAAACACCTTTATTGAAATACAAAGCTCCTAAATTATATATGGCGCCAAAAAAATCAGCCTTAAGTTCAATAGCCTTTAAATAAGAGGCTTCACTCTGATCAAAAGCAGCTAATCGCTCCTCGTCCGTGAGTTCATCATTATTGAAGATGATATCATACATGGTACCAATGGCTTGATAAACTGTAGGATTGGAATCATCAAAAGTCATCGCTAACTTCAGGTTTGCCAAGGCTTTATCAGTTTGAGCTGTTTCCAGATAAATATTGGTTTCAGCAATGATTATATTGAAATCGGTAGGAAAAATTTGTCTTCCTTTCTGAATAACTTCCAATGCTTGTACTGTATCCCCTTCTGTTTTTAAAATGTTTGCATATGAATAATAAACCACGACACTTTCATAATTCATGGCCGCTAATTTTTCATAATTAAGTTTAGCTTTATCCAATACATTGCCTTTTTCATAGGACATGGCTCCATTAATCAGCGCTGTTGTATCAATACGTCCATTGATTCCGGCAATTGTAAACGACTTATCGAATAGTTGTCCTGCTTCCGGATATACCTCTTCGTTATATTTTATAACTGCAATGTTAAAATAAACCTCGGAAGCGATGGTGAAATAGGTGGCCAAATCGTCTTTAAGTTCATTGGTAACATCTAATTCTTTTGCTTTTAGTAAAGCGTCATATCCAATATCGGCAGCTTGCTGGTTACTAATTTTAACAAGGTCGGCGATCGGACTTTTTGCGATTTCAAAATAAATTTCTCCCTTGTACAACCAAGTTTTGGAATCATTTATTGTTTTTTCATTTTCACTGGCTGCATCAATTGCTTCTTTGGCCTTTAATAAATTGCCACTTTTCATAAAATTGAAAGCAGAGTTTCTTTTTCCTGTTTGCGCATGAGTCAGTCCAAATACGATGAGCAAACTTAACAGAATTGCGTATTTCTTCATAATATTACCTTTTACGATTTTTTTATCGCGCAAATATACATATTTGCTAAATTAAAAAATCAATGATTACTTATTTTTAAACGTTTTATATTGTCTATTCTTCAATTTCCTTGCCAATCTCTTCGTTCTGGTCATTTTCATCTACAAATCCTTCATTATCAAGGTCATCTATTTCATTAAATTCTTCATCATCCCCAACAATAACTGCAACTTTTGCAACCGAAGCAATTGAATCATCATCTTTAAGGTTAATTAAACGAACTCCCTGAGTAGCTCGACCCATTACTCTCAAATCTTCAACGGAGAGTCGTATAATCAAACCTGATCTGTTAATAATCATTAGGTCATCATTATTCAGAACATCTTTGATCGCAATTAAAGATCCTGTTTTTTCCGTAATATTGATTGTTTTAACCCCTTTACCCCCTCTGTTTGTAATACGATAATCTTCTACCGAGGAACGTTTTCCATAACCATTCTCTGAAACAACAAGGATATCTGCATTATCTTCATTGATACAAATCATGCCAATCACTTCATCTTTTGGCCCTCCCAAACTAATGCCCCTCACTCCGGCTGCATTTCGTCCCATTGGCCGCACGTTCGATTCATTGAACCTGATTGCTTTACCGGATTTTAGTGCCATGATAATTTCACTCTTACCGGTTGTAAGTCTGGCTTCAAGTAATTGATCACCTTCGTTAATGGTAATTGCATTGATCCCATTTTGACGAGGACGCGAATATGCTTCTAGAGAGGTTTTTTTGATGGTACCCCGTTTGGTTGCAAGAATAATAAAATTATTTTCAACGTATTCCTTATCCTTAATGTCCTTAACATTGATGAATGCCCTTACCTTATCATCAGGATCAATGTTGATCATATTTTGTATGGCACGCCCCTTCGAAGTTTTACCACCTTCGGGGATTTCAAATACCCTCAGCCAGAAACACTTTCCTTTCTCCGTAAAGAAGAGCATATAATTGTGCATAGAAGCAACAAATAAATGTTCCAGAAAATCTTCGTCGCGGTTACCGCTTCCTTTTGCTCCGCGCCCTCCCCTTTTTTGCTGGCGGTATTCGGAAAGTTGAGTACGTTTTACATAACCCATATGTGAAATCGTAAGAAGTACGTCGTCGTCAGGAATGGTATCTTCAATCTTAAAGTCTTCAGCTGAATAAATAATTTGACTTCGCGACGTATCGCCATATTTTTCTTTAATCTCAGCTAATTCTGCTTTAATGATATCCATTCGCATGGTTTCATTACCTAAGATTTCTTTATAAATTTCAATTTGTTTGATTAATTCATCAAATTCAAGTTTGATCTTGTCGCGCTCAAGTCCTGTTAATTTTTGGAGTCGCATATCAAGGATGGCCCTTGCCTGGATCTCTGACAGTTCAAATTCCTTCATCAAACCATTTCTGGCTTCTTCAGGGGTTCTTGAAGCACGAATCAATGCAATTACTTCATCCAAATGATCCAATGCAATAAGCAGGCCTTCCAAAACATGTGCTTTTTTCTCTGCTTCGGCCAGTTCATACTTTGTACGTCTTATCACCACTTCATGACGATGTTCAACAAAGTAATGGATCATGTCCTTTAAATTCAGCATTTGCGGCCGGCCCTTAACCAGAGCAATGTTATTTACACTGAATGAGGATTGTAGCGCAGTTAATTGATATAATTTGTTCAGGACAACATTGGTTACGGCATCCTTTTTTAATTCATAAACAATCCTGATCCCATTCCGATCAGATTCATCCCTTAAATCAGAAATTCCGACAATTTTTTTATCGTTGACCAGGTCAGCAGTTTTTTTGATCATTTCTGCCTTGTTCACCTGATAAGGAATTGAAGTTACAATGATGCTTTCACGCCCGGTTGAACTTACTTCAACGGTTGATTCACCTCTCATCATTACCCTGCCCCTGCCGGTTTCAAAAGCTTCCCTAACCCCTTCATAACCATATATCAACGCTCCGGTAGGAAAATCTGGTGCTTTGATGTATTTCATCAGTTCGGCAATGGTAATATCATTATTATCGATATAAGCGATGGTACCATCAATGACTTCAGATAGATTATGAGGTGGCATATTCGTTGCCATACCCACTGCAATGCCCGATGCTCCATTGATCAATAAATTGGGGATCCTTGTTGGAAGAACAACCGGTTCTTTAAGCGAATCATCAAAATTAAGCTGAAAATCGACCGTATCTTTTTCGATATCGGCCAACATTTCTTCAGCAATCTTTTGAAGACGCGCTTCTGTATACCTCATCGCAGCGGGGCTATCACCATCGATTGAACCAAAGTTTCCCTGCCCGTCAACTAAAGGATAACGTAAGGACCATTCCTGTGCCATTCGAACCATGGCATCGTAAACTGATGTATCACCATGAGGGTGATATTTACCCAACACCTCTCCTACAATACGAGCCGACTTTTTGTGGGCCCGGTTTGATAAAACGCCCAAATCAAGCATTCCATATAATACTCTTCTATGCACCGGCTTCAATCCATCACGCACATCAGGTAACGCCCTTGACACAATAACCGACATCGAATAATCAATGTAGGCTGATTTCATTTGATCTTCAATATTTACCTTCAGAATCTTGCTTCCTTCTTCCATATTCTTATTAGCTTAACCTTCTGTATATTAATCAATTAGATTTATTAGTTATAACATACGAAAGTACTAATTATTTCCGTTAGCTCCCAGCTTTTTAGGAACTTTTTATTACTAACATCGGGATGTTGATAATTAATGGATGATCTTATTTTATACATACCGGAAGCACTTATTTTTAAATGAGTCTAAAAAGCTGAATTTCAGTTATTGAGAAGCGTCTTTCATTCAATAATTTTCGATTGAAGCTTCTGGTTTTTTGATGGCATTATTATTGATAGCGCATATTAGACAGATATTGATTATTTTTGTAGTAATTTTTGATTAAAACACATATATGGAAGCGAAGTTTTCACAGAGAGTAAAAAATGTTCTAACCTTTAGTCGTGAAGAAGCCATCCGGCTAGGAAACAGTTATATAGGACTTGAACATCTTTTACTTGGAATTATCAGAGAAGGCAATGGGATGGCAATACAAATTCTTAAATATTTTGGAGCAGACATAGACGAAATTAGAAGAACTATTGAGGCTTCCATTCGAAATGCTGAAAAAACTTATAAAAAACCCGAAAATATACCTTTAATTAAACAAGCAGAACGAGCTTTGAAAATTACCTATCTTGAAGCCAAGCTTTTTAACAGTGAACTGATAGGTACTGAACATTTAATGCTCGCGATCTTAAAGGATGAAGACAATGTGGTTACACGTTCGCTCAAGAAACGGGGCATTGATTATGAATCCGTTAAAGAAGAAGTTAAAGCATTGACAATGAGGAATGAAGATACGGAGATAACACCAAGTGCTGAAATCCCAAATGATCCAACAGACGATGATTATGACGAAATAGGAAAAAGTTATGGAGGTGGAAGTACTAAAAAAGTTCAGGATTCAAAATCCAAAACTCCGGTATTGGATAATTTCGGACATGATTTAACGCTTGCCGCTGAAGAAAACAGGCTTGATCCAATTGTTGGCAGGGAGAAGGAATTAGAGCGTATTGCCCAGATCTTAAGCAGAAGAAAGAAAAATAATCCCATCTTAATCGGTGAGCCGGGTGTTGGTAAATCAGCAATTGCTGAAGGATTGGCTTTAAGAATTATTAACCGGAAGGTATCAAGGGCCCTATTTAACAAAAGGGTAATTACGTTGGATCTTGCATCTCTGGTTGCCGGTACAAAGTATCGTGGCCAATTTGAAGAACGAATGAAGGCGGTTTTAAACGAGCTGGAAAAAAATCCGAACATCATCATTTTCATTGATGAAATCCATACCATCGTTGGAGCAGGAAATGCATCTGGTGCATTGGATGCTTCTAACATGTTTAAGCCTGCCCTGGCTCGGGGAGAAATTCAATGTATTGGAGCAACAACACTGAATGAATACAGGCAATATATTGAAAAAGATGGAGCACTTGAACGTCGATTTCAGAAGGTGCTGATTGACCCGACAACTCCGGAGGAAACAGTTGAAATACTCAATAATATTAAGGAAAAATACGAGGACCATCATCTTGTTACATACACCCCTGAAGCAATTAAGGCTTGTGTATCATTGACAACGAGATATATTAGTGATCGTTTTCTGCCCGATAAAGCAATTGATGCTTTAGATGAAGCAGGTTCGCGCGTTCACATTACAAATATCCATGTTCCCGTCGAAATCATTAATATTGAAAGTCGGATTGAAGATATCAGGCTCAAAAAAACCAAGGCAATCAACAGCCAAAAATTTGAGGAGGCAGCTGAATTTCGTGATTTAGAGAAAAAATTACAATCTCAGCTTGAAGATGAAAAAAGAAGGTGGGAGGATGAATCCAAAATTCATCGCGAAACCGTTCAGGAAGAAAATGTTGCGGAAGTCATTGCCATGATGACAGGTGTGCCCGTGCAACGGATTGCGCAAAATGAAGGCGACAGACTCATAAACATGGAAATAGAACTTGCAGATTCTGTAATTGGACAAAGTGAAGCGATTAAAAAAGTTGTTAAAGCAATCAGAAGAAATCGGGCAGGATTGAAAGATCCGAATAAACCTATTGGGACCTTTGTATTCCTTGGACCGACCGGAGTAGGGAAAACATATTTGGCAAAAGTATTGGCGCAATTCCTTTTCGACTCAGAAGACGCACTTGTTCGGGTTGATATGAGTGAATATATGGAAAAATTTGCCGTTTCACGGCTTGTTGGAGCCCCTCCCGGATATGTTGGTTACGAAGAAGGTGGACAATTAACCGAAAAAGTCCGGCGCAAGCCCTACTCTATCGTGTTACTTGATGAAATTGAAAAGGCTCATCCGGATGTGTTCCATTTATTACTTCAAGTATTGGATGATGGCGTTTTGACAGATAGTCTTGGCAGAAAAGTTGATTTCAAAAATACCATCATCATTATGACTTCCAATATTGGATCGCGTCAGCTTAAAGATTTTGGTTCCGGTGTTGGATTTTCTACTGCTGCAAAAAATGCTTCGAAAGCAAATTATGCAACGGGTGTCATCGAAAATGCACTTAAACGGGCATTTGCCCCTGAATTTTTAAACAGGATCGATGATGTCATTATTTTCGACAAATTAGAACGCGAAGACATTCATAAAATCATTGATATTGAATTGAAACACCTTTTATCACGTGTTTATGATTTAGGTTATCAAATGAAAGTTTCGTCAGCGGCAAAAGATTTTATCGCTGAAAAAGGATGGGATGCGCAATTTGGTGCCCGGCCGCTAAAAAGAGCTATTCAAAAGCATATCGAGGATCCTTTAGCGGAAGAAATCATCAAAATTAAAATGGTTGAAGGCGATATAATCAATGTTGATTATTCTGAGAAGAAGAAAGAAATTGTCATCAAAATCAGCAAACCTAAATTGCCGGCAAAACAACTCAAAAAAAAATAGACTTTTAAGGTTTTCATAATTTAGAATGCCTTCTTGTTAAGTCGCTAGCCCTATTATGGTCGGGGGATAAGGAGTATTTTGCCTATTCACGCGAATATGAAAATTTTTAAATTTTGCTTCTTATACTCATGATCATTATATTTGCCCTTTTTAAAATTTCACGATAATAATAGTAAGAATCCAACTAATTAAAACACCTTAAAATGGCAAATGATCAACTAATTAAAGGGGGTGAATTTTTATTGACGGAAGCCCAAGCTAATCGAACTTTTATACCTGAAGAATTTGATGAAGAACAACGGATGATTGTTCAAACTTGTGAAGATTTTTTAGAAACAGAGATCTATCCTAATCTTGATCGTATTGATAAGCAAGAGGAAGGTCTGATGCCTGGATTGGTTGCAAAAGCAGGTGAACTGGGACTGCTCGGAATTTCAGTCCCTGAAGAATACAATGGTTTCAATCAAAGCTTTATTACAAATATGCGCGCAAATGAAGCTATGGGCGCAGCCAACTCATTTTCTGTTGCCTTTATGTGCCACACAGGTATTGGTACCTTGCCTATTCTGTATTACGGTAATGAAGAACAAAAACAAAAATATGTACCTCAATTGGCCAGTGGTGAATTAAAAGCTGCTTATTGTTTGACTGAACCCGGTGCAGGATCGGATGCAAATTCGGGAACTACACGAGCCGTTTTATCTGAAGATGGAAAACACTATATTTTAAATGGCCAGAAAATGTGGATCACCAATGGTGGATTTGCTGATGTTCAAACTGTTTTTGCGAAAATTGATAACGATCGGGTTTTAAGTGCGTTTATTGTAGAAAGAGCCTGGAATGGCGTGGTTATTAACCCGGAAGAGAAGAAAATGGGGATCAAAGGTTCATCTACTACCCAGATATTTTATAATGATGTCAAGGTTCCTGTTGAAAACCTGCTTGGCAAAAGAGGTGAAGGATTCCGTATTGCCTTAAATATTCTGCATATTGGAAGAATTAAATTGGGAGCTACCGTTATTGGAGCTGCCAAAAGCGCAATCAATCACTCGGTAAAATATGCAAATGAACGCAAACAGTTTTCGCAGCCAATTTCTAATTTTGGGGCAATACAGTATAAACTTGCCGAACAGGTAATCCAAACCTATGTTACCGAATCTACGGTTTATCGGGCAAGCAAAGATGTAAATGATACGATTGAAGCTTATAAAGCAGAAGGAATGGGGTATGGTGAGGCTAATATCAAAGGAACCGCTCAATTTGCAATCGAATGTGCATTGCTAAAAGTATTGGGTTCAGAAGCACTGGATTATGTTGTTGACGAAGCTGTTCAGGTTTTTGGTGGAATGGGATATTCTGCTGAAGGCCCTGTTGATAAAGCCTATCGTGATTCAAGAATCAACAGGATTTTTGAGGGAACCAATGAAATTAACCGTTTGTTGATTGTCGACACCGTTTTGAAACGATCGATGAAGGGCGAAATTAATTTATTCGAAGAAGCCAAAAAAGTAGTCGAAGCTCTAAACGATACCGTTAGCCATGAATTTGTCATTCAAAATTATTTTGAGGAAAAACGGGGATATATTAAAAACTTTAAGGATGCTGTTTTAATGGTATTGGGAGTTTCTTCCGAGCATTTCAAACGTAAGTTTGATCAGGAACAAGAAATTTGGATGAATATTTCAGATATGATTATTCAACTTTACGGATGCGAATCTACCATGTTAAGAGTCGAAAAACTTGAAAAAATGAAGGAAGATAGCAATGAAGATGGTGACGGTATAGAATCATTAAACCTTAATAAACTCATATTAAATGTAAATGTTTATGACGCGGCCGATCGTATTTATAAAGCCGGAGCCGATGCCATTAATTCATTTACAACTGGGAAACAGCAACAATTGCTGTTAAATGCGCTTGCAAAATTCACACGGGTAGCACCTGTTAATGTTAAAGAGGCACGAAAATCAATTGCTTTAAAGCTCATCGACGATAACTGTTATAAATTCTAAGCTGATCAGATCACATAAAAAAATCCCCCCGATATGATCGAGGGGATTTTTTTATTTCACTATATCATCACATTTTTAAAATCGCTTTTGAAATTACAATACGCTGAACCTGATTGGTTCCTTCATAAATCTGACAAAGCTTGACATCACGCATAATTTTTTCCACTCCAAATTCAGTAGAATATCCATCCCCTCCCATTACCTGAACTGCATTAGTAGCAATTTCCATGGCTGCATCAGAAGCATAAAGCTTTGACATGGCAGATAATTTAGATGCAGATCTTACACCGTTGTCATATTCCCATGCGGCTTTCCATGTTACCATTCTTGCAGCTTCGAGCGAAGTAGCCATGTCGGCCAACATAAAACCTATGGCCTGATTCGATGCAATGGGTTTGCCAAATTGAATTCTTTTTTTCGACCAATCCCTTGAAATTTCATAAGCTTCACGTGCAGCACCAACACTCAATGCGGCAACACCGGTACGAGTACGATCAAAAGTTTTCATGGCAAATAAAAAGCCGTGGCCTTCTAATCCCAATCTGTTCTCCGCAGGAACTTCAACATCAGTAAAAATAATTTCATTTTGAACAGAAGCTTTTTGTCCCATTTTTTCTAAATGAGGTTTAATCTCAATGCCCGGTAAATCAGAAGGGACCACAAAAGCAGTTAAACTTCTTGATCCCTTTTCAGGATCGGTTTGCGCAAAAACAGTAAAAAATGATGCAACCTCGCCATTAGTTATAAATCGTTTATGACCATTCAGTATATATTTATCACCATGAAGTATTGCCGTAGATTTAATGCCCTGAACATCAGATCCGGCATTTGGTTCGGTTAAACAATAAGCCGCAACAGCCTTTTCTTCAACAATTTGTCCGAAAAACTTATTTTGTTGTTGTTCGTTGGCAGCCAACAGCATTGGAGTTAAAGCCAAGGTATTTGCATCAATACAAATTCCGATTCCAATGCAGGCTGCACCTAATTCTTCGGATGCCAATGCACTATCAAAAATATTAAATCCATTGCCGCCAAATTTTTTAGGCATCGGGCCATTCATGATCCCTTCACCATATGCTTTCTTAACAATATCCCACGGAAATTCCGCTAATTTATCATATTTAAGACGCTCAGGTCTGATTACTCTATCTGCAAAATCACGGTATTTCTCAACGATTTGCTGCTGTTCATTTGTTAATGAAAAATCTATCATTTTTAAAAAGAATTATAGGTTAGTTTTGATTAATTATTAGTAATAAAAAAACCATCTTATGTTGTATTCTATCCGGTTGTTATGCTGTTAACAAATATAAAAAAATATATCAAAACATTGAGATCTTAAATAAATTAAGTACAGAAAACTGCATAAATCGAATCAAGATATTTAAATATAGGCTAATTTTAATGGTCAAAAGGAGCCATCATTTGATATTTATAAATTATTAAGATCATGCAAAATTTTTCGTCCCATATCCCAACAAAAATAATTTTCGGGACAGGTGCCATTTCTAAATTGCCATTAGAAATTCCGGATTCAACGTCTTCAATTTTAATTGTTACGGATCAGAATTTACATCAAAATACAAGTATTATCAATGATATAAATACGCTGTTATCAAATTACAAAGTTTTTGTCTTTGATCGAATCGAAGAAAACCCATCCATTGAATCGGTGGATATAGGAGCTGATTTTGCAAAAGTACATCACGTTAATTTAATTCTTGGTGTTGGTGGCGGTTCAAGTATGGATGCAGCAAAAGGCATTGCTTTATCTGTTACAAATGAGTTGCATTTTGAATCTTTTCTGAATGGAGAAGTTCCAAAAAACAAGCCATTGCCGATCATTTGTATCCCAACCACCTCAGGAACCGGAAGCGAAGTGACCCCTTTTGCTGTTTTTACTGATAAAATTGATGAATCAAAGAAAGGATATTCACATCCAAGCATTTTCCCATTGATATCGATCATAGATCCTGAGCTTACTTATTCAATGCCGGAAAGTGTCAGGATAAACACAGGATTGGATGTACTTGCACACGCTTCAGAAGCTTACCTTTCGAAAGAATCGACCATGCTCAACGATCAAATAGCCATAGAAAGTGTTAAGCTTGTTATCGCAAATTTACCTTTGGCAGTAAGAGGAAATAAATCAGCTATACATAAAATGGCCTATGCTTCTGTATTGGCAGGTATTGCTATTACTCATGCCAGTACTATTTTGCCTCACATCATGGGATATCCATTGACTGTTTTTCATCAAATTCCGCATGGAAAGGCAAGTATATTGACCCTTCGGGCCTTTCTTGATTTCTTAGCTGAAATTGGTGAATCGGTACAAAAAGTAAAAGAGCTGAAATCTATTTATGATGTGGAAGGAGGATTATCAGGTTTTTTAAAAAACCTCGGTATTTCATCTAAGTTAAGCGATTATGGAGTAATCGAATCAGAAATTGACAAATTTGTTGAAAAGACAATTTATAAAGGCGACATCAAAATTACGCCGGGTAATATTGATCGAGATATTATTCGTAAACTTTATTCTAATTCTCTATAACTATCGTGAAGATCATAGTTTTAAACGAAATCCGAAATTCGCGAGAATGTATGAAATTGGCCTCCGATCAACCCTGATATCATTGGCAGTCCAAAATGTAAATTCAGCATTTGCATGATTATAGGATGAATGCATGATTAAGCTCCACCCCTCCCTGATTTCATATTCCAAATCGAGTGAAATTTGATAAACGAAAGTATAATCCTTAGCTGCTGTAATTTCGAAATATTCCGGCCCGAATAGATAATACTTTGGTTTATTCAACTGGTATGGAGTTTGAATATTCATCATGCCGGCATATACACCTCCTTGTATTTTTACTTTTTGGAAAATAGCTTTTTCGTAAAAAAACCCACCCATCGCTGTAAGCGGAATATATGGATCTGAACGAATACTTATATCGCTAAGAAAAGGATCAGAAGCTACTTTGACCCATCCCAAACTTGCCACATCAACAGGATGCATCGATCCTCCTATTGATATTCTCACCCCAAAAGGAGGTTTTGCCAACCAATTAATATTTATAAGTACATTCCCTCCCGGTTTTGTAAAACTGCCTTCATTCAATACCTGTCCACTATATTTGCCAATTGGCAGTGACAACCCACTACTCACATCAACTGAAAATTTATTATTCTGACTAAATGCAGAAAAGCTTAATAGTAAAAAGAAGTAAAAAAAATAGTTTTTCATAGCTATGCTCTAAAAAGGAATGGTGTAGGGATATAAGTTCACGACAATAATAGCTAACAGAATACCCAAAATTCCTATAAATAAGAAAAGATATCCGAGTGCTTTTTTCTTTTTCAGGAACATGATTATTCCGATAATGAAAAAAATAATGGAAAAGATAAAAAGCTGAAGTATCATCATAGGCTTTTTTTGACAAAACTAATAAAATTGAACATACAAAATAACAGAACAACTATTAAAACAAAAAGAGGAATTTTCCCTTATCAGGCTAAATTCCTCTTCTGTTATAAATTATAAAAAGTTATTTTACTCTTTCCAAAAATTCAACTTCAAATAACAATGGAGTAAAAGGTTGAATCATAGGAGGTCGTCCTGCCGGGCCGTATGCCAGCTTCGAAGGAACCAGCCAAATTGCTTTGCCGCCAACACGCATTAATTTAATCGCTTCATGCCATCCTTGAATGATGCCCGGTTTATCAACAGAAAATTCCAGCGCTTCATTTCTTGTAACTGACGAATCGATTGTATCATTATTGAGTGTCGTCAGGGTATAATGTACTTTTACTTTATCACCACTGATTGGGATTTCTCCTGTTCCTGCCAAAGTCTCAATAAAATACAAACCACTTTCGGTAGGACTTACCGTACATTTATGATCGCTTAAATATTTTTGAATTGCAGCTTGTTCATCCTCTGCCAGTTTCTTATTTTGAGCCGCATCTTTCGCAGCTTTCTCTTTTTCAAAGACAGCTTTATCTTTAATATCAACTACTTC
>PHDM01000032.1 GCA_002840985.1 Bacteroidetes bacterium HGW-Bacteroidetes-17
CTGTTTGCGCGACCGAAATAAGCCAAAAGGTTAGAGGGGTTTTTATCGATGGCAGCATCATAATCACGAAATGCATCATTGAAATTTTGAATTGCCGCGTAAAGGTTTGCCCTTTTTAAATAATTTGATGATTGCTTAGGAATTGTACTAATCAGGTCAGTAAATTCCTCAATTTTAAGAGATATTTCAGAAACATTTGGCTGACCCGGGCTATTTGTCAATGTAATTAAAGATTCGTCATAAAATGGCTTCTGATATGCATCATAAATTTTTTCTTTAAGACCTTGAGTATCATCAATTGATTTTTGAAAAATGGGTAACATGTCAATGTCGAAATACTGATATTGAGGCATGTTTTTGCTATCCTTTATTTCTGTAAAATCGGCACTTAAATGAACCAAACTATTCAGATAGGCAATTTTTTCCGGAGTGAGATTGTTTGTTTCCAAATTAGTGAGGTTTCCTAATTTGATGGCTTTGTCATTGTCTTTCTTTGCTTCATCAAACAATCCCATCCTGTTTTTGATCATCGATCGCTCCATATACCCGTTTGAAAATTCCGGATGTATCTCTACAGTTTTGTTGAAATCTTCAAGTGCGCCGACATAATCTTTTAAATCGGATTTTAATTTACCCCGGTAAAAATAACTTGTAATATTCTTAGGGTTTATTTTTATTACTTTATCCAGTTCTTCAATTGCACCACGTAAATCTTGCGAGTTAATTTTTATAATTGCCTTGTTAAACAAAGCATATGAATTTCGGGGCGAAATACGCAGTACCTGATCCAAATCAGCAAGGGCAGCCTTATCATCCTTCTTTTTTATATTCGCGAGCGACCTACTAAAATAAGCATACGAATTATTGGTATCTCTTGCTAAAACAAAATTGAAATCTGCAATCGCAGAATCAGGCTTTTCAAGTTCAATCCATACCTTACCTCTTTGTATATAACCCATAATATATTCCGGATTATATTCTAAAACCAGGTTCAAATCTTTAATTGCCTCCTCGTAATATTTCCCTCCGGCTTTTGCACTCCCCCTTAAAATATAGATACTTTCATGATTATATTTTAATGAAATAGCCTTATCACAATCTTTAATAGCCTCATCGTATTTATCTATATTCATATAGGTTTTGGCCCTGCTGAAATAGATGGATGCATCGGTCGAATCAATTTTTAAAGCTTTGGTATAATCCTGAAATGCCTCATCATACCTTAATAAAACAGTACGCGCAATCGCCCTGTTATGAAAAAATTCTGCATAATAGGGGAGTAGGTTAATCGCGGTTGTATAATCCATTTCTGCGCCTGTGATATCATCCAGATTAAACTTTGCAATCCCCCTCAAATAATAAGCAAAGTATGAATTTGGTTCTAATTGGATTGCCTGATTGAGATATCCAATCGCTTGAAGATAGTTCCCGTTTCGGAGCTCAATATTACCGTACTGCAAAAAATTGGAACGAACTTGTGCATTTGCCCCAAAATCTAAAAAAGTTGTGAGTATAAGTAGTATAAGTACCCTGGATAATCTCATGTAGAAGTTGCGCTTAATTTCACAATTCGTTTATAGCTAATAAAATTAAACACTTAATCCGAATAATGAAGCAGAAATTGAGGAATTATGATAATTTAACACCATCTTTAAACAAAGAATAAAATTACTCCCACAACACTAAGTATTGCACCAAAAATTTCTCTGGGTGTAATTTTTTGTTTGAATATCATGACACTTGGAACGATAATAAGTACAGGAACAATAGCCATTAATGTTGAGGCAATTCCTGCACTAGTATTTTGTACGGCTATCAAAGAGAATGAAACACCAAGGAATGGACCGAAAAATGAACCGATCCCAATGCGACTAATGGCTTTTGTGTTCGAAAATGTGGCAATTACATTTTCCCACTTTTTCAACAAACTGATAATGACCATAAACCCGATCATTCCGGCGATTATGCGTATTTGGGTTGCAGCAAAGGGATCATAATCACGCATGCCGTATTTACTTAAAACTAAACCCCCTGCCTGACCAAGTGCCCCGAGCGACGCAAAAATTGCTCCCTTCATAGGAATATTTAAACTTCGTTTCTTTGATCCTTCAGGTTTACTCCAAATGGCAATTGCGATACCCGAAACAACCAGGACCATCCCTAAAATACTGAGCAGGGTCATCACTTCTCCTAAAACGAAAAATCCAAAGATAGCCGCTAACGGTGGTGCGAGTGTCATGAACAACATCGCAGTTCTAGAGCTTATAATAGGATAGGAGGCGAACAAAAAAAGATCCCCGAGAATGAACCCAATGACACCTGATGCAGAAAGCCAGATCCAGGCATGGGTGCTGGCATCCATTGGCAAAATCATTCCCCTCCTAAAATACGAAAGCGTCGCTAACATAATGAAGGCAAAGGTTAAACGAATCATATTTACCGAATAGGTGCCTACACGTTTAGTTGCTACTTCAAAAGCCATGGCGGTGATGGTCCAGAAAAAAGCTGTTAACAGAGCGGCGTATTCGCCATAGTAATTAGTCATTAGTTATTATTGATAATTGATGAATGTTTAGTGGAATTGATCAATATATGTATCCTGATAATTATTTTTTTAGGACGTAAAATTACTGTTTTATGAAATCCATTTGAGGTCATCTGAATTAATTTAGTCAATTATTTTTTTAGATTAAATACCAATCATTAATTAGTTAATGTATTCTTAACTCTATATAATTTCAATAACTTTACAGTGGGCAAATATTTTGTAAATTATTGTACTCAGATGAAACCAAAATCAGGAAAATTAATCAAAGCCGAAGAGCTTGCCAATAGCATTTCGCATGCAGTCGGGATAGGAATCGCAGTAGCCGGAGTAAGTTTATTGGTGATATTTGGTGCCATTTATGGGAATGCCTGGCATGTGGTTAGCTTTTCGGTTTTTGGGGCAAGTATGATCACCTTATATTTAGCCTCTACTTTGTTTCATTCAGCTAAAAATCCACGAGTAAAATACATGCTCAATAAGTTTGATCATTCAGCCATTTATATTTTGATTGCAGGAACCTATACCCCGATCACGCTGATTTCATTAAAGGGAGCTTTTGGCTGGGTTATATTTGGATTAATCTGGGCAATGGCAATAACAGGGATTGTTTTTAAAGTTTGGTTTTATACCCATCGGTGGCGTAAACTTTCAGCTTGGTTATATGTGGGCATGGGCTGGATGATTTTAATTGCCATTGTGCCTGTTATTCAGAATGTACCCAATACTTCACTCTATTTTTTAATGGCAGGTTGTTTATCTTATAGTGCAGGTGTTGTATTTTATATCAAACGGCAGATCCCATTTTTCCACTTTGTTTTCCACTTGTTTATTTTGGGTGGAAGTATTTGCCATTTTTTTGCATTTTTATTTTTACTTCCAATGAATTAAGTTAAGGTGAATTTTGGGATGGCGTCCCATTAGGGAAGCCGCCCCAAATCTTAATAGTGTGGTGCCTTATATCTTCTCCAAAATTTATATTTACTAAAAGAGGTGAACTCAACCATTTTATTGATCCATTTGAATCGCATCAAATAATTCAACATTCGATAACTAAGGAAAACAAAAGAAATAAATACGATCCATTTTGAGATACGTAAAATGATCATCAGCCAAAGTGGATTACCCGATTTATCGAAACCCAAGTCGTTGAATAAAAACATGATTGCTGGCATAAGGATCAGGAAATTGATAAGCAGGAGTCCGATTGAAAAAGAATGGGCCACTTGTATGGCTTGCTTCGGACAATTATTTAAACAACGCATGCAGCTTTCGCATTTGTACGACCAGAACAATTGTTTTTTTAGTTTGATTGCTTCAACCGGACATTCATTGATGCATTTCATGCATGAATTGCAATTACTAGATGCCACCAGGCTTTTGGCCAGATAAAACCGTCCGATAAAATAATAACCAAAAGCAATCGGGATCATGGCAAGGTCAATGGGCAGGCTGAGCAATGCCTTATATTTTCGTTTTCCTTCCAGCAGGTTTGTTGCAAATTTTTTGGTTATTTTCTTTATTCTTTGAGTGATCGAATCAACAACCTTTGCTTTTAAACCGGGATGTAGGAAAATCCAGTTTGAGGGTAAATCGAGGGGCTGCATGCCTACGATTTTGTATGATTTAAGGAGTAAAATCAGAGCAGGTAACAGTTGTGCGATTCCACTCACCCCGGGCAAAAATAGCTTTGAGAGTTTTAGGCCTCCACGCGTATTCATGATAAAAACATCTGCATTTTTTAAACGTGGAAATTTCAGGATGAATTTAAGCATGATGGGAGGGAAGTTAAACCCATGCGTTGGCGAACAGAACCCAATCAATGTTTTTTTGCCGGTATCCGGAATCTCAATTTGATCGAAACGGTCGATATTGATCAACCTGGTTTTCAACTGTTTTTCCTCGGCTACTTGCATAAACCAATGAGCAGCATTCCGGGCATTACCGGTACCCGAAAAATAATAGAGGATGATTTGCTCGAAGTTCATTCTATTGCAATTCAATGGTTTGTCCAAAAGGTGTCATTTCGACCCTATGGGAGAAATCTCCAAAATAATAAAATTTTGGTTTTTAAAATTATAAGATTTCTCATTTCATTCGAAATGACAGTCATTATTATGTGTATTGGGGTGTCACCCCTTGTAACTATTTCCCCGGATGATAAGTCCGTTCGGCATTTTTTTCAATATCTGCCTTATAAAAATTCACATCTTTAAATTTCCCTTTGGTATAATCCAATGACTGGTCGGCAAAATGAGGGGAATCTGGATTGCCACTCTGGCCCCCGGCCAAACTACTTTTTGCAATAATTTTGTCTCCAAATTCAACCATGCAAACAAAACTGTTGCCGCTTGTTCCGTACATTTTTTTTGTTCCCGGGTAAGCACGGCTGCCGAATGAGGCCAACGATCCCCATCGCGAAGATGCAAATCCAACAGGCAAACTTGGCAGGTCATCGTTAAAGGGTTGTTCAATTTCGCCATTTACACGCTGATATCGGTTAATTTCTCCCCAAGGTGTTTTCCAGCTTCCGAAATCATTTTTCAATTTGTTGACTGCCAAAAGCAAAGCGTTTAACCTGTTTTCACTGCTCATGCCATCGGCTATATAATCGTAAACGTTTATATCCGGGTCAATCTGCAAAATCCTGGCAGTATTCATCATCTCTTGTCCCCAATAAACGGCAAGCGATGTTTCAATCGATTCTTCCGAAAAACGCGAATCCCATTTTCGTAAAGCTTCAATGGGCTCACGCAGCTCGTCTTTTAATTTTTTATCCGAAGAGTTTAAATTCGCGTAATCATCCAATAAAGCTGGAATATAAAGTACAAAAGCGGGAAGATAAGAATCATAGGCTGCATCACGCAATTTTTCTAATGTAAAATCTGTTTTATTTTCCAAAACCATTACTGCATGCAATTGCCGGAAGTTTTGAAGATCCGGTGCCATATAGCTTGGGAAATCTTCTTGCTTCGGACTAAAATTGCCTGAAACCGTAAACGGGGTTGCATTACAATTTTGAATCCACCCGTTTTCCGGGTTTAGCACATGAATCATATCTTTGATGTCATGCAATCCTTTCCAATCTGTTTCAGGATCGCTGCCGTCAACAATGCCTTTCCAATTATAGTTTTCATTTCGCACGGGCATAAAATTGCCATGGAAATAGGCGATATTCCCATCTGCATCTGCATAAACCGTGTTATTCGACGAATTGGTTTTTATTTCCATGGTTTGGTAAAATTCGTCGTAACTGCTTGCTTTAGTCCGCATATACGATTGGGTCAATGCTTTTTCATGTTCAACCATTAAACTGATCGAAACCCATTTGTCACCCTCTTCTCTGATGATTGGTCCGTGTTGCGTGTAATAGGCAATTACTTTTTTCTCCGAAAGTTTTTGACCATCCTTATATTTTAAAGTGATTTCTTTTTCGATCACCGGCTTTAATTCTTCTCCATATTTATAAAAATATTTTCCATCTTTCTCTACAATTGTTTCGTAATAATAATCAATTACATCAGCTGCGCTTGAAGTATGCATCCAGCCACATTTGTCGTTAAAACCCTGATAAACGAAAAACTGTCCCCAGGTTACGGCACCATAAGCATTTAAACCTTCTTCACTGGTCATGTGAACTTCCGGCCGAAAGAAAAAAGAAGTATGTGGATTAATTAAGAAAAGCGCATTACCGTTCACTGTATTCTTAGGTGAGATCGCAAATCCGTTCGATCCTCTTGGTTCTGCATCCTGATCAACAAAAACCTCGGCCACTTCTTTTTTTGTATTATTCAAATAGAACGAAGCTAAATCACGGGTTGAAATTTGTTCGATATCGCCACCAATGCTCCCTTCGCTAAAAGTCAAAGCCATCCAGGGTTCAAAATGAGTGATCACTTTAGGTTTAACTTCAGGATGGGTGTATAAATAATAATTAATCCCATCAGCGAATGCATCCATGAGTTTTTTTAACCATTCCGGACTGTTTTCATATTCTTTTTTTACTTCCACGGGGTCGATGTACAATTTCATCCGAAGATCAGCAGATAAAGAAGATTCTCCCTCAAATTCTGCCATCCGGCCCATCGCGGTTGCATAATTAACTTCTACCCGGTTAAAATCATCTTCGCATTGCGCGTACAATAATCCAAAAACTGCATCAGCATCTGTTTTGCCGTAAACGTGAGGAATGCCCCAGTTATCACGAATAATGGTAATGTTTTCGGCTTGTTTCTGCCATTTGGAAAGATCTGGATCGGCTGTATTACAAGCAACGATTAAAAAAAGTAAGGCTAAAAAGCTGAGGGTTGATTTGATTTTCATGTCAATGGTTTTATGTTATTTAATTTGGTTTTTTACTCAATAGTTAAATATTATTGGTGCGAATTTTTGAACAGATGAAACGTCCTTGATAAATAATCATGATTATAACACATAAGTATGGTTATTTTATCATGGTTCGTTCCCTGTCTGCCGACAGGCAGGCATCCGACCGTTGAAAAATAAAAAATAATCAGATGAAATTATGAAAAATTAGTGAAGATCGATTCAAATTTAATGTAAAATCTGCAAGTCAGGCATTTCATCGACCATAGCATGGATTCTATCGTTAAATATGATAATGAATACTGAATACTGAATACTGAATACTGAATACTGAATAATAGGTTATTAATCAATTGAAAATCAAAAATCGAAAATTGTAAATTGAATATAGTTGGTTTTAAAATTAATGAATCACTAAAGATCAGAACGCTTCCAGTTCTTCATAAATGAATTCTTCAGAAGCTTCCGGAATATTTCCGACTGCATTTTTCCCTCTGAGTTTTTGAACGCTGTGACAGGCCAACTCAGTTTCTGTATAAGGCCGAATGAGCGATTTGATAAAATTTTCATCCGTAGTGGATTCTAACCATTTCTCTTCATCTTTCTCATTTAAAATTAATGGCATCCGGGCTTCAGCTAACTTCGGATTATTATGGATTTTTCTCATGATGTCATTGGCTTTAGTTGTAACGATGGTAAAGGAGTTCACAATTTCGCCACTTTCTTTGTCGAGCCACTCACTCCATAAACCGGCAACAGCCAACGGTGTTTTATCTTTTTTGTATATAAAAAAAGGAAAAGGTCTGGTTTTATGGTAGTGATGTTCATAAAAGCCATCCAGATAAAGTATACACCTGTTTTTAAGTGCTGCCTCTCTGAATGAAGGTTTCTCAAAGAGTGTTTCTCCCCGTGCATTGATTGTATTGTTCCATAACTGGAGTTTTTGTTTTTGGTCTTTTACCCAATGCGGAACCAATCCCCAAACCGATGGAACCGGAGTGAATGAATTTTTATCAGAATAAATTAATAAGGAAGGGTGCGTAAAACCTGATACGTGGTAATGGTTTGTCAGGTATGGCGCCAGCTCTATTTTTAATCGCCGGATGCCTTCGTCATCATGAAAACGGATCGCTCTTTTTAGGAGGGTTTCAAGTTTTGATTGAACATCATAGCACATTTGGTCGATTTTATTGCTAAGTTAATATATTGTCATTATTTTGATGACTTAGGATATCTAAATTTATCTAAATTTAGTACACTCAAAAAAATGTACTTTTCTAAATATGCACAACATGAAAAAAAATGATGGAAAAAGGTTAATTAATTTTTTATTTGCCTTTTTATTGCTTAATCTGACAATTATTTCTACTGCTCAGGCACAAAGCAAAATTACTACCCCTAAGGAACAGTTAGGGTTTGATATTGGTGATGATTACCACCTGATAAATTATACTGATATTATGAAATATTGGGAAAAATTAGATGTGGAATCAGATCGGATGCAACTGGTGGACATTGGACCAACTGCTGAAGGCAGACGTCAGTTTATGGCAATTATTACTTCACCCGAAAATTTGAAAAAGCTTGATCACTATCGGGAAATTTCTGCCAAATTAGCTTTAGCCAAAGGCCTTACGGACGATGAAGCAAAAGCCTTATCGATTGAAGGAAAAGCTGTAGTTTGGATTGATGGTGGATTGCATGCCACCGAAGTTGTTGGTTCGCATCAATTAATGAAAATGGTTTATAATATGGTTAGTAAAAATGATGCGGAAACATTGCGGATTTTGGATGATGTAATCATGCTGGCTGTTTTTGCCAATCCTGATGGGCTCGAATTAGTCTCTGATTGGTACATGCGAAATGAAAATGAAAAGGATAGATCGGCCAATAATTTACCCAGACTATACCACAAATACATTGGTCATGACAATAATAGAGATTCGTACATGGTAACCCAACCCGAAACTGAGAATATGGCCCGGGTTATGTATAAAGAATGGTATCCTCAAATTATGTACAACCATCATCAAACGGGCCCAAATGGAGCAATCGTGTTTGTACCTCCTTTCAGAGATCCTGTAAACTTTTATTTTGATCCTTTGTTGGTAATTGGTATCCAAACATTAGGTACGGCAATGCATAGCCGTTTAATCGCTGATGGTTTGCCTGGTAGCGCGATGCGATCGAAAGCAAATTATTCAACCTGGTTCAACGGTAATTTACGAACCACCGGATATTTTCATAATCAAATTGGGTTGTTGACCGAAATTAAAGGTAATCCAACTCCGGAGAAATTGGGTTTATATCCGGAAGAATTACTTCCTGGAACGGATATGCCTTTCCCTGTCGAACCTAAAATACTATATTTCAGGGAAGCGATTCAGTACTCAATTTCTATGAATATGGCTATTCTGGACTATGCATCAAGATATAAAGAAATCGTTCTTTTCAACAGGTATTTGATGGGTAAGAAAAATATTGAAAAAGGGAGTCAGGATAACTGGACCATTCATCCGAAAATTGTTAAAGAAGTGAATGATACACTTAAAAATGATCCAAAATTAGCTGAGATCATGTCACGGGCATCTCGCCGATGGAATGGCGTTCCTGCTGAAAATTTTAAATTATTTCGTGCTCCAGAAAACCGTGATCCAAGAGCTTTCATTCTTTCTGCTGATCAGGTTGATTTTGCAACAGCAACAAAATTTGTAAACACTTTTATTAAAAATGGAGTGGATGTATTACAAGCAACCGCAGATTTTAAAGTGAACGGAAAAACTTATCCTGTTGGATCCTATATTTTCAAAACAGATCAGGCTTTCAGGCCACATATTTTGGATTTGTTTGAGCCTCAGGATCATCCTAATGATTTTCAATATCCCGGAGGACCGCCAGTTGCTCCTTACGACAATGCAGGCTATACTTTATCGTACCAGATGGGCATTGAGTTTGATCGCATTCTGGATGATGTAAAAGGTCCTTTTGAGAAAATTGAAGGCTTTGCAAAACCTTTGGCAGGAAAGGTGATAAATAGTAAAGATGCAAAAGGCTATCTTTTATCTCATAAAATTAACGATGCAGCGGTGGCCACAAATCGTTTGTTGGCAGCCAAACATCAGGTTTATTGGTTGACCAGTCCACTTGAAATGAATGGCAAGACTTATCCCGTAGGTACCATTTATATTAAAGCTAAAGGTTCGAGTTTAAAAATGCTTGAAGAAATGTCGGCTGAACTTGGCTTGAGTTTCGAAGGCGCAGCTTATGAACCTGCATCTGCGGCTTTGCAAATTTCTGCTCCACGTATTGGTTTGTGGGATAGTTATGGTGGATCGATGTCTTCCGGGTGGACCAGATGGCTGTTAGAGCAATTTGAATTCCCGTTTGAAGTTGTTTATCCTAAAGCAATTGATGCAGGTGATTTAAATAAAAAATTTGATGTACTTGTTTTTGTTACAGGAGCAATTCCGTCAGGAGAAGTACGATCGGCTCAACCAGCATTCGGCAGAGGTCCGATCGACGAGAATACAATACCTGAAGAATATCGATCATGGTTAGGACAGGTGACGCCCGATAAAACAATTCCTCAATTAATTTCATTCTTGAATAATGGGGGAAGTATCATTGCTATTGGAAGTTCTACAAATTTAGCTCAACATCTAAAGTTGCCCATTGGTAATCATATGATTGATAGAGATGGGAAACCTTTAAGACCTGAAACTTATTATATTCCGGCAACCATTTTGCAAGTAAGGATGGATAATAAACAACCCATTGCTTATGGTATGAATGAAAGGGTTGATATTTTCTTCGATGAAAGCCCTGTATTCCGTTTTCAACCCAATGCAGATAAAAAGGGATTAACTCCAATTGCATGGTTCGATAGTGATAAACCATTAACCAGCGGATGGGCATGGGGACAAGACCGTTTGTACGGAGGCGTTGCCATTGCAGAAGCAAAAGTCGGGAAAGGGAATTTGTATTTGTTTGGACCGGAAATTCTGTACCGGGCTCAATCGCATGGTACTTTTAAATTGTTTTTTAACGGATTGTTTTTAAGTACATCTAAAAGCACAACTTTAAAATAGCAGAAATAAATTAGATAAAAAAAGGACGCCATCCCGATAAAATCGGGATGGCGTCCTTTTACTATATGAAGTTGGAGGGTATAACCCGCCTGACAGGCCGGGCAGGTACCCGGCAGCTCTGCTGCGGAATTTGTTTTCAAAGCTTGCTTTGGGATTTTATACCTTTGATTTATCAAATATTTTCTCAGTGTTTTTATACATTAAATGATCTACTAAATCCAGCGCATCACTTATTGTTATCCAATTCTCAGCTACTAATTCAGTCAAAGCTTGAGCAATCCCTTTTCGGGCAACAAAAGCGTGTCCAATTACATTCTCTACAATCTTATCATCGCCTCCAAATGTGAAGATTTTATTGTTTGGT
This sequence comes from Bacteroidetes bacterium HGW-Bacteroidetes-17, assembly GCA_002840985.1. GTDB lineage: Bacteria > Bacteroidota > Bacteroidia > Bacteroidales. Next base: position 11,324 of record PHDM01000032.1, read on the forward strand.
ACAGTAAGTATAAACTTTTTCAAAAAATCTTTAGCTGCCAAAGGGTTAATGGACCAAGACCAGCACATATCAATGTATGCGTTTGAGTAACTTTTTGCTAAAGAAAGCATTTCCTCATAATGAGGATAGCATAAATGGAAAAAGACAAATTTTGCATTTGGAGCTTGCTTGCACAGTGAAGCACAATCTGATGGGTTGTCCTTTACCCAGTGCATGTTCATTACATTATTCATTGCCCATTGGCCCGTATGTATTTTTACAGGCAATCCGTATTCAGTAGCTTTGTCAACACAGTACCAGAACAAATGGTCCTGAAGTTTCTTTTCCTCCCCTGGACTAATTGTTTGTAAACTGATTTTTCTAATAAATATTTTTTCAACTTCGTTGGCCTCGACCCTTTCAAAATCAAGCCTTCTAGAATAAGCATTCCCGATTTTCACTCCCTTTGCAATTTGGTTATATTCGGAAAACCACCAATCAATCAGCGAGTGCCAATCTGATAAAGAATTAATCTTAACGTTTTCAGGAACAGAATAGGGCTTTACTACTACTTGAATTAGCCCATTTAATGCAATATCTAAATGCAATAATTCAGGAGACTCACTTTTCTTACAGGCAATAATCGGGGAGTGTACATGACAATGCTTAATATTTGCAATATCTTGAATGATATATTTATAAAATCCCTTTTTTCTTGTTTTTTCGTACCTATGTTGTAGTTCATTAATATTATCTTCTGAAATTTCGTCGATACCGTAAAGTATCTTGGTTGTATTTCGAAATACCAATCCTGAAGCTGTGTTTTTTAAAAAAGGCCAGTATTCCTTTAAGATTTGCCACTTATCAAATGAATTAAGCTGTTTTGAGAATAATTTATCAAACTTTTCTTTTGATATTCCTGCTGAAATCAAGTCGAAGCCAAAATAATGATTAAGCAATAACGCCCAATCATCACAAGGAATTATTGGTTCTATACAATCCAGTCGTTCAGACTCATCAATCAAATGCTCATGAGTATCAATGAATGGCGTTTCAAAAACTTTTTTCTCTATTAAATCTTTAATATTTTCCATTTAATTCTTTCTTTCTCGGTGAAGGCCTACATATTGGTGTTAACATGCTCATAAGTGCTATGCCGCAATGGGTATACAAATATAGCGGTATATTTATTTTTAGTAAATAAATCATTCTATTATATATCATTAAGAGTAAAACTTAATCGATTCTTTGCAGATATCTTATAAGTTGTTTATCCATTTTATAATAATTTCATTTGCCGATTTTACGGTCAATTTTCCGTGCGAACCGTTTACGATCAACGAATATTGTTTATTCTCATTTCTCCATTTATTGAATATCAGATCACATCCGGTTTTATCTACAATATTGTCGTTCAGCCCATAAATCAGCAATAATGGATAATTTGCTTTTTGGGAATAATCAATCATCAAACTCATTAATTTTCTGGATTCAGTCATCACATATAAACTGAAATATTTAACCAGTAATGGGTCATTAACTCTTGATTCTGATTCTTTTCTGTCTGCTTCGTTTTCAATTTTTGCCGGATCACCTGCCATATTCACAATGGGTTCGTGTTTATCAAAAAGATAATACCACGCGTATTTCACATATTCACCGATGCTGGGTGTCATTCCTTTTACTTTTTTTAATAGGTAAGGTGGATTTATTAGAATTGCACCGTCGACATTTTCTATTTTGTCGGCAACAGCCAATACAACCGCCGTTGACATGCTGTGCCCAAAAAGTACGATTTTGTGTTGATTTGAATTGTAATCTTTGTCGCTTTTTATAATTTCAATATAATCGTTAATAAAATCCGAGAAATTCGAAATATCTCCTCTAACCCCGTCTGAATAGCCTGTTCCGCGAGGATGTATAACCACAACTCTGTTCTTATTATTACTCAGTTGTTCAATGAGATCCTTTTCGGCAATATGGTTTATTCCGGTAATTCCGGAAATGATAAATAAGGTGGAATTATAAGTTTCATTGGGTTGATAATCATATATATATAATTTCTGCTTATCCTTAACTTCGAAGAAATAGCCTTCATCATTATTGGGTAAAATTGGTTTGTCTAAATTTTTCATAGCAGGATATGAATTAAATAATATGAACAAAATGAAAAGAATAAAACAAATCATTAATAGCAGTCTTAATAATTGTGATATTATTGCATGAATCATTTGTTATATCGGATTGTCGGTTGTTTTTCTATATAATTTCAGCGATACTAATTGTTTTCAGCTGACCAAAGCAGTTGCTACAAAGTCCTTTACCGCAAGTTCCTCCATTTTTTCCGCCGGCAACGAAATTATTAACCGAAACCAAAGTGCCGTCCTTCTTATAAATTCGAATAAAAGATTGACAGGAGTTGGGCCAATTCTGACACCCACTTACAATAATATTTTCAGGCATTTGTTCTGATAAAGCAATTCCGTTAATCCCATCTCCTTCGCTGGCTCCAAATTGCCGTGTCCAGATGGTTTCCAGATTTTCATTCATCTGTAATAAAAAACTATCTCCTTTTCCCTGATGTTTAATGTCATAACTACTACTTGTCCAACCACCTGCATATATGTTGTTTTTGTTGTCTACGATAATATTTGTCACGATATCCAATTCTTCGGTCGCAATTTGATAGAGTTTTACCTGTTCTCCGGCGTCGGTGAATTTACCAATGAATCCATCAATTTTACCTTTATACTGGGTAGCTAAGTCGCCTGTAGTATATCCGCATACATAAATGGTTGAAGCCATATCACCGGTTATTCCTACGCATTCGTCATGCTCATTTGTTCCGAATTGCTTGATCCAAATGGTATTACCTGTATTGTCTAATTTTAAAATGAGGCAATCAGTCTTACCAAAAGATGATTTGCCCATCAATCCCTGGGTAGTTCCGGCCACGTATATGTTCCCTTGGATATCCAAATATATTTTATTCCCAAAATCAGTACTATCCGTTCCATATTGTTTTTGCCACGCTATGGTTCCTGTCGTATCGAACTTAACAACCAGTAAATCTTCTTTCCCAAAATTCTTTTTATTTAAAACTCCGGTCGTATAACCGGTCACGTACAAATTACCCATTCTGTCTATTGCTAACCAATTAATGATATCATCTTCATCGGTTCCAAATTGTTTGGTCCAAACGATATTGCCTGTACTATCGAATTTGGTGACAAATCCATCCGATTTACCAATATGGTTGCCTGCAAAGCTTCCTTTTGTATCACCGGCTATATAAACATTACCGAACTGATCGCTTACCGGATTGTAAGCAACGCCGTCATTGTCTGAACCAAATTGTTTCCCGTAAATAAAATTGGTTTGTGCTTTGGCAAAGACCGTTAAAGTAACAAATATTGAGAAAAGAATTATTTGCTTAATTTTAATTGTTGTGTTCATGATTACATCTCCTTTTGTTTAATAGAATTTCAATATTTTATTTATGAATGTTATTTTTTTATGATGCTTGATGATCGAAAGCATTAGCAGTTTTTATTTCTCAGTATTAGCCGTGATGATGATTTTGAGCGGGCAATAGGCAGTCGCATTTTCAGAATCGGTAACTACTATTATTAACGTAAGTTCACCTGCTTCAACGGGTGAGCCAGAGAAAGTTTTTGTTGAGGGGTCAAAAACAATCCAAGCGGGGATCGGTTTGCCGTCTATCATCTGTGCAGTAAAAATCAAAGCAGTCTTATTATCATCATCAAAAAATATGTTGTCAGGTACAGTAAATGTAAATGCTTGTCCTGCCACTGCAGCCTGAGGTTTGATTAATGATTTTATATATGGGCTTAAATTGGTGTTTTTCAGGCTATCAATCGCAGCATCGATCCGAACCCAATAAACATAAACATCTGAATAATCGGGTTTCGTGCCGGTTGTATAAAACAGGTATTTATTATCAGGAGTAACCCAGGGGCCCCAGCTTCCGAGGCCAAAATTTATTTCCGGACCAAAGTTTCTGGGGTTTGTCCAATTGCCATCTTCTTTTTTATAACTTATTGCCAAAGCCGGACGGTTAGTCACGATCATAAATGATTCGTCACGTGAAACAAAGAAATCCTGATTTTCACCGCCTGTATTAAGCGGTCTTCCAAAACTTAATGCAGTGGTATCATTGCCTTTAATGATGAGCCTGCACCAGTCATTTAATCCGGCGCCATTACCTGATTTCGAGGAAATATAATAATTTCCATTATTGGTAAATTGATAATAATGTGCCACATCAAGTCCGGTTAAAATCCTTTTTGGATTGCCCCAGCCGGCTCCATTTTTGACAGAAATATAGGTCTCGGAATTTTTTTCAGGTTCTATTCTTTCAAAATACATGGTGTCTCCGGTAATTGATAATGCCGGTGCCAAGCCCTCAAACAGTCTGGTGGGGCCGATCCATTTACCGTTCGAATAAGTGTACTTTTTAATGCTTGCTCCTCTTAAGGGATAGTATGCTTCAATTTCTGAATAATAAATATCCTTGCCATCATTAGAAATTACGATCCTTTCGGCAGCAAAGGATCCCTGGCTAACTGATAAAGGAAACCTTTTTGGTGTATTTCCGGGAAGGGTTTGACCCAGAAAAAGGCTATCGATTGGCACTGATTGTGTAAATCCGTGATTTACTAAAAAAGAAAAAGCAAGGGTTATGAGAATTGATTTCAATCCTCTTTTCAGTTGTAGGTTATTATTTTTCATAATTTATTAGTTATTTAATACCAAAACGGTTGCAAAGGAATAAGAAACAGAAAGTTGATCAAAGAAAATTATGATAAGGGGTCAGATAAAATGATGGATGGTTTTGACTTAATGAATTTCTAATCACAAGACCAATAAAAAATCATATCAATAGGGAAAATCAATTTATTAGGATGGCAATTTTAATAGATTTATTGTATATTCTATAGAAATCCCCAGGAATTTTATAAGAGAACTTCAAAAAAAACCATATCGTTAAAAAGACTGTTTTACTCTTCAAGTAATCAGCGATATTGGCGCACAAAGGTATCTAATAGTTGCCTACTTTAATAGCAATTCCGATGTGTTAAAAATTGAATTCAAACCTTCTGATATTAGATGTTCAAATGGCCAATCCAAATAATTCAGATCGTGATTGTGTTCCTCAAAGATGAAACATTTCAGATTTGTTTTATTTGCTTGTCTGAATCTTGATTGAATATCATACACTCCTTCAACGGGAACATTGCCATCCTCGGTACCATGAAAGATAAAAATTGGAATATCCAATCTTAACAATCTTGTTTTATTGGCTTCAAGCTGAAAATGCGCTTTCAGCCAACTACTGGTTATTCTGAAATAATTTTGCCATATCAATGCATCATTGCCCGAATCGACCATCTTTAACAAGTGTTCGAAGTATGGGGTAGTTCTGATGGCAAAGTCACGAAAATCAAGGATGCTGTCATTTACATGATCGAGCGATTCAAAGGAGGCATTTCTTAAAACCCGGGTTCGTCCCATTGTCGCTATGGTGTCGGTTGATTCATATTCAGCTTTGCTGATCATATTGTCTCTATTGATATCAAAGTATTTACGGAGGTTTATCATGGATGAATTCCCCGAATATTGCCATTTAATTACATCATACAGGTTGTCGTTAGCATAACCGGCAAGTAGCAATGCATCAACTTTTTCTATTTTTCGATCAGCAACCATCGAGGCAATAATTGTTCCCTCACTCATACCAAGTAAAGCTATTTTGGAGTTTGAAAATCTTTTATCCTTTTTCAATTGTGAAATAATTGCTTCTATATCTTCAGTTTCAGTTAAGGGCAGATATTTAGAATACTTTACAGAATCAATTTTGTCGTAATATGGGGGAGTATCTCCAATCTCAACACCTCTTCTGTTGTATGAGAAAAATCCAATACCTCGTTTATTGAATTCGTCGGCAAACAGATCAAAATAGTTAAACTGAATATTCCCAATTTTTCTCTTGTTTAGATAAGTATTGGGTCCTGTGCCATGCACAAAGATTACCAATAATGGAACGTTGTCTATATTATCTGGAAGTTTTAATTGTCCAGAGATGTTTTCTCCATCTGATAATTGTACCTTGACGATTTCTTCTCCAAAAACATAGATGTTGACAAAAGTCGCAATCAAAAATATGAGTATTTTTTGCATATGTATTAATTTTTTAAAATGAAAGAAAGGAATAAATCAAGCTACAACAGTAGCGTTTTATCTGTATTATTGCTCATTACACAGAGATGCATGCAACTCTTTCAAAGATTCCAGATTTTTTAAGTGAAACTTGCGGATTTTATTTAGCACGAAGAAAGCAACAAATAATCCGACAAGAGAACCAACCATCAAACCAACAATGGATTCCTCATTTTTTATCACCTCAATAAACGGTTTGTGGTCATAATAAACATGGATTGATAGATTTATCATTACTAAAAGAATCGGTATTAAAACAATATACAACTTGCTGTATTTGCCCAATAACCATCCTGATAACATTTTGATTCTTTGATCCACCCAGTCTTTTAAGGATAAGTTGAATTTATTGCTATACAGTTTATTCAATGAAAGTAAAGAAACTATTAAGGAAATAATTACAATTGAACCAATGACGGAATTGTTGACCAGATAGAGAACATCTCCCTGCCTATTCAGTGCTGTTATGATGAGAAAAACAAGCATGCCAATACATACCACAATATCAATGCTAAGGATTAACAAAAATTTATTGATCGTTTTTTTTGTTTTGGCAGCAAGTGCTTGATTGAGTTCTTCTTTGGTTTTTAGATTAAATCCGGCATCAACTTTCTTCCAAATATTTTTTAATTCGTTCGTTTCCATGTTACAGATGTTATAAATTTTGTTTCAATAATTTTTTTGCCCTGTTTATTCGCACCCCCACATTCGAAGGTGATATACCAAGAATTTCAGCAATTTCATCATAGCTTCTTTCTTCAAGATACAGCAGCATGATCGATTTATCGATTTCATTCAGTTTGTAAATCGCTTTTAATAGAACTTGAAATGATTCATTTAAAGACAATTCTTCTGCAATATCAATCGTATCTATGGATTCGGGAAGATTCTCGCGATATTCAATTCGTGAGTCTTTCTTAAGTCTGGAAATAGATGTATTGATTGAAACCGCATAAATCCATGAACCAAGGCTGTTTTTATTCCGTAAATCAGGAAATGATTTCCAAAGTTGATAAATGATTTCCTGAAAATTATCTTCCCTATCAGATCTGTTTTTGAAATAGATCAGGTTTACTTTATGTAATATGCCTTGATAGTTTGATAATATTTCAAGAAAATCTTGCTTCAATTCATTCATGATTTAAAACATTTTCTTATAAAGTATGACATGGAGCATATTTATTACAAAAAAACGAAAAAATAATTGAAGTGCAGATTAACAAACAGAATATTAGAGAGATAATACGGAGCTATTTTCTGGTATTAAATCCTTTTTCAGGTGCCCATTCAGTAAAACCCAATCCCATGAAATGGTTATTGCACATTTCACCTCCATCGGCCAGGGTATTGTCTCGTTCATACCTGAATCCTCTTAAACTCATCGTAAGATGATCAACACGGCACATGCAAGGGAAAATAAAATCATAACCATATTTATCCAGAATTTTACGTGCTCCACATTCGGTTACCCGGCAATAATACGACCCGTTGTCCTCCTTTTCAATCTTCAACACCCAGTCGTTTTTCCCGAGAAGACCCAATTCTCCCTTCATTTGATAGGTTTTCAATCTATTCAATATCTTTTTGTAAGTATTCTTTCCACCCTTGGGAGGCATTAACTTGTAAACTCTTTCAATCGTGTTCCAGATAACCAAATCGATTTCATTTCGGGCGATATCCTGTTTCATCAACGCAAAGTAAATCGGGACAAAGGCCACAATGCTCTTATAGTCAGTCGCAAAGAAACTATCTACTTTTGGGGGTAACTCTAACTCAATTTCTTGAAGTTTCTGTTTTGCAGTCTTTATATAGACAGCATAAAATTCCTTACCCCATTTCTTAATAATGTATTTTTTCGCAAAAAAATTAAAAATTCTAAAAAGTAATCTGAATGTCATTTTTCCTCTTGTTGATATTTGAATTAAGGTTAACTATATATTCCTGAGTTCTTTTATGCCCCATGGTATATAAGCTATACACATTAATGCAGATCCAATAGAACTTATTAATTCAATATCCGGATTCAGTAAAAGCAAGAGCCCTACAATGATAAAAATACCCTGCCATTTTTGAATTACCTTTTCTTTCATCAAACCAATGATTTGCACAATACCTCCAATAATGAGTGCAAATAGCAACCACACAATAAATAGTAAACCTTCTTTTGAAATAATTACCTGTAAGAAGGGCATAAAAGCGGTAAATTGGTCTTCAGGAAGTGTGTCAAATGCTGACATAGTCAAGCATAAGGCACCTTTATCGACAGCTAAAATAAATGCACCGAAGATACCTATTACACCACCCCAGAATCCTAATGCTTTTCCTTTTCCTTGTAATAAATTCATCACTCCAATGAAATATATAATAATTACAGGAACGGCGAAGGTAACCACGAGATGTCCGATGTGGTACATGGTATTATTATGAAACCTGTTAACCAGTTGTTCAACCGTTTGAAGTGGTTCCATAGCTAATAAATTGGGATGTGTTACAAAACCAATAAAGAGCATTAACGGGTACACAATAATTGATAATGCAAAACCTGTTTTTTTAATTGTTTCGATTTTCATGGGTTTAATTTTAATAGGGTAACAATTTTTTTTATGGAATTTTGTTCGAATATCATTGATTTTTTATCATTTGACGGAATTGGCCGTTATAATTATTTTGCCGGGCAATTAGCCATGGACAGATAGGAATCTGTAACAACTACGATGACAGTAAGTTCACTTGTTTCAAGATATCTCCCTAGAAATAGTTTTGTTGTCGGATAAAAATCAATCCATTCAGGTATTGGATTACCATTGATCAACTGTGTGGGATTAGTCAGAGAAACTTTATTATCTTCATCATAAAATATATTGTCGGGTACGGTAAAACTGAACGGTTGTCCTGTAACAGCAGCCTGAGGCCATATTAGAGATTTTATATATGGATTTAGATTGGTGTGTTTCAGGCTATCAATTGCAGCATCGATCCGAACCCAATGCGCGTATACATCTGAATAATTCTGTTTGGTTCTGGTAATATGGAAAAAGTTTTTATTATTATCCATAACATAAGAGCTCCCGAGAGAGTCTCCTTTTAAAACAGAAAATTTTTGTGTTTTTTGGGATTGAAGTGGATTAAGAAATCCCATCAGTGCTAAAAAAAGTAATTTTCGCATGTGCTTTTTTTAATACAAATGTTAAATTGCAGCTTATTTAATCAATCGTTTCGTTTTTGATCTTGAAAAATAGAATTCTCAGATTTATTCTTCCTTTAAAATAAATTCCAGGGAAGTATCCAAATGGTATGACCAATTATCAGGATATTCGTGTCCTTTTTCAGGGAATACAACAAATCTGTTTGTGAACCCATATTTGTCTAAATTAACTCCAAGTTCTTTTTGTGCCTTAATGGCCCAGTCATTTTCGCCACAAAGCAATGCAATTTTAAGTCCTCTTTTAGCAGAATTGATATAAGTAGTACTGTCTATGCCACCTGGTGTTACTGCAAATGACAAGAGTAAACCTTTTGCCGGAATAATATAATTCACGCCAAGGATGATAGAACGTGCACCACCTGCTGAAGGTCCTGCTATAATGACTTTTGTGCTATCAACAGCATATTTCGTAATGATTTGATCATATCCTTTTTTGACCCTACCGGCCCATCCATTTGAAAAAGCCCTGGTATATGTTCCGGCTAAGCTAGCACCATGAAAATATGCAAGGATAAATCCGGTTTTCAGTTTATCCGACATATAGTCCATCTGTAAATCGGGTATATTGCCGATTCCACCATGCAAAATTAGTAAAAGAGGGTACTTATTGTTTTTGTTGTAATTTTCAGGGAGTTGAATCATGAATTCCGTATTTGCCGTTTTTGAAGCCTCTTCTTTTAAAAGGGTATTTTTTTGAATGAACACATCAAACCCATCAAGCTTTTTCAACTCTGTGATGTATTCAGGAAAAGTATTGTCTTCGTTGCGCAAGAAGTAGAAAAATCCTTCTTTCTGTCCTTTCTGAAGAATATCAAAGCATTGATCATATTGTTTCAGGTTTGCATAGTGAAAGGATAATTCCCAAAACATCAGGTAATACCTGATTTCAGGATCTTTGAATTTACTTAGGGCTTTATTACTTAATTCTATCGACTTCTGATTGTCGCTTGCATCCATTTTTTCAAGAACTTTTTTAAGTTCAAAATATTCTTTATCTACAGACTTAAGAGGTAACTCAATAACATCTTGTCCAACAGAAAAATGGATGTTCAGAAAAAATAATGCAATAAATAAAAGTGTTTTAATAGTTTTCATACAAATATGGTTTAAATATTATGTTTATTTAAAATTGAAAGATTTTTTGTCCATGCTGTTTTCAAATACGGAAATATCGATGAAATTTTTTATGGTGTTGACCGAATCTTTTACAATTCGAACTTCTGCAGGAGGAATGTGCATTAAGGCAATATTTTTAGGATTGATGTATTTTTTTGTGAAAGCCCGTTCTTCTTCTGTACTCCAAAATCCATAGAAATTCAATATGGCTAGATCAATCTTTTCATTTTGTAGCGTCAGGTTCTCAAATTCTGTTATTTCCGAGCCGGTATTATCTCCTGAATGAAAAACCTTTATTCCATCAATATCTATTAAATATCCAAAGTTTTCAATTATTGGGCGAGTGTCGTGTTGAATAAAGAAGGATCTTATTCGAATTCCCTGAATGGTTGTATCATTTATTGCGGTATTCGTTTTATCCAGTTCTACCATTTGATCCTTCAGGTTCTTGTCATCCTGATATTTTAAAACCGCATTGATGACCTGGGGCGGGGCAATCAGGATATTCTTAGTGCTTTTTTTGAGATAATCCACAACCATGGTAGCATCGAAATGATCGCCATGATCATGTGTAATGAGTATCAAATTGGATTTCGCAAATGGTACTTGGGTGCTAATAATTTTTGTGGCAACATCATTTGAAGGTGTTAAATAAGTGTCCCAGCCTTGCTTAAATAAAGCATCGATTAATACTTGTTTTCCCTTACATTCAATTAAAAACCCTGCATTAGCAATATAGGTAAGATCAATTTGTTTTTGTGCAAAACATGAGCTAACAATAATATTAGTTAATAGCACTGATATGATCAAGGCTTTTTTCATTCTTATATCTTTTGATTTTTTATAAATTTTTATAACATTTCCATCTCTTGAATTAGTTGTTTTTAGCTTTTAATTCCATTCTAATCAATTTGGTGATTATTTCATTGCACATGTCTTCGGTAACACTAAAGTCACGTGAATTAGTTGATACAACAAAGGCTCTGTTCAATTCTGGCGCAACCAACACGGTGGTGAACCATCTTCCATTACTGCCATTGTGAGTTATCAAACTTCCTTTTGCCCAATCTTGTTTACTAACACCCCAACCTCCGGCGTAAAAACCGACCGGTTCAATTAATTTATTCAAAAAAACTTGATCAAGAATTTGATTTTTATTGGTTAATTGTAGGGAAAGAAATTTTGCCCAATCTTCAATAGTGCAGTGAATCCTTCCTGCGGGGCCAAGAGCCTCTGAACAATCAGATTGAGTTGGTTGCCAGCTGTCTCCGGATTTTTGATGACCCCATGGTTGATCTGTTTTATTGGGTACACCAGGGGCACCAAAACCTGCAGATCTCATCCCTAATGGATCGAACAAACGTTGTTTCATCAAAACTTCCCAGCTTAAGCCCGTAATTTTCTCTGCCATAGCAGCTGCAGCAATATAACCAAGGTTGGAATAATTAAATTCTCCTGATTTATGATTTCCTTCTGTTTTCAACATTTCAACCAATACTGCAAGGCGTCTTTCTTTGGATTTGCTTTGATCGAATGTCCACAAATCGGGTACATCAGCCCGATGGGTAAGCAATTGCCAAAGTGTTATACTATGATAAGTAGGATGAATCTTATCTTTAATTTCCGGAATAGCTTCAATCAATTTAGTTTCCCAACTTAGTTTTCCTTCTGCTACCAAAGTGGCAAGCATGGTTGCTGTCATTGCTTTTGAGCATGATCCAAGATGCACTGCGTCGTTGATTGAAAAAGGTACATTGGTACCGAACTTTCGAACTCCTGCTGAACCAATGGCGATGATGCCATCACCTGAAATAATTGCTGCAATAATTCCTGGTGCTTTTTCATCGGTTACGACTTTGTCCAGTATTTGGATAATTGAATCAGCTTTATTTGGTTCCGGTTTATTTTGTGAATAAACAGACTGTGTAATAATCATGAACACATTCAGGGAGATCATGACAATATCCAAAAAGGCCAAACAAGTTCTTCTCTTCAATTTTTCATTCAATTTCTTGTCTCCTTATCATATTTAAAGTTTTTTTGCCAACAACTACAAATTAATATCAAAAGTTGTCATCTTAATTTGCTTTTCCTCGACCTAAAAGCCATGCTGCAATAGATCCTGAAATTGTCATTGCGCTTACACTACAAGCATAATCAACAAATACAGTTGCTTGAGAAAAAAAGTTTGATGAAGCATATAATCCGAAGTTAACAGAACCCCAAAAAAGGAATGCGAATATAAATCCATTCTTTAGACCGGAAAAAAAGGTTTTTGCTCCTGACCATTTCATTACTGTGGTTATTAGAAAACCCATTGCCAATGAAGTGATAACCATTGCCCAAACGATTAATTGATCGGGTTTTCGGTGAAGTTGTTTCATAAAGTCCTCCGATATGGCAGGATGCGACTGATAGATGTCTTTTAATATAAATAGATAAGCACCCGCATTCAGCAAAAGGTTAATTACTGTTGTAATTAAACCAGTGATCAGGAATTTTTTGTTCATATTTTATTTTCGTTTATGTTTAATAATATTTCGAACTATATCAGATTTTCCGCACCAGATAAGACTGCTTCTTTTTATTATGTATTTATTTACTATTCAAATCAAATTTCCAGATACAATTAGTCCAGGAGTTATTTGGTTCAGTGTATTTAAATGTTGCAGGGAAATCAGGAGTAACACACATGGATGTTATAATCAAATTCCCCCCTTCAAAATAGTTGAAGATTGGATCCATAATTCGCTGCTTTGAGCCCCCGCCGAAAGTTGAATATTCAATTGTCTTCAGAGTTTTGTCAAGTAATAGTACTACCAAATCCAATCCACCATCAATTGACTGGTCCAGTGCATCGTTAGTTATCGGAAAATCTTTTGATGCCGATGTCCCGACCAACACGTATTCTTGTTTTTCGGTTTTTGCGATATATCTTAAATGATCGGTTCTTTCACCTCCTATGAAAGTTGAATAAACCGGCTTATTCGATTTCAGATTAAATCTTGTAATAAAACCATCAGCATTACCTCCAATATACTTTTTACTTATTGCGTCGAAAGTGATAGGGAAATTGGGTGATTTTGTTTCACCGGCGAGAATAATATTATCTGCATCTTCTACAAATATATAATTGACCAAATCGGTTGAATCCCCTCCGATAAAGGTTGAATATTCAATCTTAGACAGCTTTTGGTTTAGTATTGTTAAAAAGCCATCTTGCTTTCCATTCATCGATTTCTGATACGCATTTTTTGAAGTTGGGAAATTATCAGAATATGTTTGACCGGCGAGAATAATCTCTCCATCTAAGCCGAAAGAACAGGATCTAATAAAATCCAGAGAATTACCTCCTAAATAAGTTGAATACAGAATCTTATCAAGATTTAAAGATAGCGCTGTAATTGTTATGTCCCCAACTATATACCTGTTAGTACTATCAAGTGGTGCGGAATTATCATACTCCTTTTGAATCGCCTTTGGTGTTGTGGGGAAATCCATTGACTTGGTTTTCCCAAATAAATACAAGGTATTCTTATGAACAGCGAGTCTTGTCCAATGATCACTTCCTGAACCTCCCAAGTAGGTAGATGCGATGTATTTGCAATCATTGGAAAACTTAATAATGTAATGATCATTATCACCTTTTATTGATTTTTGGAAGGCATTATCTGAAACCGGCAAATCCTTTGAATCTGTTGTAAAACCAACATACACATTGCCAAATTCATCAATGGACATTTGCAGGCAATAGAACTCAGAACCTGAACCGCCGATATAAGTTGAGTAAATTAATTCTCCGTTTGGTGATAGTTTCATTAAAAATGCATCGCCTCCGGCCCAATCATCTAAAGTATGCCCATTATAATTCTTTTGCATAGCATCGTTTGTTACCTTTAGCCCCTCTCTTGTGCCACCTGCAACAAATATATTTCCATTCTTATCTACCACAGATGGAGTAGAAGTGTGTACTCCCCCGCTGGGAGCTAAATAGCCCGAAAAATCTATTTTCTGGGCAAAAATCCCGGAAGCAATCCCCGTATACAGAAGTGTAATTAATATTGTCTTCATCATTTTAAATTTTTAATAAAAATTATTGTTTGTTTTTTTATTTAATTTATTATCATTCGCATATTCAGCAGGATTAATTGAAATAAGTATTCAGTTTGAATTTCTCATTTGGTTCAGAATATTATTGTTGAATTAATCATTCCAGAAAGTATTTCTGAATGAATAATTCCAATAGCGTCATATGAACTATTTACAAAAAGGTTGTAAAGAAAGAATAACAAGAAACTTCATCAAAGAAAATTATGATAAGGGGTCAGATAAGATGATAAGTGGTTTGATCGGATTTTAAACCACGGTTATTACAACTCCTCCTCTTTTATGTCCTTTTTCAACATAACTATGAGCCGCCACAATTTCTTCTAAAGGATAGCATCTGTCAATAACAGGTCTTATATGTCGGGCTTCAATCAACTCTTTGATTAAAGCCAGTCGCTTAGAGTCTAACAATAGGTTTGCATCATCTATTGATACATATTTTCCACCCGGAGCAAGAGCCTTTTTGCACGCCTCTTTCAATTTTGAAGTCTTCATTTTACCAACGGCATCAAGTATAAAATCATATTGAATACCGGGTTGTAAAGTATCCTCTTTCGTGTAATCTATCAATGTGTCAGCCCCCAAAGATTTTACCAACACCATATTGGACCCGCTGCATACTCCTGTCACTTTTGCTCCCAAATACTTTGCATATTGAATTGCAATTGTTCCTGTTGTTCCGGAAGCGCCATAAATAAGCACATTTTGACCGGGTTGGATATTTGCCTTTTCCATAAATTGAAAGGCCAAAAGTCCTCCATAAGCGGCTACAGTGGCTTCTTCATAGGTTAAGTTTGTTGGTTTTAACCCCAGGCATCCATGTATCGAATCTGTGACTTTCATACATTTGTATTCAGCATAAGCTCCAAACCCGTATCCGGTAAGACCATATACCTGATCTCCTGACTTAAACCTTGTTACATTTTTTCCTACACTTTCAATTTCTCCTGCAAGTACCAAACCTATGATGGACTTTTTGGGTTTTGTTAACCCAAGCATTATTCGTGCGGGAATCCGGAAGCGGATTGGTATTTGAAAACTGCGGATGAAAATATCACTTGCGGTTACTGCGGTTGCGAATATTTTAATGAGTACTTCATCATCCTTTGGCGTAGGTTTTTCCACTTCTTTGAGTTGAAGGACCTCCGGAGGGCCGTATTTTGGGCAAATAATTGCTCTCATTTTTATAGATTATTTGGTTTGTTCAGTTTGATTAATTCCAAACAAATCGTATGGTTTTTGACTAAATCTGTCTTTCATTACATAAGCAGCAAGAATGATAAATCCGATAAAGGTCAACAAAACCATGATTTGACCTGCAGATGTTTTTTGAATGTCATGTTTTTGTTTTACATCACAAACTTCACCCGGACAGTATTGTACTTTATCCTTAAAAAAGAGGGGATAAAATTTACATCCTAAACAAATTCCAAAAGCAGATTCGAAGAACAGGAATATCAGGCAAATTAAGCAGATAATACCTGTAATGGGGCTATAGGCATTTATGATGATAAAAAAGTAGAACATAACTGCCGATAATACTACACCGATTATCCAGGCAAACTTTTTTTGGGCAGCTCCTACATATTCAGGAGTTTGATTCTGCACGATCAATCGGGCAAGAATGAGGGTAGGCGAAAACTTAGGGTTTATAAAAACCCGTATCAAAAAGTCGGTAAGGAAAAAGGCGATGACGTACTTTATTGGAACGAAGTTCTCATTAAACAGGATGAACATCAGAGAGGTGAAGGTGGCCAGAAACAGGATTCCTGCGGCAGCTCTTATTTCACGCTCGTTTAGTACCGGTATATTATATCCTTCCACATCTTCACCGAATTTAATCAGTTTTTTATTTTTTGTATTCATGGTGTTATTTATTTTTTAATTTTTTCTTATTGTGAGGCGTTTAGGATTAATGTGTAATGGCTATCACGACATTTCCTTTCTTATGGCCATTTTCAACATATCGGTGGGCATTGGCAATTTGTTCCAGCGGATAGCGTCGATCTATGATCGCTTTTATTTTGCCTGACTCAATCAACTCTTTGACTGAAATCAGATCTTCAATACTACCCGGTGCTAAAGCACATATTACTTTTTTGGTTCCTACCATTGAAGTCCATAACATTTGAAGAAGCTGTTTCATTTTGAAGCTGGACAAAAGATAGCGACCGTTCTGCGTTAGCAAGCTTTTACATCGCGAAAACGAACTTTTGCCTAAGATGTCGAAAATCAGATCATAGGCCTCATCGTTTTTGGTGAAGTCCTGTGTGATATAATCAATAACCTTATCAGCACCCAACGATTTCACAAATTTCAATCTTGGAGTACCGCATACTCCCGTAACTTCTGCCCCTAAATGTTTGGCAATTTGAACCGCGGCTGAGCCTATTCCTCCGGAAGCGCCATTGATTAGGACTTTTTGTCCGGGTTTAATATTTACTTTTCGAAGCAGATTCAACGCCATGATTGCCCCGTAAGGAACAACGGCAGCTTCCTCGTATGTCATATTGTTTGGCATAAGTGCCAGCACGCTATTTTCAGAAATACAGAGATACTCAGCGTAGGCACCCATGTTTTGACCAAGATATCCAAAAACCCTATCGTCTGGCCTAAACAATTTTACATCTTTGCCCACCGATTCAATTTCTCCGGCGAACTCATTTCCCAGCCTAGTTATGTTTGGTTTTGTGAAGCCAAAATAAATCTTCCCGAATAACCAGAATAGAAAAGGCATATTGAATTCTCGAGGAGTGATTTCTTTAAAATTTCGAGCCAAAAGATCTCCGTAGTTTACGGAGGTGGCAAATACTTTTATAAGGATTTCATTGTCCTTCGGACTTGGTTTTGATACCTCCTTTAGCTGAAGAACCTCCGGTGGGCCAAATTTTGTGCTAATAATTGCTTTCATAAATATTCATTTATTAAGAAAATGAGTACAAATAACACTTAAAAAATTACTCTAGAAATTCAATTAATGTTCCATGAACTGTAATTACTCTTTGTATATATACAAATTTAAAAACATTGTGTTCTTCAGTAGTAACGTTAATTATTGCTTTAGATGTGCCGTCAAGCTTGGCACTATCAATCATATTTTGCTTTGCTTTAGCAATTAAATTTTGTTTACGACCTCCTATGAAAAACACATAGTGATCTGAAGATTCTCCACTGACGGTTCCAATGACTTTAAAATTCTTTTTTTGCAGAATCACATTTGTATTTGCCCCATTTACACTATATTGATTTACTAACCCGGAATTAATTCCACATCCGGAGAGAAGAAAAACAGCGGTCAAAAAGAGAATTATGGTTCCCTTTTTCATAATGTTTGATAATTTATTCATCATATTTATTTTTAATTAAAATTCAAGTACTTATAGGTATAATTTATTTAAAATATTGATTGCTGATTTCTTTGAGTTGTTTAGAATATGCGATTTAACATGAACAACCGTCTTTATTTTTAATTTTTAGATTAAAAATATATCCGGTACATTAAATTTGGGAAGAAGCCAAATTCAGTCAGGTAACCTATTTTGTCGGGTTTGCTCTCATCATAATATTCTGACATTCTACTCTTGTTATCGGTAAGGTTCATCAAATCAAGGAAAATCTCGTGTGTGGCTTTTGGCTTGTTAAACTTATAGCTTACCGATAAGTTTAATTGGTAAATATTATCAAGTTTATGGGTATAGGCCTTATTATAATCCCAATATTTGTCGTTCGCAGGGTCAACAGCTATATTTCCTTGCACATCTCTTAATAAAGGAATGTATCTTTGGCCTCCTTCGAAAAAAGCTTTGGCATTTATGGCAAGTATTTGGTTATGCTTTTTGCCGAGGTTTTTAAATTCTTTACCCCACAAAATATTGATTAAAAAGTTATTGTTATATCGCGTATTTCTCCATTCATCTTCTAACGTTTTATATTTTGATTCGAACAATGTACCATTAAACAGCAGATAGTAATTATTATCAAAATACCGCTCCAGGGTAAACTCTAATCCGTAATTTTTCCCGGTTCCTTTGTTTACCAATGTAACATATCTGTAGTTGATCCCTTCGTTTATGGTTGAATAGTAGCTTGTATCATTGTTTTCTACAGGCAAATTGTAAAGGTCTTGATAATAGACTTCAACCTTAGCCATTAAATTTTCAGAGAAACGTTTTTCAACACCCAGTACAAAATGATTTGCTTTAAGTAAATCAAGGTTCTTATTCGGTTCAACTACACTTCCGTCTGGTTGCAATACTTTAGTATAATAGTTGTGTACACTTTCCATCATACTGTGCTTGCCATACCCGGCATGAACCGAACTTGTGTTGTTAAGCTTCCAGTTCATTGCTATTCTCGTTTCAATTGTACTTTTGTGGTTTAGCAAGATATTCGTATTATGCAATCCGGCAACAAGGTTAAATTTATCATTAAAACTGTGTTTCCAGCTAATGAAATTATTTATGGCACTTGCATTTTTCTTGAAATCTGTCACTTTTAACAGTGCTTCTGCTTCATTATTGTACATGCTTTGATTGTAGTTGTAACAGTACAAAGTATATTTAAAGCCTATCTGAATTTTGTTTTTAGTGTTAATTTTATTATTATAAGCCAATGCTACCTTGTAGCTCGACTTGGTTATTCTGTTTTTAAAAGTTTCTATTTTATTGGTAATAGAATCGCTTGAAAATTCACCTGTATCATTGTATAATCTTATTGTGTCCGACTCAAAAACATCATCTTTAATACTGCTTCCCGAATATGAAAGAGATGTTTTAATAAAGCTATTTGTATTAATTGAATAGGTGTGGTTCATGCCAATGTTTGACAGTTGATTAGCCTTTTCGAAATCTTTACTGATTAATGAGCTCTTAATTGTACTGCCGGGTGTTGACAAACCATCCGGTTCAATGTTCTCCATCGAAACACCACTTAAACCTCCCAAGCCGAAAAAAGAAAATGTACCTGTTTTTTTTGTAGGTAATACAATTTTAAAAGTTGCGTCCTGGTAATTTAAAGCACCACTAACATCTACTAAACCGAGTTTACTAATCAATGAAATTGTAGAGTATCTGTAATTTACAAGATACGAGCCCGAATACCCCTTTTTAAAAGGCCCTTCCAAGGTAATATCAGTGCCCATAATACCAACTCCCAATGTCGCTTCAAATTTTTCATTATTTCCTGTTCTGAGCTTTACATCGTATATACCCGACAACACATCGCCATACTCAGGTGAAAATGATCCGGTGTAAAAATCAGAGGTGGCCAATAAGCTATTGTTCAGTGCGGTCAGTGCCCCAAATGATGCATTTTGATCATCCATATGATAAGGACTTGAAATTTCTACTCCTTCCAGGCGCCATTGCATATATTTGGGCGAATTGCCTCGTACGATGATATCACTGCTTCCATCAGGAGTGGCAGCTACCCCGGCAAAACTGGAAACTACACGGGCAGGATCGTCCATGCCACCGGTGTAACGTTTCGTTTCTTCAAGTGATATAGAATGCGTACTGATTAATGACATTTCATTGAGCGCTTCACCTTTTTTCCTGTCGGGTTTAATAACTACCTCATCCAGTTGTATAACAGATTCCTGCAGGTTTATACTTAGGACAACCTCCTTACCAGAGTTTACCTCAATATTTGAAATATTTTTGGATTCATAACCCAGATAAGATATTTTTAAGGAAATTCTACCTATGGGTATTTTTTCTAACCTGAACTCCCCATTCACATCAGTAGTTGTACCAATCAAAGGATCAGAACCTAAAATTATAACCGCCGAACCTATTATCGGTAATTTATTGTCCGCATCATGTATAATCCCTCTTACAGTTTGTGAAAGATTTTGACTGAAAGAAAGTGTTATGCATATCATTATGAAAAGTAATGTTAAAGTTGTTTTTTTCATTTTTTGTTCTAATTATTATGAATTAAATTTTCGTTTCCTCCAACAAATTTTTTTGAAAACGGCTGCAAAGGAAATACAACAGGAAATCGCATCAAAGAATAATGTGACGAGCGGTCGAAAAAAATGATAAGCTGAGAAAAATGGAAAAAATGAGAAAAGACTGCTTGCTATCTACCGATACTTTTTAATCTTGAAGCGCAACTTCTACTTACTTCAAATGATTGATCCATATTCAATAAGAAGATTTTTTGGTGAAGGTCGGAATATTTTTCAATTTTTTGTATAAATTCAATATTGACAATGGTTGTACGATGGATTCTGATAAAATATTCATTGGGTAATTCATTTTCCCACTGTTTCATGGTTTTTAAAATGATATAGGTCTTATGATCATTTGCAAGCAACCTTGTATAATTCCCTACGGATGTAATGGCAACAACCGAACTTAGCTTAATAAACCTGGCAGTTTTGTTTGTTAGCTTAACGTATAGCGAATCATGATATCCTAACTTATTGCATTTTGCTTGGATATTTTGTTCAAAGACCCTTCTTATTGAGGATTCAAGTCTTACAGGGTCAACAGGTTTTAACAGATAATCAGTGGCATTAACCTCGAATGCTTTGATAGCGTATTCATCGTAAGCGGTCACAAAAATTACCTTGAAAGTGATCGCAATTTTTTCAAGTAAATCAAACCCACTTTGACCTGCAAGTTGGATGTCTAAAAAAACGAGATCCGGCTTTTTGTTTTGAATGAGTTCAATAGCATCGTCAACATTGTCCGATTCACCTATAACCTCCACACTCTCAATAGATTTTAATAAGAATTTCAGCTCTATTCGTGCCGGACGCTCATCATCAACAATAATGGCTTCGATCTTTTTCATTCAGGTTATTCTGATAACTGTTTTCGAAAATTATGAATTATTATTTGAGCTGTTACCCACGAATCTTTCTCAGAAATACTAAACGAATAATTTCCAGAGTAACAAAGATCCAATCTTTTTTTAATGTTATCTGTTCCGGTTTTAGTACTTTCTTCACCAATTGGAGCGGATACTAATTTCCCTGTATTTTGAACGCTAATTTCCAAATGCTCATTCAAGTGTGCGTTAATTTTTATGGTCAATGGCATTTTACTCGTTTGTAATCCATACTTGATGGCATTCTCAACCAAAGGAAGTACAATAAAAAAGGGAAATTTTATTATATATGCTTTTTCATCGATGTCGTAAATAATGATCAGTTTTTCTTCAAATCTTATTTTTTGAATTTCTAAATAATTCTTAATCGCATTAATTTCATTTTCGAAAGTGTCGTTGTCATTATTTTGCGACAGGGAGTAACGGAAGAAATTGGATAATTCAGTAACCATTTTACGTGCAATGGTCTTATCTGCTTCGATCATCGATCGGATGGTATTCAAAGAATTAAACAGAAAATGAGGATTTATCTGATAACGCAGCATCTGCAGTTGAGATTCGTTGGCCAGATTAGTTGCCATCACAGTCATTTCTTTTTGATTTTTGTAATTAAGCCAATGATTTATCATGAAATATAAACCGGTAAGTGCAATTATAGGGGTTATGAAATAGATGCTGTAGATTAAAAAATTTGTTTCTATAAGCATAAACTTATTTGTGTATAGGTAACTAAATATGGTATTGGAAATCTCCCATAGAGAAGAAAATATAAATAATAAAGGGAACAGGAAGAAAGCAAAATTTCTTTTTGATTTAAACTTCTTTTTAATAAATGTAAGAACAGCAAATAATAAACTTATCACTAAATAACCCGAAATGGATTCCAAAAGACAAATGATTAATATTCTGTTAATTGGTTCAGTTACTTTTGGAGAGAGCACAGCTATTAACGTAGATGTAAGGAACCAAAACATCATACCTCCAATTTTGGCTAATTCCAAAAGGAAGGTTCTTTCAGGTATTTTTTTCCACATTTTAAAAAAATTACCCTGCAATATTAATGAAAATCATTACATAAAGAAATAACCGGCTAAGAGATATTTCTGATTCGTTACAAATCTTTGTTCATCATCTGCTATCACCTAAATTTTTCCGACAGGAGAGAATGGGCAATTTGAAAGAGTGAAGGGTGAAAAAATGTGCTTAGTTCCTCCAAGCTTGAGACTACCCGGCCTGTTTTTGGCTTGTTTTAATAAATATACCGATCAAAATAACAAAGGTTATCGCTCGACCTTCTCCATCTCTTCAAATCTGGTTTTATCTAAGTTTAAATGATAAAAACTTGAAGAGTTATTCAATGAAATTTGGGTTTCATGAATGAAGTCAATGGAAATTGTGGCTTCAGTGATAATACAATTTAAAAGATGTCCACCGCGACTTTTATCTTGATTAATAAAATGATAATGATAGGCAGGAACATTTACGCCTCCAAAATAATCAGGAACGCGAAATCCAACCATGGTGCCGGTTTCTGAAATAAATTCGAATGTAGGTTGCTCTTTTACCACTTCAACCAAAGGCGGATAAGGCTTGCTTTGTTTTGGAACACTTCGGGTAATTGCTTGTTTAAATTTACCTTCAACCTGAATGGCATAAAAAATATTTTTAGTTGGAATAATGCTGTCAATTAAATTATTGAGTTGGTTAAAATCTAATTCATTGGTTAAAGTGAAGCTTGCATCTGCAACAAAATGAGTCACAACGGCAAAAGGTGTTTTCATTTCAGAACTCACAGGATAAGCCATGCCATCGGCTTTTATTTGATAGAAATTTCCATCCAGTGCGAGCATTTCTCCATCCAGTTGATTGAATGTCCCAATGCCAAATCCGCCATTTTTTGAAAGTTCTTTAAAACTCATCGTACCTTCATAATTACCGGCAAGTAATGCATCAAATGTTGAAGTTTGAAAAATAGCATCATTTTCCTGAATATCATTGTTTTGGCATGATGTTGATACAATGACTAAAACCAAAAATAAAATTGAATTTATTCGTGACATCGCAACTTTTTTAAAATAATTCCAAACTCATAACTCCAAACTCCAAACTCATAACTCATCATTTATCATTCACCACCTTCCATCCATAATCAATGTATTCATAACTGAAATCATTGTTCTTCATGTCGATTTTCAGAAATCCTTCTTCAAAGCCATAGTACTTCCCCTCCCACCAACTGGAAGAAACTGCACCCCCTGTAATAAAATGAGTGCCATTAATCAAAATATCTTCAATGATGTGCAGGTGTCCCTGTAAAACCAGTTTTAAATTATAGTCATTAAACAAATCCAATACTTCTTTTGAGTTATAAACTACCCCAGAGGAATCAATTGGTACAGTACTTCCATGAGATCTGTGTTTAAAGGCTGTAATCAAAGGAATATGGGTGCTGATTACAATGGGTGTATTTTTATCGGTATTGCTCAATTCTTTTTTGATCCATTCAATTTGTGCATCATCGATCAGTCCTGTATATCTCTTGTTTGTTTTTTCTTCTATTGAATTTAAGATCATAAATTTCCAGCCCTTATGCGTAAAACTTTGATAGGATTTTCCAATCCTGTTTTCGAACATTTTTTCGCCGTAATCCGGGTTGTTTTCAATACCTTCTTCCTTGATGTACATTCCATAGATTTCATGATTGCCCATCGTGTTATAAATAGGAATGTCATAGTCGTTAGTAACCTCATGATATAATTTGTACAATGAATCGGCACGATCATGAGAAACCCCAAGGGCATCCATTATCAGGTCGCCGCCGGTGATAATAAAATCGGGATTCATAGTAACGACGGTATCCAGTGCTTGCCTGAATCCCTGTACCGCATTTAGTTCAGGTTGTAAATGGATGTCGGTCATGAACACAAATGAAAATGAATTATCATTTGAAACTTTTTTTTGACAACCGGCACTAAATAAAGCTAGAGTAAGCATTATTATTGAAACGGGGATGAGGAATGATGTTTTTTTCATAGCAGGTTAATTAATTGGTTGTTAAAGATAGAAATTTTAGAGTTTTAAATTCTATTCGGAGAAAAAGAAAATTTCAAGTTTAAATCGAGGATCGTACTAGTAATTCAATTTTGTCCTAATAAGGGAATCCTAATGAATATTTTAGTTTCTCTCAAATTTGCAAAAGGTAAAATGTTGTTTAAACCCACTTGGAGTTGTATGTTCAGGGTTGAGACTTTCTATAAGTTTAAAACAATGATTAAATGTTTTCTTAAGTAATTCTGTAGAATATTGGCTGATGTTTAACCCACTACATTTGGTAGGCCCTTTCTCAGAAAAAGTACCAATAATAATACTTCCATTTGTATTGGTAGCATCCGCCGAAATACTTACATATTTTTCAATCTCGTCCTTTTTAGTAAGAAAATGAAAAGCAGCCCGATCGTGCCAGCAATCATATTTCTTTTTCGGTTTGAAATCCAGAATATCACTTACTATCCATTCAATTTTTGATGCATCATCGCCCAATCGTAGTTTAGCTCGTTCGATTGCCTTTGATGATAAATCCAAAACCGTAATATTTGTATAACCTTCCGAGATAAGTATAGGAGCCAGGTGACTGTCGCCACCTCCAATATCAATAATGCTTGCCGATTTTGGGAGATTAAGTTTCTTAATCATCTCAAGTGATGTTGTTGGCACTCTTTGATACCAGCCAACTTCATGCAGTTCCTTAGTGGAATAAATATTCTCCCAGTGCTGGAAACGTGTAATTTCTTCCATACAATGATAGCTTGTTGAGTTATGCTTTAGTTGATCAGGCAAACGTATATCAAAACCTGCCGGATAATAATTGTTTTGTTTATGAGTTTCGAGTATTTTCTACGTCTTCTATGCTTTTCGGTTTTGGTTTTCCAATAAGTTGAGCTCCGTTTTCAGTAATCAAAAAGTTTTCTTCATTTCGGCAACCGCTAAATTTTCTGAATTTATTGATTTCATCATAATTAAGAAAATCCATGAATTTATTTTCAGAACGCCATTTATCCATTAATTCAGGAATAAAATAAATGCCAGGCTCGATGGTCAATACAAATCCGGGTTCTAATTTTCGTCCCAAACGTAAAGATTTAAGCCCGAATTGAGTGCTTTTTAATTCACCATCGTAACCTACATATTCTTCGCCCAGTCCTTCCATATCATGAATGTCGAGCCCCATCATATGCCCTAAGCCGCAAGGGAAAAACAAAGCATGTACCCCTGCTGCAACTGCTTCATCAATATTACCTTTCATCAAACCCAAATCTTTCATCCCTGAAGCAATTACTTTGCATGTTTCAAGGTGAATCTCTTTAAAAGGCTTGCCTGGTTTTAGCAACGAGATGGCATGGTTGTGGGCATTCAAACAAAGTTGATAAATGTCTTTTTGTTGCGAAGTGAATTTTTTATCAACGGGAAAAGTACTTGATAAATCACCTGCATAATACATCGGTGTTTCAGCACCGGCATCAAGTAAAAATAAATCGCCACTTTTGATAATGTTACTATGATGATGATTATGCAAAGTTTGCCCATTGATGGTGGCAATTACAGGAAAAGCAACATGACCGTCGTTAGCCAGGGCGATACCTTCAACTGCGCCTGCTATTTCAGCTTCCATCATCCCAGGTCTTACCATCTGCATGGCTTTTACATGCATATCTACCGAAATATTCACCCCTTTTGAAATTTCAACCATTTCTTCAGCAGTTTTATAATTTCGTTGAGAAATCACGGCTAGCCGCAGTTCTAAAGAAGCATTTTTTTCTGCCTCAAGTGGGTGGATACCCAACCAATTGAAAATCTTAAGATGATGTTCAGGCCGATAAGGAGGTAAATAATGAATTTTACGACTAAATTTTACCGCATTCTTTATGAAGGTGTTTAAAAGGGCAATGTGACCAGTTTTAAGGACCCCAACGGATTCTGAAAGTTCCTTAATCGTTGGTAACACACCCATCCAAATAATATCGTCGATGGTGAAATCATTGCCAAATATAAATTCTTCTCCAGACTCA
The DNA here is from genome assembly GCA_002840985.1 of Bacteroidetes bacterium HGW-Bacteroidetes-17. Taxonomy (GTDB): domain Bacteria; phylum Bacteroidota; class Bacteroidia; order Bacteroidales. Next base: position 37,874 of record PHDM01000032.1, read on the forward strand.
ACGTCAATAATTCCGGTTAAGCCTGCCACGTTCAAGCCAAAATAATAGCTGAAGCTGCTGTCCTGGCGGAAGTGATAACCGTTGTCCTTGTAATTCATTGAACTTTCTTCATTACCCAATATGAGAATAATACCGGATTCTATTTTAGATTTTAGGGTCTGACGACGTGCGATATAAGTTTCTTTTTTAAACATGATCTGAATGATTTAAGATTTGGCTTAAAATGATCCTCAAACTTAGCTAAGTTAGGCCACAAATCAAAAATAATTAGGTGATAAAAAAGAGTTAGCCCAGAAAAGCAGCAATATCTTTTAATACAATGATCCCAAGTAATGGATTATTTTCTGTGCCATTTTTGGTGATAAGCAAGGCATCATAATAGCGGTTAACAGGGTTCTGTTTGTAAGATTCTTTGTACAATTCAGCAGCCTGAAAAACTGTAAAATCGGAAGGGATGATTGCGAAATTCCGGCGATTACTTGAATTGTCTAAAACTTCGCTAATCTTTGTTTCAGATGGTTTAACTTCAGATAAACCTGATAACCATTCTACGATTTGTAAACTGTTCAATACATCAATCACGATGTTATTTTCAATGATCGGTAATTGTGAAATCTTAAATTCATGAATGAGCTTAAGCGCCTCAGAAAGTTTATCATGAATATCAACCATGTGCACCTGTTTGAAAAAGATTTCTACTTTTTCCGGGTTTTTTACTTTCTCCCAAATTTCGATAAAGTGTTTAACTACCTTATCTCTGGGGACAGCGATGGCTTCTCCGTCCTTATCAAAATTATGCATGATGGCGTTACGCAAATCACCATAGGTGATTAAGTCGTTTTTGTATTTTTTAATAATGGGATTATAACGGGATGCCTGAAATATCAGAATGCGAAAGGAATCATGTTTGCCATGATTATATGTATATTTTAAAAATTTCTCGAATTCATTAAATGTTCCAAGAAATAATTCTGCATTGTCTGACATATGCTATTTTACTAATTAGCGATCTGAGATACAATTAATAATAACTACTTCTCCCACCATGCAAATGCTAGCAAGAGGGGCACGCTCATATTTTACCCATATTTTTTTGTCTTCTGAGGGAACAATCATAAAATCATTTAAATTGGATGGCTCAATGACCTGATTATTATCTTCGAGAACAATAACCCAGCCGCAACCATCAAGTCCGGTAAGGTTTTTGAAAGACCCCTTTACACCATCGTCACAAGGCCCCGTTTTTTTGCAGGTATTTAAACACAACATTGTAAAGGATAAAAAGATGATTAAAGTAAATATCCTGCCCTTCATACAAATTATTTAATCTTTAAAGTTATAAATTATTAGAACAACTGTGCCGAAGTTTGGACGAATATGGCCATAATATTTAATAAAATGCATAACATTGTTTTGGAATCTGATCACTAATCTGTATTTTTAACCAACCCAAAATCAATCTAAGATGCAAAAGAAAATAAAATTTTTCCTGATCGGAGTGTTTATTCTTATCGGTCACATTGTTTATTCACAAAATTGGCAAATTTTGGAAGAAGGCCAGGTGATAAAAATTAATAATATTGAATTAAGTTTTATTGCTACCTATGCCAAAGAAGCCGGTGGACAAGATGTATATGAAATCACAGCAACACTGAATAATATGGGCAGTGATTACATCTCCTTGTTTGAGAATGCGGTTTATGAATTTGTTGAAACTCCTAAAAATGCATGGACCCAATTAAAGTTCTCAAATGCTTCAGGAAAAGGTCTGTCGGCTAAAGAAGGTTTTATTTATCCTGATGCAATTAGCATGCGTTTTCCTTTTAAATGTAACCCTGAAGATAAAAATCAAACATGGGAAAGCCGGATTATTGGAGTGGGGCTGCGACAAGGTCAATTTAAAACCAAGGAATGGAGAATCCGCGTTGAAAAAGGCAAACCTAAGGTAATGGTATTTAATAAGTTTTAGTCCCAAGTAATCCTTCTTAATTCTTATATTTATTTTAATCCGGTAACATGAGAAAAATCCGATTGCATTGGCAAATTTTAATCGCATTAATCCTTGCCATCATCTACGGTATAATATTCTCCAATCATTATTCTGTTAGCGAATCTACAATGAAGAAGTTGACAAACCGAATCGTTGAAGATGAAGTTTTAATATCTGTAGCTTCTATAAAAGATGTTGATTTTACAAGTAGAAATGAATTTCAGAATGTACTAAAAAAGCATCTGTCGGCTGATCAATATCAAAAACATGGCTCCACCATTGTTCAATGGTCAGTTCAAAACCCCTATATCAAAGCGGTCGATTGGATGGGTATCCTTTTTCTTAAAATGCTGAAGCTTATTATGATCCCGCTTATTTTAAGTTCTTTGATCAGTGGAATTTCAAATGTTGGCAGTGTTGAACATCTTGGGAGGCTAGGATTGAAAACGATGATTTTTTATATGTCAACCAGTTTGATAGCTATACTCACCGGTTTATTTTTTGTAAATCTTTTTAAACCGGGTATAGGGGCAGATCTCAACTTTAGTTTTAAAGTTGAAGGCTTAATGGACCAACAACGATCTTTTAAAGAAATTATACTCGATATTGTACCCGACAATATTTTTACAGCCTTTAATGATAACCAAATCCTATCGGTTATCTTTTTCGCTATACTTTTTGGATTTTTCATAACCCAAATAAGCCCTCGTCCCAGGCAGGTTCTAACGGATGCATTTAATGCCATTTTTGACGTGATGATGAAGATAACCATGTTCTTCATTAAATTCACTCCGCTAGGTATATTTGGAATTGTATCACGTATCATTGCTGAACAGGATGATCTTGGTCATTTGGTACAGCGGATGAGTTTATACATGGGTACTATCATTCTGGCAATGTCAGTACATTTTCTCATCACCCTTCCATTGATAATCAGCGTATTCGGACGGGTAAATCCATGGAAACATATGAAAAATATGACCTTGCCTTTATTAACCGCTTTTTCTACGTCCTCATCAAGTGCAACATTGCCATTGACAATGAATGCTGTAGAGAACAATTCGGGTGTTTCACGTAAAATCAGCAGTTTTACTTTGCCGCTGGGAGCCACAATCAATATGGATGGTGCAGCTTTATATGAATGCGTAGCTGCCATTTTTATTGCTCAGGCTTACGGTATTGATCTTACAGTCTTGCAGCAAATCATAATTGTTTTTACAGCATTGCTCGCGTCTATTGGGTCTGCGGGTATTCCGATGGCCGGATTGGTTATGATCACCATTGTGCTTTCAGCAGTTGGCTTGCCTTTAGAAGGAGTAGGCCTCATTTTGGCTGTTGATAGATTAATTGACATGTTCAGGACAGCAACCAATGTTTGGAGCGACACCTGTGGTGCTGTGGTGATTGCTAAATTAGAAGGGGAAAAATTGCCGATTGATTATTGATTATTGATTATTGATTATTGATTATTGATTATTGATTATTGATTATTGATTATTGATTATTGATTAT
>PHDM01000182.1:0-1189 GCA_002840985.1 Bacteroidetes bacterium HGW-Bacteroidetes-17
AAAGCATCTGCATTGGAAAAAGAACTGGATGATATTTTATGGAAATTTGACGGCCAGCAACCAAAAGCAAGTCAGGAAGAAAACTGGCCGGCACCTCCTTCAATTAACGAATACTTGGGAGTTGCAGCTTATGGTACATTCAGATCGACTGCCGGTCCAACTAAAACAATGAAAGAACAAATGCAACTTGCCAAAGAAGCTTTAAAACCTGTTTACGACAGAATTAAAGTGATCATGGAAGTTGAAATCGTAAAACTCGAAACAGAGCTGGATAAATATGGTGTTCCATTTACACCGGGTCGTTTGCCTGCTTGGGTGAAATAATGATTGATTAGTAATATTTTGAAAGAGATGGTTCCTATTGGGATCATCTCTTTTTTTTAAGCAATTGAAAACTCCTGAAAGTCAAGGATGGCGTACCCTAATAAGAGGGAAGTCATCCCCAAATCCCCCAAACCTTAAGTTCTAGGAATTAGAGTATCAATGAATCAAGCAGTCAGAAAAGTCAAGCTACATCTAAAACATGTCACATCAAGCTTCCGCCGGAGGCGGATAAATGTCGAGATGTTTGATTATCAATTGAAACGAGATTTCGACATGCTCAATCTGACCAGCATAAGGCTTTTTAGACGGTTTTAGATGTTACTGCTTTGGTAAGAATCACAAATTCGGCAACAGAGAGCTGCTCAGCACGCTTTGTGAGTAAGTTGGTAATTTCCTCTGTCATCTCAAATGAAAAGGTGCCAAGGGCATTCCTTAAGGTTTTACGTCGTTGATTAAAGGCTGTTTTAACAATGGCTTTAAAATCACTGTCACTGCATTCCAATGAGCTTACTTCATTTCTTTTTAAACGGATAACTGCCGATTTTACTTTAGGTGGTGGAAAAAAGACGCCCTCTTTAACTGTAAATAAATATTCGATAGTATAATAGGCCTGAAGCAACACACTTAAAATGCCGTAAGTTTTACTTCCGGGAGGAGCGGCAATTCGCTCAGCCACTTCTTTTTGTACCATTCCAACTACTTCATGAACCTGATTTTTATTATCGAGTGTTTTAAAAAATATCTGAGAAGAAATATTGTAAGGGAAATTGCCAACGATGGAAAATTTTTCCTCCCCAAAAAGTGCTTTTAAATCATATTTTAAAAAATCGGCAAGAATCAGATTTGGCGTTATTTCAGGAAATTT
>PHDM01000182.1:1210-4274 GCA_002840985.1 Bacteroidetes bacterium HGW-Bacteroidetes-17
TTACGTTCAGATATTCAACTGATTCGCGATCAGTTTCAATATAACGCATATTGAGGTTGTTATTTTGAAGCAAATATTGGCTTAATACCCCTTTCCCCGGACCAATTTCAACAACGTTGACTGCATCATCGCTGATGCTGCTCACAATTTTTTGAGCAATATGCAAATCTGTTAAAAAATGCTGACCGAGTGATTTTTTGGGTCGTACCATCTTAACTGATTAAATCAAATCCGGTGTACGATTGTAATGCTTTTGGGATTTTAATTCCTTCAGGTATTTGGTTGTTTTCTAATAAAGCAGCAACAATACGGGGCAATGCCAAAGCACTTCCATTTAAAGTATGAGCCAGATTTATTTTGCCATCTTTGTCTTTAAACCTTAATTTTAAGCGATTGGCCTGAAAGCTTTCGAAATTTGAAACCGAACTTACTTCCAGCCACATTTTTTGTGCGGCTGAAAAAACCTCAAAGTCATAAGTTAATGCAGAAGTAAAGCTCATATCTCCGCCGCAGAGTCTTAAAATACGAAATGGCAATTCTAATTTTCGAAGCAAAGAGGCAACATAATCCTTCATCGCTTCCAAGGTTTCATATGATTTACCGGGATGCTGGATCTGAACGATCTCTACTTTATCAAATTGATGCAAACGGTTTAAACCCCGAACATCTTTACCATACGAACCGGCTTCACGACGGAAGCAGTTTGAATAAGCTACATTCTTAACAGGGAATTCATCTTCTTTTAAAATAACATTTCGGTAAATATTGGTAATCGGAACTTCAGCGGTTGGGATCAGGTAAAAATTATCTTCTCCAATATAGTACATCTGACCTTCCTTATCGGGGAGTTGTCCTGTTCCATAAGCCGAATCTTCGTTCACAAACAATGGAGGTTGAAATTCGGTATAGCCTGATTTGATGGCTTCATCCAGAAAAAAGTTAATCAGGGCACGCTGTAAACGGGCACCGGCAGCTTTGTAAAACGGAAATCCTGCACCGGTCACTTTGTTTCCTAAATCAAAATCGATGATATCGTATTGCTTGATCAGTTCCCAATGAGGTTTTGCTCCATCGTACAGAATTGGGATTCCACCTTCTTCATAAATGATTTCGTTATCTTCAGCTGTTTTTCCGGCAGGGACACTTGAATGCGGAATATTAGGAAATTCAATTAGTTTATCAGCGAGATTTTTTGAAATAAGCGCCAGGTCATCAGCTAATACTTTTGAAGAAAGTTTTAAATCGGCTGTTTTCTGCTTAAACTCATTTGCTTTGGCTGTATCCCCGCTTTTATATAAATCACCGATCAGTTTCGCCAATTTATTTGATTCTGATAATTGATCGTCTAATAATTTTTGAGTAGCCTTACGTTTATCATCAAGCTGTATAACTTCATCAATAAGTTCAGAAGCATTGAAATTTTTAATGGCTAAAAGGCGGATCGCTTGTTCTTTGTTTTCTCTAATAAAACTGATTTGCAACATTTTGGTAAAATTTTATACAAAAGTAAGGGTTTAATAAGATAATTGAGCAAAAAAAAATCCCGAGACTATCGGGATTTTTTCAAAAACAGTTTAATATTTTTTAGTTTGCAGCGACAGTAACCTCTTCGAAAGGTACTACTGAAACGTATGATTTGTTGTTTCTTTTCTTCCTGAATTCAACAGTTCCGGTTTTTAATGCGAATAGGGTGTGGTCTTTTCCCATACCTACATTCTCACCTGGATTGTGAACAGTTCCTCTTTGACGGATGATGATATTGCCAGCTAGTGCAAACTGACCACCATAAATTTTCACACCTAAACGTTTACTATGTGATTCACGACCGTTATTTGAACTACCGGCACCTTTTTTATGAGCCATAATTGTATATTTTTAATGTTATTCTTTATCGGTTTTCTTTGTTGCAGCTTTTGCTTTAGGAGCTGTAGCTTCTTTCTTTGCTTTAGGAGCAGCCGCTTTTTTTACGGTTTCAGCTTTTTCAACAACAGCTTCTGCTTTTGGTACTTCAGTTTTTACAGCGGCTTTTGCAGTTTCTTTTTTGGCGGCAGCTTCGTTTTCAGCGATTAATTCAATTTGAATTTTGCTAAAATACTGGCGGTGGCCATTGGCTTTCTGATAACCTTTTCTTCTTTTTTTGTGGAATACAGTAACTTTGTCGCCTTTTTCATGAGAAAGAATTTTAGCAGAAATACTGGCACCTTTAACAAAAGGAGTACCAACACTTACTTTGCCATCAACATCTAACAACATTACATCGCTAAATTTCACTTCTGAACCTTCTTCTCCTTCCAGGCGATGAACAAAAATCTCTTGATCTTTTTCCACCTTAAACTGCTGTCCGGCTATATCAACAATTGCGTACATCTCAATTTTTTTTAAAATTCCGTTATTTTTTGGAAGTGCAAAATTAGTAAAATTATTTTATGCACAAAGCATTTAATGATAATTTTTTAAACGAATTCACTTTTTAAACTCAAAGACTTTCAAGCGCTTGGCATTAACCAGGAAGACTCCAACTAAAATCATCAAAATCCACAGGATATAAACCACGCTGAAATGCTCTCCATCAATAATCCCCCACAGTAAGGCAACAATCGGGATTAAATAAGTAACCGAGGATGCAAAAACTGCCGTATTTATTTTAATCAGGTAATTAAAGAAAATCAAGGCTATCGCGGTCCCGACTACCGCAAGGGTTGAAACATAGGCCAGTCCTTGCCAAAAATGGGGGTCCTGATTCAGTTGGATTATGAAAGGGGTTGAAACAAACAAATAGATTAATGCCGGCACCCCGAAAATGAAAAATGAAAAAATGGTGACCGTAAATGAATCAAGATCCTGCAAAAAGGATTTAATCATGTTTGCATTAAGAGCATAAAAAATAGTTGCCAAAATGATGTATGCGGCATATCCAAAATTAAATTCAAAACTGGCATTGCCTGATACGGAAATTAAGCCGATGGCACCGATTAAACCAATCAATACTCCAAGTACATTAATCCACTTAACTTTTATTTTAAAGAAAGCCAATCCAAGAAGCAAAGTGAATAAAGGTGATAGG
>PHDM01000033.1:0-26161 GCA_002840985.1 Bacteroidetes bacterium HGW-Bacteroidetes-17
ACTACCGGAATCAAAACAAATTGGACTTCCCGACTTAAAAAAGATTGGCAAGTCGATTTTTTATGTCAGGATAACTCAACAGGATCATGGTCGTCAGTTGCTGTTCAGGGCGATCATTTGGTGGTTCCGGGCCGGGATGAAAACAACGATTTGGTATTTTGTCTGAATGCTGAAACAGGAGAGTTAATCTGGACCGGATCATACGAGTCGCCAGCTCTAACCCCTCACGGAAAGGGAGCCAGAGGCACTCCTTTTATTGATCAGAACAGGGTTTATACGTTTGGAAGAAGTGGCGATTTGGCGTGTTGGAATTTGATTGACGGAGATATGCACTGGAAAAGAAGCGTTATAGATGAAGGTGGTATAGAGCCGGATTGGGGTTATTCAATATCTCCTTTTGTTTTTGAAAATAAAGTTATCGTTCAAGGTGGGGGAGATGCTTTAATCGTGGCTTATGATAAAATGAGTGGCGAACTGATCTGGAAATCCTTAGTTGGCAAAGCCGGATTTTCATCTGCCATGCCGATTAAACTTAATGAAGAAACTTTCTTATTGATATTTCATGGAATTGGATTGTCTTGCATTGACCCAATGGACGGTTCTGAATTGTGGATGCTTCCCTGGGAGACAGATTATGGTGTGAATGCAACAACGCCCATTGTAAATGGGGATATGGTGTTTTTTACTTCAGGATATGGGATGGGAAGTCAGGCTATTAAAGCGTCAAAAGAGAAGTACAAAGTAATTTGGACCAACCCTGATTTTGCAGCTCAGCATTCCGACCCAATTCTTATCGATGGATTTTTATATGGATACAGCGGTCAAAGTACAAGTAACAAGGGCAAATTTAGATGCATTGAGTTTTTAACAGGAAAAGAAATGTGGAGCACGAATAAAATGGGGAATGGTACTACGATTTTTGTTGACGGATATTTAATCTGTATGGATTATAAAACCAATTTGTTTCTTGTTGAACCCGACCCAAATCAATTTAATCTGATCAGCAGCATGGATAATGCTCTGGAAAATGTCCGATATTTAGCATGGACCCCACCTGTTGTAGCAAATGGTAAATTATATATCAGGTACTTACAGAGTCTGGCTTGCTTTGATTTAACACCTTAAAATATTTTTCTGAGAACTTATTCCGAATCCGACGGTTCTTTCATGGGTTTGTTCCCAAATTCTTCTTCCAATATATCCTTAAGTTTAACAGGTTGACAAGGTGTTCGTTTTCCTTCTTTGCAAAATGTTATTTTGCCGCTTTGCTCTGAAACTACGATAGCTACAGCGTCAGATTGTTCAGTGATCCCAATTGCAGCACGATGACGAAGTCCTACCCTTGCAGGCAATGAGGAATTGTCGGAGACAGGTAGAATACAAGCTGCTGCTAAGATTTTATTGTTAGAAATGATCAAGGCCCCGTCGTGTAATGGGTTGTTTTTATAAAAGATACTTTCAATTAAGATTGGGGAAATAAGCGCATCTATCCGAATGCCTGTTTGAACATAGTGTCTGAGGTCGTTATGTTCAGTAATTACTATTAAAGCTCCTTGTCTGGCATCAGCCATTCGTTGAGTTGCAACTACAATTTTGTCGATGTCAAGTTCAGCTTTATAGTTCGTGTCGAAATTCCAAAAAAGAAATTTTCCTTTTCTTTTCTGAAAGTAGGTGGGTGTTCCAAGTGCGAGTAAAAATCGCCTTATTTCCTGCTGAAATATAACAATAAGTGCAATAAACCCAACGCTGATGAAGCCTCCAAGCATTTGACTAAGCAGTTCCATCTTTAAAGCATCAACCAATTGCCAGATCAGGAATATGGCGATGATGCCAATTAAAATATTGATCGCTACGGTTCCTCTTAGCAGGCGGTATAATTCAAATAAAAGGTAAGCAACCAGCAGGATGTCAATAATATCAAGAATCCTGATATCGATAAAACCCGGAATAATAAAATTAAACATTGGTTATAGCTTGAATAACAAATTTAATAAAAAAGACGAGGTTTATATACGGCTAACGATTTTAATTGCTTCTTTAGCAGCTTTTACATCATGTACCCGTAAAATATTGGCACCATTTAGCAATGCAATTGTGTTCAATACAGTGGTTCCATTTAATGCATCCGAAGGTGTTATATCAAGTACTTTATAGACCATTGATTTTCTAGATACACCTGCAAGTAAAGGTAATCCAAAAGTTTGGTATTGCTTTAGGTTTTTAATGATTTCGTAATTATGATCCAATGATTTTCCAAATCCAAATCCCGGATCTAAAATTAATTGATCAACTCCCAGATCATAAAAATATTTAATTCTTTTATTAAAAAAGGCTATGATTTCTTGATTTACATCCTTATAAGATGGAGCCACTTGCATGATTTTTGGATCACCTTTTGTATGCATCAAAACGAAAGGTTTTTTATAATGAGCTATAGTCTCTGCCATTTTTTTATCGAAGCATCCACCTGAAATATCATTAATGATGTCTGCTCCTTCTTCAATCACAATTTTCGCAATATCCGAACGCCAGGTATCAACCGATATAAATAAATCAGGAAATTCTTTTCTAAGCTTCTTTAACGAAGGTAAAAGTCGTTCAAGTTCTTCCTGTTCGCTTACCTCTTCAGCAAAAGGTCGGGTTGACACCGCCCCAATATCCAGGATGTCAGCACCTTCTTCAATCATTAATTCTGCTTTTTTGAGTAAATCTTCAGCTTCAGGGAAACGACTGCCTTCATAAAAAGAATCAGGACTAATGTTTAAAATTCCCATTACCAGCGGTTTATCAAGCGGAAGTAATTTGCTGCCTGATTTCAGCTCCTTAATTGAAGAGAATTCTTTATTTTTACCTTCGGAAATATCTGACATAGAACTTAACTTATTCTGTTCACTACAAAAGTAAAGATTCTAAAATTAAGTTTTGGTGGTCAACCAAAAAGATATTTGCCGTTTTTTAATGAAGCTCTAAAATAATGAATGAATGATAAATATAACTTCTCAGCAATTTGATTCTGTAATTGACGATTGTAAATACATCTTTCTTAATAAAATGAAGGATTATGGTACCGCATGGAGAATTCTTCGAACTCCCTCGTTGACGGATCAAATTTATATTAAGGCAAATCGGATAAGGAGTATTGAGGATAAAGGGACCCAAAAGGTAGAGGAAGGGGTGAAACCGGAATTTATTGGGATCATTAATTATTCGGTAATGGCTTTGATCCAACTTGAACTGGGCGTAGCAGAAAAAAATATGGAATTACCGATTGACCGGGTCGAGAGTTTATATAATAAATATGTGGCTGAGGCCAAGAATTTAATGGAAGCCAAAAATCATGATTATGGCGAAGCGTGGCGAAATATGCGCATTAGTTCCTTAACCGACATCATTCTCATGAAATTATTACGCATCAAACAAATTGAAGATCATGACGGGAAAACAAATATTTCGGAAGGTTTGGATGCCAACTATTATGATATTTTAAACTACTCAATATTTGCAATGATCAAGCTTAAAGAACTAGAAAGTAAAAAATAATCCAATGAAGTTATTGCGAACCGTTAGCTGTATTTTAGTTGGCCTTGTTTTTATTTTTTCAGGATTTGTTAAAGGCGTCGATCCATTAGGAACTGCATACAAGATCGAAGATTATTTTATAGCTTATGGAATGGATTGGGCAATGCCATTGGCCCTGTTCTTATCAATTTCTTTGTGTATGGTTGAATTTGTACTCGGATATTCGCTTGTACTGAATTTGCGATTAAAACAACTTTCATGGTTGTTGCTTGCGATGATGTCTTTTTTTACACTAGTTACATTGTACGATGCGTTATACAGTCCTGTTCCTGATTGTGGTTGTTTTGGCGATGCCATCACTTTAACAAATTGGCAGACTTTTTATAAAAATTTGGTATTGATGGTTTTTGTCCTCCTTATTTTTACTTCTAAAAAGAAATTTAAATCAATCTTTAACCCCAAAATTGATATTGTCCTAATCCTGATAGGAATTGTCGGATTTAGTTGGTTCTCAATTTATCAGTACCGTCATTTGCCAATGATTGATTTCAGGGAATGGAAGGTTGGAACTGATTTGACACCGGATAGTGAACGAGAAGATGAAATCTTTTTAATCTATAAAAACACCAAAACCGGTGAAACACAGGAGTATCTTTCACCAAATTATCCATGGAACGATTCTGTTTGGATGAGTGAATGGGAATTTGTAGATCAGCGTGTGGTGGAGCATAGCGGAATTCAATTGCATAATTTGCGTTTTGAAGATCTGTCGGGAAGCGATTTAACAGATGAAATAATTCATAAATCGGATTATCAATTATTCATTGTTACCTGGAATGTCAATAAATTTCCGGACAAAGCTATATCCCAAATCAAATCTTTAGTTGAAAATGTGACTTCAAGGGAGTCTTCCATTCATGGGCTTACCAGCAGTTTAAGTGAAGATATTGAACAATTTCAGGCGAAAACAGGCATAGATTTAGTTTTTTATAACTCAGATGACATTGTTTTAAAAACGATGATTCGTGCAAATCCAGGCATTGTCCTATTAAAGGATGGAGAGATTCTTGCCAAATGGCATTATAATGATTGCCCTGATATTGTCGAGCTTGAAAGAAAATTTCCCGGATTCTAAAACAGAAATCCTATCTTTAACACATGGCTCAATACATTCTTAAGCGGATTTTTTATGGTCTTCTGGTTCTGTTCGGAGTCATCACCGTAATTTTTTTGCTGTTTAATGTGTTGCCCGGCGATCCTGCCAGGATGATGCTTGGGCAACGTGCTGATATTGCATCAGTGGAGGCCATTAATCATGACCTGGGTTTAGATCAATCTTTGCCTAAACAGTATTTAGGATTCTTAAATGATCTTTCGCCTGTCTCAGTGCATAATTATAAGAATAAACCTAGCTTTTGGTATCTCGATCCTGAAAAATATTCATATATAGTTTTATTCAAACTTGCGGATCAAAAAATTGTACTTAAAAAACCGTACTTGCGAAGATCTTATCAAAGTAAACGGAAAGTTTCGGATATTCTGATCGAAGCTTTTCCCAATACCATGATTCTGGCGACGGTTTCCATTTTATTTGCGGTGATCGTTGGCGTTTTTATTGGAGTGATTGTGGCAATAAATAAGAATGTATTTGTCGAAAGATTAGCAATGTTTTTTTCAGTGTTGGGAATGTCCTTACCATCTTTCTTTGTAGCCATTATTTTTGCCTGGATTTTTGCCTATTTATTGGGGGATCTTACAGGTCTTAATATGTTTGGGAGTTTAAAAACCGTTGATGATTTTGGAAACGGTGAATATTTTGACTTGAAAAACCTTATTTTACCGGCAATTACTCTCGGAATTCGACCACTTGCCATAGTGGTCGAACTTACAAAGAGTTCCTTACAAGATGTTTTATCACAGGATTATATCAGGACTGCAAAGGCAAAAGGATTGTCGGCTTCACGGATTATACGTAAACATGCTTTGAAAAATGCTATGAACCCTGTGGTTACGGCAGTTTCCGGATGGTTTGCTTCATTGATGGCTGGTGCTGTTTTTGTGGAATATGTTTTTGATTGGAAAGGGGTAGGAGTAGTAATCGTTAAAGCTCTCGAAAAATACGATTTTCCTGTAATTATGGGTTCGGTATTAATTATCTCCATACTTTTGGTAATCATTAATATTATTGTTGATGTAGTTTATGCCATGCTTGATCCCCGGATCAAGTATACTTGATCTATTTTAACTTAACGGAATTTTGAACAATGGCTTTGGCTTTGTAAATTTGGATATGAGAAAAAAAATTGTAGCCGGTAACTGGAAGATGAATTTAAACTTTCAGGAGGCTGAAGAAATATTTGAATCGATCATCGATTTATACGGTGATGAAGATTCTGAGAATCCAATCATGATTATTTGCCCCCCTTATCCTTTTTTGGAGGTTGGAACGGATTTAACGGATGAGCTTAAGATATGCATTGGAGCTCAGGATGTAAGCAGCCATTCAGGTGGTGCATATACAGGTGAGGTTTCAGCGGCAATGTTAGATTCAATGGATGTTGAATATTGCATCGTTGGGCATTCCGAGCGAAGAAAACATTTTAATGAATCATCTGCATTAATAAAAGAAAAGGTTGAGCAACTGTTAGAGAACGATGTTTGCCCTATTTTTTGTTGTGGTGAACAGCTTGAAGAAAGACAACATGGAAAAGAGTTCGAGGTTGTAAAATCTCAAATATCCGAAAGCCTTTTTCACCTCTCAAAAGACGAAATTGAAAATTTAGTAATTGCATACGAACCTGTTTGGGCCATAGGTACAGGTTTAACTGCCACTCCCGATCAGGCAGAAGAAATGCATGCTTTCATTCGTAAACTTCTTAAAGAGAAGTATGATGAAAAAGTTGCAGAAAATATGTCCATCCTTTACGGTGGAAGTTGTAATGTCAAAAATGCACGCGAAATTTTTTCAAAACCCAATGTTGATGGTGGCCTTATTGGGGGAGCATCTTTAAGCCCCGATGATTTTTACCACATCTATAAAAGTTTTTGAAATTATGAATTACGTTGCATCTACTTTTAGAAGTGGGAATAAAGATATTGATTGGGAAGTATTAATGGCTTTCTTAGGCGAGATAGGCTATGAAAGCTTTGAAGAAATTGAGGATGGCGTATTGGCTTATATCCCTCAAGCCGATTTCGATAACCTGAAAGTTGAAAATTTATTAGCTGATAAATTCAAGGGATTTGATATTTCGTTTACCTACGAGACCATACAGGATCGTAATTGGAATGAGGTTTGGGAAAGTAATTACGATGCGGTTGTCATTTCAAATCGTTGTTTAATACGTGCTCCTTTTCATCCTTCCGATCCAAACATGGAATTTGAAATATTAATTGAACCTCAAATGTCATTTGGGACCGCTCACCACGAAACCACAGCGATGATGATTGCCTACATTCTTGAAGCCGATTTGAAAAATAAAGAAATTCTTGATATGGGATCAGGTACCGGGGTATTAGCCATTCTGGCTTCCATGAAAGGTGCCAAATTTATCGATGCGATTGATATTGAAGAATGGGCCTATAAAAACTGCGTGGCCAATACGGAAAAGAATAATGTCACGAACGTAAAAGTTGTTCAAGGAGATGCTTCTTGCATTATTAACAAATATGATGTTATCTTTGCAAATATTAATTTAAATATTTTAGTACAAGATATGGAGGTTTATGCCTCAGCGATGAATGCTGATGGCATAATTTATTTTAGTGGATTTTATCAGGCTGATCTAACAAAACTCGAACGAGCTGCTAATAAAGCCAACCTACAATTAGTGGGTTCAATGGAAAAAAATAATTGGATGGCAGCAACATTTTTAAAGACAAAATAAGGATGATTAGTGTACTTAGCATAATTGTTGCCATAATAATGGCCTATTTAATTGGTTCCATCCCTACAGCCGTTTGGGTTGGCAGGGCTTTTTATGGTGTGGATGTCAGAACCCAGGGTAGTAAAAATGCCGGAGCTACAAACACGATCAGGGTACTTGGTTTGAAAGCCGGTATTCCTGTTATCATCGTTGATGTTTTTAAAGGTTGGTTTGCAGTATACATCAGTGTATTTTTTAGTAATACCGGCCTTAGTGAGAATCAATTTTTATTTCTCGAAATCAGTATGGCTGCAGCATCCGTCCTGGGGCATATTTTCCCGATATATGTTGGCTTTAAAGGTGGAAAAGGTGTCGCAACTTTATTCGGTATTGCATTGGCACTTTATCCATATGCAGTTCTTACCGTATTAGGGGTATTTTTATTGGTGTTTTTTATCACCCGAATGGTTTCTTTGTCGTCGGTTCTGGCATCGATTTCGTTTCCGTTTTTTGTCATCTTTTTATTTCATATCCCATATCTTCCATTAATTTTACTCGCCATTGCTGTTGGATTGTTTGTCCCTGTGATGCACCATAATAATATCAAGCGATTATTAAGGGGTGAAGAATCAAAAATTTCCTTCAAAAGAAAAAGTAAATAGTGCCTTCATATGTGCAAAATTTGTTGAGAAAGAAAATATTTATTCGTCAGGTTCATAATTTTATTTAATATATTTACTTTTAAATAATCAACGCTCTATTAAAATCATAGTAAAATGAAATTCATAGTTTCCAGCTCACTGTTACTGAAAAATATTCAAGCATTAAGTGGTGTTCTTAATTCAAGCAATACCTTACCAATCCTTGATGATTTTTTATTCGAACTCAAAGAAGATAAGTTATTTATTACCGCTTCCGATTTAGAAACAACCATGACTGTTTCGTTGGAACCAACCAAAGCCGAAGAACCCGGAATGGTTGCGATACCGGCTAAGATTCTGCTTGACACGCTTAAAACATTTGCTGATATTCCGGTTACGATATCGGTAAATAAAGAGACTTTGGGTATTGAAATTTCTGCCGGTGATGGTAAATATAAATTACCCGGCCATCGCAGTGATGAATATCCACAAGCTCCTGCTTTGGAGGATACTACAACCTTCGAGATAAAGGCACCTATCTTGGTAAATGCAATAAATAAAACTTTATTTGCGACTGGGAATGATGAACTACGACCAGTAATGTCGGGTGTATTTTGCGAAATTACTCCTGATGACATTACTTTTGTTGCCACTGATGCGCATAAATTAGTCAGATATAAAAGAACAGATGCTTTTGGGGAAATTTCAGCATCTTTTATCTTGCCAAAAAAACCTCTTAATCAGCTTAAGCATTTGGTTACTGCCAAAGAAGATGCTATGGTAAAGATTGAATACAATCAAATTAATGCGTTCTTTTCATTTGAAAATGTGAGTATGGTTTGTAGGTTGATAGATGGAAGGTATCCAAATTATGATGCTGTCATTCCTACAAATAATCCAAATGTGCTTACCATTGATCGGTTATCCTTACTTAATTCAATAAAACGGGTAGCGATATTTGCAAATCAGTCGACGCATCAGGTCAGGTTTAAAATTTCAGGTAAAGAACTGACCCTTTCTGCCGAAGATATTGATTACTCAAATGAGGCTAAAGAGAGACTAACCTGTAGTTATGAGGGTGAGGATATGGAGATCGGATTTAATTCGAAGTTTCTGCAGGAAATGTTATCAAATCTCGATAATGATGATGTAAAAATTGAAATGTCGGCACCCAACCGTGCAGGATTGATCTTACCCGTTGATACAGAAAATGAAAAAGAAGATATTTTGATGTTGGTTATGCCGGTGATGCTTAACCAATAGAATTATTTAATTTGAAGATATAAAGCAAGGTCGAAAACCTTGCTTTTTTTATGTCTTCGGGAACAGATTGATGACGGTATTGTAACATAAAAAGCCCTCCAATTTGGAGAGCTTTTAATTTTTCAATTAAGGAAGAAATACTTTATTCAGCCCGTTTTACATTAATGGCTTTTTTTCCACGGTTATCTTCTGTGATGTCGAAAGTGACTTTGTCGTCTTGAGAAATTCGGTCGACTAATCCTGTGGCATGGACAAAGATGTCTTGTTTTGATTCATCATCAACAACAAATCCAAAACCTTTTCTTTCATTGAAAAATTTAACAATTCCGGTTGACATAGTAATAAAAAGTTAAGTTAATAATTATACAAATATACATTTATTTTCTACCAAGACAAGAAATTTGCATATTTAATGAATTATGATTACTATCAAACCGAGAAATGAAAACTTACTAAACAGTAGACTTCTCAGAAATTATCCAATTTTAGGACCAGCGTTTACCAAAAGTTTTCCTTCTTCGTTGTCGGTATATTTCTCGAAGTTTTTAATAAAACGGCTGCCAAGATCAATGGCTTTTTTATTCCATTCGTTCACGTCAGTATATGTATCGCGAGGATCAAGGATTTTCGGATCAACACCAGGGAGTGAAGTAGGAATCTCCAAGTTGAAAACAGGGATTATTTTTGTTTCAGCTTTTTCGATAGAACCGTTAAGAATTGCATCAATTATTCCGCGGGTATCCTGAATAGAAATCCTTTTTCCGGTTCCATTCCAACCTGTATTTACCAAATAGGCTTCAGCTCCATGAGCTTTCATTTTTTTAACTAATTCAGCACCATATCGGGTTGGATGAAGGGAAAGAAAGGCCGCACCAAAACAAGTTGAAAATGTAGGTTGAGGTGTGGTCACTCCAAGTTCGGTTCCAGCTAATTTTGCAGTAAACCCTGATAAAAAGTGGTATTTGGTTTGCTCAGGTGTTAATTTCGAAACGGGAGGCATAACCCCAAAGGCATCAGCTGTAAGGAAAATAACTTTCGTTGCGTGACCTGCTTTTGAAACAGGTTTGACAATGTTATCAATATGATAAATAGGATAGGAAACACGTGTGTTTGCAGTTAATGAGCCATCTTTGAAATCAATTTTACCTTCACTATCAACCGTTACATTTTCAAGAAGCGCATCACGCCTGATCGCGTTGAAAATCTCCGGCTCCGCTTCTTTATCTAAATCGATTGTTTTTGCATAGCACCCACCTTCGAAGTTGAAGATGCCATCGTCATCCCAACCATGCTCATCGTCGCCTATTAACTGACGATTTGGGTCGGTAGAAAGGGTTGTTTTACCCGTTCCCGAAAGACCAAAGAAAATAGCTACATCACCTTCTTTCCCAACATTGGCTGAACAATGCATCGCAGCCATCCCGTTTAAAGGTAAATAGTAATTCATCATGGCAAATAAACCTTTTTTCATTTCTCCTCCATACCAGCTCCCTCCTACAACATGCATTTTTTCGGTTAAATTAAATACCGTATAAACCTCCGAATTTAATCCTTGTTCTTTCCATTTTGGATTGATTGTTTTTGATGCATTTAAAGAAATAAAATCGGGTTCGCCATAATTTTCCAATTCTGCTTCTGTGGGGCGAAGGAACATGTTTTTAACAAAATGGGCCTGCCATGCAACTTCCATGATAAAGCGAACTTTCAATCGTGAATCGGGATTTGCACCACAGAATGTATCCATGACGTATAATTTCTTTCCGGATAACTGTTTTAGCGTATTTTCTTTGAGTTCGTTCCAAACCTCTGTGCTGACTGGTTTATTGTCGTTTGGCGATTCAGGAGTTGTCCACCACATGGTATCCTTGGTAATATCATCCTTGACAATGTACTTGTCCTTTGGTGATCGTCCAGTAAATCGCCCGGTCATTACATTAATGGCATTCAATTCGGTGAGCTGACCTTTTTCAAAACCTTGCAGGTTAGGGTTAGTTTCATCCTTGAATAATTCATCATAAGAAGGATTATAGTAAATTGTGTCAACTTGAGTTAAACCATAGTTTTCTAATGCTTTTCTGAGCCTGTCCAGATTTTTCATATTGATGCAGCTGTTAAATTTGTTAGTGAAAGTGATTTTGTTGTGTTTATAGAATGAAAAATATTTTTATAAATCGCTTAAGATTGTAAAACAAATCAAAGGAAAGCAGCTCCAGACTGCTTTCCTTTAGAAATCTAATTAACTTAACTTTAACTATTTATTTTGCTTAATTGCGGCCTGAGCAGCAGCTAAGCGTGCAATCGGAACCCTATAAGGGGAACAGCTTACATAATTGAATCCAAGTGAGTTGCAGAATTCTACTGAAGAAGGTTCTCCACCGTGCTCTCCGCAAATTCCAATTTTAATATTTGGCCGGGTTTTTCTTCCTTTTTCAACTGCAATTTTCATAAGTTGGCCAACACCTTCCTGATCCAAAACTTCAAATGGATCATGCTTTAGGATGCCTTTATTGATATATATTGGTAAAAATGAACCTGCATCATCTCTCGAATAACCAAAAGTCATTTGTGTGAGATCGTTCGTTCCAAAAGAGAAAAATTCAGCAGATTCTGCGATTTTATCTGCAGTTAAAGCTGCACGAGGAATCTCAATCATCGTTCCGAGTAAGTAATCAATCTTTTCGCCTCTTTCTTCAAAAACTTTTTCAATGGTTGATCGAACAATGCTTTCTTGCATATCCAATTCCTTTTTAGTGCCGATTAACGGAACCATGATTTCCGGTTTCGCAACAATACCTTTTGCTTTTAGGTTTAATGCAGCTTCGATAATTGCTCTTGCCTGCATTTCGGTAATTTCAGGGTAAGTATTTCCAAGTCGGCAACCACGATGGCCTAACATCGGATTAAATTCAGCAAGTTCTTCAACTTTTCGTTTAACTTCTTCAACGGAAATGCCCATTTGGTCGGCCATTTCTTTCTGATTTGCTGCTTCATGAGGAACAAACTCGTGTAAAGGTGGATCGAGTAACCTAACAGTCACCGGTAGATCATGCATGGCAGCAAATATACCTTCAAAGTCTTCTCTTTGAATAGGCAATAATTTCTCTAATGCAATTCTTCGGCCTGCTTCATCATTCGCTAAAATCATTTCTCTCATCGGACGGATACGATCACCTTCAAAGAACATGTGTTCAGTTCTGCATAGTCCGATTCCCTGAGCACCAAATTTACGTGCTACTTCTGAGTCACGTGGAGTATCTGCATTGGTTCTCACTAACATAGTGGAATATTTGTTTGTGATTTCCATTATTTTCCCGAAGTCACCACTTAGTTCAGCCGCGATGGTACTGATTTTGCCTTCATAAACTTCGCCTGTAGATCCGTTTAATGAAATCCAATCACCTTCTTTCAAGCTTTTACCATCAACTACAAGTGATCGGCTTTTATAATTTATGTTTAATTTACCGGCACCTGAAACGCAGCATTTCCCCATTCCTCTTGCAACAACTGCAGCGTGTGAGGTCATTCCACCACGGGCAGTAAGAATCCCTTTGGCAACATTCATTCCCTTTAAATCTTCGGGAGAAGTTTCAATACGAACAAGTATGACATCTTTGCCTTGGGCAACCCATTCTTCAGCTTCGTCAGCGTGGAAAACAATTTGTCCGGTTGCAGCACCTGGAGAAGCCGGAAGCCCTTTGGCCAATACTACTGCAGATTTGATTGCATCGGCATCAAAAACCGGGTGTAATAACTCATCCAATTTGTTGGCATCAAATCTTAACAATGCTTCTTTCTCGGTAATTTTACCTTCTTTTAACAAATCAATGGCTATTTTTAACATTGCAGCACCTGTACGTTTTCCGTTTCTGGTTTGCAGCATCCACAGTTTACCATCCTGTATGGTAAATTCCAAATCCTGCATATCTGAATAGTGATCTTCAAGTTTTTGCTGGGTTATCATCAATTCTTTATAAATTGCCGGCATTGCTTCTTCCAATGAAGGGAACTTAGCTTTACGTTCTTCTTCTGAAACCCCTGCCAAGACGGCCCATCTTTTTGATCCTTCAAGTGTAATCTGTTGAGGAGTTCTGATACCTGCAACAACATCTTCACCTTGAGCATCAATCAGATACTCTCCATTGAAAATATCTTCTCCGGTTCCGGCATCACGTGTAAAGGCAACACCTGTTCCTGAATTACTTCCCATGTTTCCAAATACCATGGCTTGCACGTTTACAGCAGTTCCCCACTCGGCAGGAATATTATTTAATTGACGATAATAGATAGCACGATCATTCATCCAGCTATTAAAAACAGCCATTACAGCACCCCAGAGTTGTTCCCATGGATCGTCGGGAAACTGTTTGCCAGTTTTTTCGGTTACCGCTTTTTTAAACTTGCTAACCATCTCTTTTAAGTCATCTGTGGTGAGTGCGGTATCGTCTTCAATTCCTTTTGCTTCTTTCATTTCATCAATGATTTCTTCAAAAGGATCAATGTCTTCTTTCGATTCCGGCTTCATGCCCAGTACAACATCTCCATACATTTGAACAAATCGTCGATATGAATCCCATGCAAATCTTTCGTTTCCGGTTCGTTTTGCGATACCTTCAACAGCGGTATCATTCAACCCAAGGTTAAGAACGGTATCCATCATGCCTGGCATAGAAGCTCTGGCACCAGATCTGACAGATAATAAACATGGATTTTCTTTGTCGCCAAATTTGGTTCCTGTGATTCGTTCAACGAACTTAACTCCATCTTCAACTTCTTTTTTAATTAGTTCTACAGTTTTGTTTTGACCTATATTATAATATTCATTACAAACTTCAGTAGTGATCGTAAACCCTGGTGGGACCGGCACTCCTATCAAATTCATCTCTGCAAGGTTCGCACCTTTACCTCCAAGTAAATTTTTCATGTCCGCTTTTCCATCAGCAGTTTTGTCGCCAAACAGATAAACATGTTTTTGATTTGTCATCATTAATTGTTTTTACGTTTAAATAATATTTTAACTCAAATATTCTTTCTTTTTTAACCTTGAAATGGACAGCAAAACTACAAAAAAACCTACTAATAAACAGTAAATAGTTAATAAATCAAAAGTGTAATAATCTTTAAACAACGAATTAACATTTGATTATAAAATGAATTGAAAAGCAATAGTTTAAAAGTAAAATCAAGGTTTTAGTAAAAGCCGGATTTTTTTATTCATGTAGCAGGTAAATTTGAGTACAATTAATATCTACCCATCTTTATTCTTTATTGTTTTTCTTTCGTGTAAAATTGAAAATTTAAAGCTTCGGGTAATCTTTTTGGTTTATTTATAAACATTCGAAACAGTTGTTAAATTGAAGTTTGACGGGGAAATATGGCTTATATTTTGTAAGTTTGTTCTGAGAAAAAATAATTTGTACAGTTAAAAACTTTGTGAGATGAACAGGAAAATTGGAATCAGATTCGAAGATAAATATGTAATGGAAAGAAGGGTTGCAATTACTCCTGAACATGTTAGAAAACTGATCCAAGATGAAGGCCTTGAAGTTTATGTTGAACCTTCAGCAAAAAGGATTTTTTCGGATGATGAGTTCAAAAATGCTGGCGCAGTTTTAACTTCTGATTTAAATGCCGCACCGGTAATTTTTGGCGTCAAGGAGATGCCAAATGCATTTTTTGAATACAAAAAAACCTATATTTTCTTTTCACACGTAATTAAAGGCCAATCATATAATATGCCCATGTTAAAGGCGATGATGGAGAAAAAGTGCAACCTGATCGAATATGAAAAAATTACGGATGATGCAGGTAAACGATTAATTTTCTTTGGTCGATTTGCGGGATTGGCCGGTATGATAAATTCCCTTTGGTCTTTAGGTCAAAGGTTGAAAGTTCAGGGTATTGATAATCCATTTTCAGTTTTAAAGCAGTCACATTTTTATCATTCACTCGATGAGGCGAAATCTGCTATTTCAATGGTAGGTGATGAAATTAAAAAAAATGGATTGCCAAAGGCACTATGCCCACTTACCATCGGGTTTACAGGTTATGGGAATGTTTCGAAAGGGGCACAGGAGATTATTGACTTATTGCCCATCGTTGAAATCAGCCCTAAAGAACTCCTGAGTTTGACAAAAGTGGGAGTTATAAATAACAAAGTAGTTTACAAAATTGTATTCAAGGAGTCAGATATTTCTGAACCTAGGGTTGAAGATGCAACATTTGAATTACAACATTATTATAAACACCCTGAAGCTTATAAAAACGCCTTTGGAAAATTTGTTCCTCATTTATGCGTTTTAATGAATTGCATGTATTGGGATATTAATTATCCAAGAATTGTAACAAAAGATTATCTGGCTGAATTGTATGCCAAGGGTGAAATGAAATTGAAGGTAATAGGCGATATCACTTGTGATCCAAATGGTTCGATTGAGTGTACCCATACCGGAACGGCAATTGAGGACCCTGTTTTTGTGTATGACCCTCAAACCAGAAAACCAAAAATGGGATTTGAAGGAGATGGGATATTAATAATGGCTGTAGATATTTTACCCAGCGAATTGCCGCGAGACTCATCGATTGCTTTTGGGGATGCACTATTTAATTATCTAAAGCCAATCACAACGGCCAATTATCAACAATCATTCGAACTTTTGGATTTACCCGGTCCAATTAAAAGAGCACTTATCCTTCATAACGGAGAATTGACCCCTGATTATCAGTACATAAAAAAATTCCTGTAATAAATCTATTTAGAGTATTTATTAATAAGTGATAAATTCATAAAAACGATGTCGTATGTCAAGTGTTTACTGAATAATCTCATAATTTTGTATTGAAAAGAATAATTATTTAATCATTGTAGGAGATGAAAAGAATATTGATTTTAGGTGCCGGTTTAAGTTCTTCAAGTTTAATTAAATATTTACTTGATCATGCAGAACAGTATGATTGGAAGGTAGTAATTTGTGATTACTCGCTTGAATTAGCTCAGCGAAAAGCAGCAAATCATCCTCGCAGCGAGGTTTTTTATTTTGATGTTTACAATGATAGGCAGCGAATGCAGGAAATTTCAAAATCGGATATTGTCATTTCTATGCTTCCGGCCAGAATGCATCATCTGGTAGCGGTCGATTGTGTTAAAAAAGGTGTAAATATGGTGACAGCCTCCTACGTTTCGAATGAAATAAAGGCATTGGATAAGGAAGCTAAGGAAAAAGGCGTTCTTTTGCTGAATGAAATAGGGGTAGATCCCGGAATCGATCATATGTCGGCCATGCAAATCATTGACGACATCAGGGATAATGGGGGTAAAATAATCAATTTTGAATCATCAACAGGGGGTTTAGTTGCGCCTGAATACGATAATAATCCCTGGAATTATAAGTTCACCTGGAATCCACGAAATGTAATTTTGGCTGGACAAGGTGTATCACAATTCTTGCATAATGGCCGTTTCAAATATATTCCATATCACAAATTATTTAGCAGAACAGAGGATGTTGAAATATTGGATTATGGTAAATTTGAGATTTATCCGAATCGCGACTCATTAAGATATCGCGAGGTTTACGGGTTAAAGAATATCCAAACCATGTTCAGGGGAACCATCAGGCGATGTGGCTATTCTAAAGCATGGGATATTTTTGTACAATTAGGGCTTACGGATGATTCCTATATCATGGAAAATTCGGAAAATCTTACTTATCGCTTATTCATTAATAGCTTTCTTAATTATGAAGCGGAAGCTGCAGTGGAAGAAAAAGTTGCCAGTCTTTTTGGTTTGGACCTGCATTCGGAAGTAATGGAAAAGTTGAGATGGACCGGTATCTTTTCGGATGAACCTGTTGGTTTAATAGAGGCAACCCCTGCTCAAATTCTTCAAAAATTGCTTGAAAAGAAGTGGAAATTGGAACCTGGGGATAAAGATATGATCATCATGCACCATATTTTTGATTATGAATTGAATGGAGCGCAAAAGCATCTTACTTCTACAATGGTGGTGTTAGGGCAGGATCAGGTACATACTGCAATGTCGATTACCGTTGGAGTACCAGTTGCTATTGCTACCAAATTAATTCTTACAGGCAAAATCAAACTTAATGGAGTACAGGTTCCAATCTTAAAAGAGATCTATGAGCCGGTTCTTGAAGAACTTCATGAATATGGAATTCAGTTCATTGAGCAGGAATCTAATTTATAGTTTTAAGTTAAAAATTTTAATAATTAAGTTTTTTTAACAACGCCTGAAAGAATGATTAAAAATGTATCTGTACATTTGCAAAAAATTTAATGAATTATAAAATGAGCGTAAAAAAATCGTACGGAAAATGGATAGGAGGGGGGCTTGGTTGGGCTTTCGGAGGACCAATTGGAGGTATACTAGGCTTCGTTTTTGGAACCATGTTCGACGGGCTCCAAAAAGGTGAATATGCGCATGATCCATATGATGGAACCGCATCATACCAAACTCAGGAGGGTGACTTTAGCGTGAGTTTGCTGATCTTATCTGCAGCTGTCATGAAAGCAGATGGCAAGGTTTTAAAATCAGAATTAGATTATGTGAAGAAGTTCTTCGTTCAGCAATTTGGGGTTGATAATGCGAATAGAAATATCCTTTTACTTAAAGAGGTTTTGAAACAAGATATTAATTTAATTGAGGTCTGTCGTCAGATTAAACGATACATGGACTATGCTGCAAAATTGCAGCTGTTACATTTCTTGTTCGGTATTTCGAAGGCAGATGGACAATTACATGTTCATGAAATTGAAATTATTGATCAAATTGCAAGGTTTCTTGACATTGATCGGGAAGATTATATTTCAATCAAAGCCATGTCGGTCAAAGAGGTTGATAGTGCTTATAAAATTTTGGAAGTGGAGCCTGATGCGAGCGACGATGAAGTAAAGAAAGCATATTATAAGATGGCAACAAAGTTCCATCCTGATAAAGTTGCTCATTTAGGCGAAGAAATAAAAAAATCTGCCGAATCGAAGTTTCAAAAACTTAATGTTGCTTATGAAGAAATTAAAAAGCAAAGAGGTATAAAATAATACTCATATTTTAAGATAAAGAAAGGTAAGAATTCAGAAACATCATTGGAGAAATGCCGGAGTGGTCGAACGGGACTGACTCGAAATCAGTTGTACGCATTAGTGTACCGGGGGTTCGAATCCCTCTTTCTCCGCCAATTTATTGAATAATTGATTTCTGGTAATTATAACAGTTTGATTCATGAATTTTATGAAAATAAAATATGTATCAATCTAATGACTACTTAAGTTCATTTTTAAGAATTTTAAGTTTCACTAAATCTTCTTTTGATATTGTTGGAGATAGTTTGCATTGCAGTTTATCCAGTACCAATCGTCCTACTTTTCTAGCATCATTCTTATTATCAAAAAAATGATTTCCTTCAATAGCAGGAATATATTTTTGTGAAATATATGCCTTATTATCAGCAAGTATTTCATATCCCCACCCACCATCTAATTGAATAACCTGAAGACTGAATTGTGATTTGGCTGGATTTTTAACCTTAAATAAAGCAGCAGTAATAGTAATAATTACTATTACTGCTAAACAAAACAAAAACCACCTCCTACGGCTAATCATATTCATTATATTCATCAAATGGTTTAAATTCCCAAATATCATCAAAGAAATAGCTTGAGTTGCGACCAGTTGCAACAAATCCTCTTCCTGAAATTGTAAATGCAACTGCTTCGATCCTGTCAGTACCTTCAAAGTCGGTTTTTAGTATCCATAAATCCGTAGTTGGATCCCATTCCCAGACTGTAACGCTCGTTGATGTTCCTCCAGTTGCCAGATATGCTTTCCCATCAATTACAAATGCGACCTTATTAATCCCAACAATTGAAGAATAATCATTATCGAAATCTTCATCTGTTGCGTTTGAAATGGATCTTTTTTCAGTCCAGGTATCCATTAATGGGTCATATTCCCAAAAGTCGGATTCATAACTTCCATTATCTACCCCTGTACATACATATCCCTTCCCGTCAAGGGCGAAACCAATTGCATTTCGGCGTTTACTGCCACGAATACTTACTTTTTGGGTCCAAATATCATTGGAAGGATCATATTCCCAGAAATCTTTCAGGTAATTCCCATCATATCCAGATCCAATATAACCTTTATTGGAAATTGAAAATGAAATTGCACCATATCGGCCGGATCCGGGAAAACTGGTTTTTTCAACCCAGACATTCGTATTTGGATCGAATTCCCATAAATCATTTAATTTTTGATTACCATCATAACCTGTGCATACATACCCTTTTTGATCTGTTGCAAAAGCAACTGCGCCGTTTCTGGCATTTGCCGGCAAATCTGCTTTTTGCATCCAAGTATCCCTATTTACATCATACTCCCAAAAATCTTTTAACTGATCATCACCATCGTAACCAGTACCTATATAACCATAGTTCCCAACTACAAATGAAACCGCGTCGCTTCGTGGAACCCCTTCAAAATCTGAACGTTCAATCCAGTTACCATCATATTCGCTCTCACTGTCAGATTTAGAGCAGCTTACAAAAAAAAATGGGAATAATAATAGTATGATAAGAAATAAGAATTTATTCATAGGTATTTCACTTCTGTTTTTCATTATGTAGTTTTTAATATTTACAGCAAACATATTTATTAGATGTTTTATATTAAAATTAAGTAGATGTACAAAACCTATTGGTAGACATAAAGTATTTTACCAACGACGCAGTACCTTCATACTCCTTATCCGCCTGTTTTCATTACATAATCATCTGTAAATCAATTTATGTCTACCCATATATAGGTATTGTAGACTTTGTTTTTATTTAATAAAAAAATGAATGTTTTTTGCAAGCAATTTACAATGATTTAATTCGGATATTGAATATGAAAATTCCATTCAGTAAAATTCCAGTTTTTCTTATCATGATTATCATAGTTTACGCGTGTAATAAAAATGATGCTGAACTTACTTTTGGTGAAAAATACATTAATGCCAGATCCAGCTTGACGCTTATTGATACATTCACGGTGGAATTCTCAACCATCCGGTTAGATTCAATTCAAACATCGAATACTAATACTATTTTGGTAGGGCATTATCAAGATGAATCCTTTGGCGAAATTAATTGTACGGGTTTTATCGAACTTACAAGCCCAACCGATTATGGTATTAGTAGCAGTGAGGTATATGATTCTATGGCTTTAATTCTGAATTACACTAACTATTATGGTGACACCACCCGGCAATTTTCGATTACTGTACATCAATTAATTGAAAGTATAGAGCCTGAAAGTGATGATGATTATTTTTATAATACATCATCAGTAAGTTATAATCTCCTTGAATTAGGCAGTAAGCAATTCTATCCTAAGCCATTTAGTAAAGATTCTATATTGACAATCAAATTAGATGACATAATTGGTAAGTACCTTTTTGATGGGCTTAAAATTAACGATGAAGATGTAACATTGAGTGAGAAATTTCTTGAAAATTTTAAAGGATTGGCAATAGTAAGTGATATGTATAACAGAGCCATACTTGGGTTTTTAGCTGAAAATGTTATCATGCGGATATATTCGCATGAAAATAACATTGATGAAGATGCCCAATATTATGATTTTCCTATAAATACGATTACCAGTCAATTCAATAAAATTGAACATAATTATTCAGAAACTTTATTTAGTAGCATCACAGATCAAAAAGATGAAATAAGAGCCGGAGATGCCAATGGACTTTCGTTCGTACAAGCAGGAACGGCTTTGGCAACGAAAGTAATGTTTCCAAATTTAGAAGAATTATTATTGAATAATGAAGGTGTTGTAATGAAAGCCGAATTAGTATTTGCACCTAAAAAATTAAGTTACACGAAAAATGGGTTACCTACTGGGCTGGTCATATTTGAAATTGGCAAACACAATGTTATCAATGATTTATTATATGCTTATGATGGTACGACCATAACCTCTAGTTTAGTAGAAGACGATTTGTTTCAAGAAAACACCCATTATACTTTTGATGTTTCCAGTTATGTATTAAAAGGAATTGAGAATCACTATTTTAATCCGGATGATGCTTTACTGATTAGTTTTGCTGCTTCTGATATAAATACAAACTTTAATAAAGTATTGATTGATACAGAAGCTTTCACTCCGCAATTAAGACTCTATTTACTAAAATATTAATCAAAGCATGCAAATTTATCTTAAAGTACTATTTATTTTTTTAATAAGTATTCACATAGTCAAAAGCGGGGATTCTCAAGTGCTATATTCTCCTTATTCCTTATTTGGAGTCGGGAAAATCGAAAACAATGGTTTTGGAGTAAACAGGGCCATGGGCGGTACTGGGATCGCGAAAAAATCCGGAAACTACCTAAACAATATAAATCCGGCATCCTATCATGGAATTGATAGTTTAAAATTTTTATCTGAAGTTGGCCTATTCTATAATACAATGACTTATACTTCTAAAGATGAATCGCTTGTCAGAAATGACGGAAGCATTCAATATCTTGCCATCGGATTCAGGATTTCAAGAAAGTGGGCAATGAGTATTGGATTGATGCCATACAGCAAGATTGACTATATTATTAATTCAACAGCTCATCTGAATGGAGAGTCATCAATTTTTGAAATTACTTATTCTGGGTCGGGTGGTATTAATAAATTTTATATTGGAAATTCATTTAGGTTGTCAAATCACCTTGTGGTTGGTGTTAATGTTTCCTCCTTCTTCGGGAATGTTACCTTGTTAGAAACTTCAGCATTAGGGGATGATGGTCTCGATTATTCTTTTGAAAATATAAAATATATGAATGGCTTGAATTTTGATTTTGGTATGCAGTACTCATTCAAGTTAAAAGAGGATAGATTTACTGTTGGGGCCATCTATGCTTATAGGAAAGAGTTGAATACTGCATCAGACATAAATATTAGCTATCAGGATACCGATCTTACTTTGGAAGATTCGGAAGATGTCGACCCATTTGAGGTTCCCCAAAAAATCGGTATAGGTTTTGCCTATAATCAGAAGGGAAAATGGGAAATTGCGTTTGATTATGAGAAACGAAATTGGAGTATCATGGATTTTGCAAACCCTTTTTTAAATAACAGAAATAGTGAAAGGTTCTCAATGGGGATTGAAATATTTCCCAAAATGAATGCAAAGAGTAAGGGATTTGGAAATTTAAGTTACAGGTTTGGAGCGAATTATAATAAATCGTATCTCCTAATTGGATCTATCCCAATCAATTCTTTTGCATTAACGGCAGGTTTTGGTATACCTGTAAAGAAAAATTTAAGCATTCTAAATCTGTCATTAGAGCACGGTCAAAATGGAACTATACAAAAAGGTTTGATTAAGGAAAAGTATTGGCAAATAAATCTTAGTGTAAGCTTACAAGATTCATGGTTTCGGAAAAAGAAGTATTACTAAATTGGACGGCTTATATAAGCTGTTCGCATTTAGTTATAACCGGTACTCATCAATTAACTGATGGAATACTTTTTTGTATTGTTCCCCAACCGGGATTCTTTGATCCCCAAATATAATTCGATTATTTTCTATCTTATAAATCTTAGGTAGTGATACGATAAATGATTTGTGGACCCTCATAAAAATATTGTTTGGGAGCTTAGTTTCAATATTCTTCATCGTGCTTTTTGTAAGTAGCATTTTTTCGGCGGTAAAAATCTTTATATAATCTTTTAATCCCTCAATATAAATTATACTGTCAAAATTAACTTTTACCGTACTGTATTCGCATTTAATCATTATATGATCTGGTTGAACAGTACTTAGATTGTCATGATTTAATATTTGGCCTTTCTTTTTTTTCAGTTCCACAAATTCATAAGCTTTATTGGCAGCTTTAAAAAACCTTTCAAAAGGAATTGGTTTTACTAAATAATCCAATGCATTTAACTCAAATCCTTCCAAGGCATGATTAGAATATGCAGTGGTGAAAATAATTAAGGGCGAATTAATGTTAACAAGCGTTTTACAAAATTCGACACCCGTGATATATGGCATTTGGATATCAAGAAAAATCAGATCAATTTTGTATTCGTTGAGAAGTTTGACAGCGTCCATCGCGTTTGAACAGGTATCAACAAGATTTATAAATGGAATTTTAGAACAAAAATCTTTGATAACATTTAAGGCCAATAATTCATCGTCAACTGCTATACAATTCATTTTTTTAATTTTATTTCTAAGTGTGTCGAAAAAATATCGTCTGATTCATTTATTTCAAAAATATATTTTCCTGGGTACAATAAATCTAATCGTCTCTTGATATTTTTAATTCCAATTCCTGAATTATGCTCTTTTGATTGGTGCTTATAAACAACTTTATTCTTTATTCTCAACCCTAGTTTGTTATGCATTACTATGATTGCAATATCAATAAAAGATTCATTAACATTGTCCATACCAAATTTAAATGTATTTTCGATTAAGGGTAATATAATAAATGGTTCAATCTTATAGTACTCCAAATCCCCAACTACATTATAGGATAATGTGACTTTGTCATTAATACGTAACTTTTGTAATTCAATATAATCATTGATGACATTTATTTCATCTTTTAAATAAATAACAGAGTCAACATTTTCGTACAAAAAATATCTTAAGATCGAAGATAATTTTAGGATGGCGACGGTAACTTTATCCGATTTACTAATTGACAAAGAATAGATATTGTTTAATGAGTTGAATAGAAAATGTGGGTTTATTTGCTGTTTTAAAAGTTGGAGTTCGATAAGGATTTTTTCTTTTTCAATTTCGGTTTTATATTTTTCATGATTGTTCCACTTTTGGAGCAGTTTTAATAAAAGACTCATTATATAAAAAAAAATGATCCCTGTTAAGTTGAAAATTATCGGACCAGACTCTCTTTTCTTAGAAAGCCCCATTGGTTGTGGTTTATCAAATGGAAAGTCGTCCATTTTATTTGGTGGAAAATCCATACCATGAATAATAGATAGTTTCTGAAAATGTTTTCTTACAATATTATCTTTAATAAAGTAAGAACCAGTAAGTAGGATGATTGAAAATGCGATGTATGTCAGAATTTTTTTTGGGAACAGAAAATATGGGATCAAGACAAAATAATTCAGGTAGAAAATTAACAAGTACACCAACCATATCAGAAGTGAATAAATGATATTGAATTCAAATATAAAATTTCGTGTGAACAGAAAACTTATATTAAAAATGGACAACCAAATGAGTAGGTGTAAAATTATATATCTAATCTTAAATGTTTTTGCCATTTTCCCTTTACTTTGGCTTTTTGATCAATTATTTTGAACTAAAGTATATTAGCTTTTGCCATTAAACAAATATTGTAGATGAATAATTAATTAACGTAGATGAATGCCTGATATAGAAGTCAAACGAACAATAAATACAAGTAAGGTATAGCCAAAACTTTAAGAACAATGAACTTAGTGATAAATATCTATAATTAATTAAAATTAGATTCTTTAATCAATAAATCTCCATATTACCCCAAACTTGATGGCATAGTCGGGCATAGGATAATGGGGTACAAGAAAATAATTATACCCGGTAACTGCAGCGTTGAAATGTTGGTATTTAAAGAAAAACATGGTGTTTTTGATGGTGAAATTTAAATACAAATCAGCATAAACTGCATTGCCTATCTTGTTCATGTTTTGCAGATAGAAGCTTCTGGTTGCAGGCATATAAGCATCGGCAAAATAAGCCGTGTTATAGAAAATTTCAATTCCGGGTTGAACCGTAGTGGCATTCTTAAATAACGACCTTGTATAATTAATTGAAATACTGCCATGAAATTCCGGAACGCGAAGCAGGCTATCACTTTTAGGTTTTTGATAAATCAGATGTGCATCCAAACTGAAGTTACCCAATTTTTTCATTACATCAAGTGTCGCGGTAAATATGGATTGCGTGATTTCAGTTTGAATTGGATGTGCCGTTTTATCCATAAAGATATAATTATCAATCTTTTGATAGGTAACTCCGGCAGTGATCCCTTTATAAGAATAATCAGCTTGTAAAGTGAAGTATTTTTCCGCAACAAAATCTGTTTCCCAACGCAAATAATTTCCATGATAAAGATTGTAAAACCAGGAAGGGCTTTGTTTTGCTATTTCCGCGTGCAGTTTTAGTGATCCATAATTACTATCTTCATTTCCTATATATTGTCGAATATTGGTATGAAGGGAATAGTCGCCATCGTTATGATCGCCCAATACATAAAACCCATCCATATTTAACCTGAAACTTTTAAATAAAAAGGTTGATATTCCGGCTTTTGGAATGATATTATGAAATGATTGCCTAGTAATTGTATCATATACTTCCGTATAAAGCTGTTTAATGCCAAAATACATATATATTGGTTTATCTGCAGGTTGAATTTCATATCCCAGATTCGACCATTTTACTTGATTCTCAATCCTGAGTATTCGGGTGGAATCGAATGTACCGGTACTATTCAGAATAGGATCAAAATTTTGAAAGTAAGCACTATCCTCCTTGATGTCTTCAAAAATAAATGACTTTCGCTCAATAGAAAAGGTATGACTAAGTTGCCCGAGCGGTAATCCTTGGTGCCTGGATTTCTGCCCAAGAGTATCAGTTGTAATATAAGGTGCCCTACCTATATTGAAATACTGATTTAAGTAAATACTACCTTTTTTAAGCGTATTTTTTGCTTGTTTTAGATTTACCCCAATAAGTTTACGATTCACCTCAAGACTAAATATAAAAGCACTATCATTTACAAGGCCACCGTTCTCTTCGATAATTAATTTATCGTGAATATAGTTAGCTATAAACCCATAACGGCCATTTT
>PHDM01000033.1:26216-27605 GCA_002840985.1 Bacteroidetes bacterium HGW-Bacteroidetes-17
TACCCACATTTAAACCACGACTGATATTTTGAGAATGTATTACCCTTAAATTGTTTTCTTTTTTAGGTCCGGATACATAATAGAGTTCAGTAAAAGGTCTGAAAAGTCGATAATATTTCACATTTTCGTTGGTATATGTATGAATATCTAATGGGCTGTACCTGTAATTAAAACCTTCACTAATCCTTGGTTTAAATCGTAAATTTTTAGCAGGGAGACCTACATTCCCAAGATTTGCATAATAACTCCCCGCCTGATATGTTGGATCGTAATTTTGGATTCCAAATAAGCTTGTATCCAAGGGGTGAATCTTTCCTAATGCAAAGCTATCAATTCGTGCAGTAAAGTATTCTACCGAAAAGGAATCACGAATTATAGGGATGCTATCTTGGATTACCAATAAGTTTTGATTAAGTGTATCAAGTGGAGGTGTACTTAATGAGTCCTTGATGGTTGTTATTAATTTAATGCTATCCTGTATAGCAGAAATGGTTCCATTAGAGTCAGTTTTTATTGATTCAGTATTAATAGTATCATACTTTATTGATTCGGGTTTAATCGTATCATTCTTTATGGTTTTCTTCATTATTGTATCCTGCACGATTAAAAATGGCTCATTATTTCCATTTATCAAATGCGATGCATTAAGCGATGAAAATAGGGTAGAAGTGATTATAAATAAAACAGTGATATATTTATTTCTGGATAACATAAAGCAAAACTAATCTGTTTTTTTAATTGTGAAAGAATTAAGTGTACCAAAAGTACGGATAAAAGCATTGTTGAGTCACATTTGGATAAAAAAAAAGCCCCGAAATTTCGGGGCTTTTATGGTAGTTGGCAACGACCTACTTTCCCACATTAACTGCAGTATCATCGGCGCTGGTGGGCTTAACTTCTCTGTTCGGAATGGGAAGAGGTGAACACCACCGCAATAGTCACCAAAAATTCTTAACTCAAAGGTACCTTTAGGTAACCAGTGAAGAATTTTTTTTTAAAAATCGACATATATAAGAAAGAAAATACAAAAGTTCATGATATAAAAAAACATCAGAGTAGAAAGCTTACGGGTAATTAGTACTGCTCGACTATGCCATTACTGACTTTACATCTGCAGCCTATCAACGTCCTAGTCTTGAACGACCCTTAAAGGAAATCTCATCTTGGGCTGAGTTTCGTGCTTAGATGCTTTCAGCACTTATCTCGTCCGAACATAGCTACCCTGCGATGCCACTGGCGTGACAACAGGTACACTAGAGGTTCGTCCAACTCGGTCCTCTCGTACTAGAGTCAGGTGCCCTCAAATTTCCAACGCCCACAACAGATAGGGACCGAACTGTCTCGCGACGTTCTGAACCCAGCTCGCGTGCCACTTTAATGGGCGAACAG
>PHDM01000034.1 GCA_002840985.1 Bacteroidetes bacterium HGW-Bacteroidetes-17
AGGAAGATTTTAATAAGTTTAAAAATAGTTTTAAATTAATTGTTGCCGCAGGAGGAAAAGTAACCAATAATGAAGGAAAAACATTGTTTATTTTCAGGCTTGGAAAGTGGGATTTGCCGAAAGGAAAAGTTGAAAAAGGAGAAAGCATTGAACATGCAGCAATCAGAGAAGTGGAAGAGGAATGTGGAATAGCCCAACTAACCATTTTAAACCACATTAAAGATACCTATCATATTTATGAATTAAATAACACATTGGTTTTAAAGCAATCGATTTGGTATGAAATGAAAACAACAGATTCATCAAAGTTAGTTCCTCAAATTGAAGAAAATATTACTGATGCTCGATGGATGACAACGGAGGAAATAGAAAATATAGTTTTAAAAAATACCTATCCGTCTATAAAAGAAGTGTTAGAATAAATCATTTCAATTCGTAGAACAATCGTTCTAAATTTTCTTCATTCGGTCTGTCTGTTCCACTGCTTGGTCGTGGGGCAGGAAATTTAATTATTTCACCTTCTTTCCCAACAAGAATATAGGTTGGAAATGTTCTTACTTCATATTCTTGCAATAAAACACGACTTTCTCCGATATGCAAAAACGTCCAGTTCATTGTAGGATTTTCTTTTAAGAATGTAATCATTTTGCTTTTATCATTATCCGTACAAATGCTCACAAACTCAATTTTTGAATTGTATTTTTTGTGCAAAACTTCCATAATTTTCATTTCTTTTTGGCTAGGAATACTCCAAGTAGCCCAAAAATTGATATATACATATTTACCAGAGAAATCAGCTAAAGAAATCTTTTTGTTAGTGTTTGTTAGTAGTTCAAAATCAGGAGCTTTACTACCTTTTGCTAGTTTTTTGATGGTAAGTTTTTCAATTACATTAGCTGCAATTTTTTGTTGTTCTGGATAAATAGAGTTCGTTTTGATGTTTTCCAATATAGAAATGATATTCTTTTGAGTGAAATACTTATCGTTATATATTTCTCGTAATCCATTAATCATGAAAAGGCTTTTAAATTCTTCATTTTCTAAAAAAGGATATTTACTCAATGCTTTCGATAATGCTTCAACACTGTTTTGCTCATTAATGGCTTTGGTAATGTCCATTCCAGAAATTTTTAAGGTTAAATTTTTTAATTCGCTTTTAAAAATTTTTTTGTAAAAGTTAATGTATTCGGGATTGTTGTATTTGACTGGTTTGTTGTGCAAATATTTTAAATAGATGCTTGCTTTGTCAAACGTAACAGAATCTCGTTTGGTGTATGAAATATCTATGGAATTGAATGTTGATGCAATGGTGTAAGTAATATATTCTGAAACAAAATCATTTTTATAGGTCTTGAATTCATTGATAGTTTTTTTCTCAAATTCACTAATTAAAGGAGCAACTGATCCGTCTCTTTTCAGAAAAATAGCTTCATTTTTACTAATGAATTCATCGTATTTTCTATTAAATTTTGCAATCAATTCTTTACGATTACCAATGAGTATTCCTGTTGCAATTGTGGCACCGGAACGGGAAATTCCTGGAATAACGGCCATGGCTTGAGCAATTCCAATAATGAACGAATCCCAAAAGTTTATTGTTCGTTTGTTCGATTTTTTCAAATATGTAAATGCTAAAAGTATCGATGTTAAAATTAACATGAAGCCGACAAAGCGAATATTTCCGGTGAATAAGCCTTCAACTTCTTCCATGAAAAATAATCCCAGGATTACTACAGGGATCATCGAAATAATAATTTTAAAAAAGTACTGGGTTTCTTCATTCCATTGAAACCGGAATATGCCCTTAAGCAATTGTAAAATATCTTTGTAAAAAATAACAATGGTACTTAAAACAGTGGCCCCATGAACGATGACCGTGAAAATCAAACTTCGTTCGGCATTAATACCCAATAGGGCCTTGCCAAGTTCTAAATGCCCACTGCTGCTGACAGGTAAAAATTCCGTCAAACCCTGAACAATACCAAGAATTAATGCTTCAAACCAATTCACTTTGAGAATTTTTTAAGAGGGAGAATTATGATAATTATTGAGTTTGATTATTTGGATCGCTTCATGATCGCAAAAATTTCAACAATAAATCCTGCAAGAATTAAAATGGGTGCTAAGGTTAAGCGTTGAAAGTTGAAAATTTTATAATTAAAAATATTAGGATCATCTGTACCACCTCCAATCATGAAAATAAAGCCAAGGGTAATTAAAATAACACCAATAATAAGTAAACGATAATTTTGTCGGCTAAATGCAAAGGTTACCAATTCATCATCGGTTGTTTGTTTGTTTTGGGCAACATGTGTTGGTTTTGATTTGGCTTGCTTTTGCATGGATTTGTTTTTTGTTATCATTTTCAATGAATTTTCTTTTCAAAAGTAACAGTATTTTTCGAGATGAAAAAAGAATTAACTTTTTTTAATAATACAAGTCATCTGTTTTCATATTCAGGAATTTACGGAGTGCAGCATAAGTTGAAAGCCAGGTAATCATGATTCCTGAAACTACAACCAAAGCAATCAGGATGATAAAAAGATTCGTGTCCTGAAAGTCTATCAATTCAGGCAGTTCTAGCTGAGCAAAGTAAAGAATAAAACCGATCAATATTAAGGCTATGATTGCACTATAAATTCCCTGAACAACTCCTTTGATTAAAAAAGGTCTCCGAATAAATGACTGTGTAGCTCCAACAAGCAACATGCTTTTTATGATGAATCGTTTGGAATAAACCGACAGACGAATGGTATTGTTTATAAGGGCGATAGCAATAACCAACAACAATAAACTGAATCCTAACAATAAAATACCGATTTTTTGAACATTCTGATTGATTGCCTGCACCAAAGACTTTTGATAATAAATCTCCTTCACATTTTTATTTTCCAGCAATTCTTTTTCAATGGCCCCGATACTTTCGATATTTGCATATTCTGCGTTTAATCTGAGATCAATTGAGGAGGGTAACGGGTTAAAACCCAAAAAGTCAATGAAATCTTCTCCCAATTCTGCTTTTAATTCCTCAGCGGCTTTTTCTTTGGTGATGTATTCGGTAGATTTTGTATATGAAGTGGCATCCAAGTATTTTTGAAGTTGTAAAATTGCGGCTTCTCTAGAGTCATCTTTCATGATAACCCTGATTCCTATATTTTCTTTCACGTGATTGGAGAGTTTTTGTGCATGCAGCACAATCAAACCCAGAACACCCAACATCAACAAAACAAGCGTCGTACTAACGATGGACGTTAAATAAGATGATTGAAGTCTTCGTTTATTATATTTATCTTCTTTCCTCGCCATTTCAAAATATAGTTAAAGCTAAAATAAGCATTTTAATCAATAATTGAATAGTGATGTAGATACTTAAAATGAATGTTTAGGATTGAAACATAACCTGAGAAGATAAAATTTTAAAATTGTGAACATTAGCCCAAACTCTTTATTCAAAGTTTTCCATCTTTTTTCTAACTTCGCAGCTTGAAATTGCAATACTAAAAAGGAAATACAGGAGTGAGGCATGGATTATAATTTTAATGAAATAGAGCCTAAATGGCAAAAATATTGGAGCGAAAACAAATCGTTTAAAGCTGAAATTGATCATTCAAAACCCAAATTTTATGTACTGGATATGTTTCCTTATCCTTCCGGTGCAGGTCTTCATGTTGGTCATCCTTTGGGTTATATTGCTTCCGATATTTATGCCAGGTATATGCGCCAAAAAGGCCATAATGTGTTGCACCCGATGGGATATGATGCCTATGGTTTGCCTGCTGAACAATATGCCATTCAAACCGGAACACATCCTGAAATAACAACGGTTAAAAATATTGATCGTTACCGTGAGCAACTCGATAAAATTGGTTTTTCATTTGATTGGGACCGGGAAGTTCGCACTTGTGATCCAGGTTACTATAAATGGACACAATGGACCTTTATTCAGCTTTTCAATTCCTGGTACAATAAGGATCATGACAAGTCAGAATCAGTTGATCAATTGATTTCTATATTTAAGAAAGAAGGAAATAAAAATATAAATGCGGCCACTGATCAGGAGGCAATTTTTAGTTCCGATGAGTGGAACGCCATGGATGAAAAAGCACAACGGGAATTGTTGATGCACTATCGTTTGGCTTATTTATCCGATACCATGGTTAACTGGTGTCCTGAGCTGGGAACGGTTTTGGCTAATGATGAAGTAAAAGAAGGCCTGTCGGAAAGAGGTGGTCATCCGGTTGAACGTAAGCTGATGAAACAATGGTCGTTGCGGATTACAGCCTATGCTCAGCGATTACTTGACGGACTTGATAAAATTGACTGGTCGGATTCGATTAAAGAAATGCAGCGTAATTGGATTGGTCGGTCTCAGGGTGCAACTGTGTATTTTCGCCTCTCCCCAGCCCTCTCCAGAGGAGAGGGAGCAAGACCGGGTTATATGACCTCGGATGGGCAGATGTGGTCACTTTTAGAAGAAAAAGTTAAAGAGTCCAGAAAAAACCCGACTGAAGCTGAATCAATTATTTGGGAAAGGGTTCGGGCAAAACAACTTGGGCATAAAATAAGAAGGCAACATGTTATCAATCGTTTTATTGCAGATTTTGTTTGTTTAAGAAAAAAAGTTGTCATTGAAATTAATGGGAAAATACATGATGGGCAAATAGACCAGGATGCCGAGAGAACAGAAATCTTAAATATATATGGCTATTCAGTAATCCGCTTTAAAAATGAAGAAGTAATTGCCAATCCCGAAAAAGTAATTAATGAAATTAAAAGTTATTTGGACAATAAAGTCCTTCCCATTGGGGAGGATTTAGGAAAGGTGATTGAGGTTTTTACAACCAGACCGGATACTTTGTTTGGAGCAACCTATATGGTACTTGCTCCTGAACATGAATTGGTCGATAAAATTACAACTCTCGACAGAAAAGAAGCCGTTGAGAAATATGTAACCTGGGCGAAAAACCGCTCAGAACGCGAACGCCAATCGGAGGTTAAAAATATTAGCGGAGAATTTACGGGAGCTTATGGAATTAATCCTTTGAACGGAAAAGAAATCCAAATTTGGGTTGCCGATTATGTGCTGGCAGGTTACGGATCGGGAGCCATCATGGCTGTGCCTGCCCACGACAGTAGAGATTATGCTTTCGCTAAACATTTTAATTTACCGATTATTCAGGTAGTTTCAGGTGGTGATATTTCGGAAGAATCGTACGATGCCAAAGAAGGTAAAATGATGAATTCCGAATTTTTAGATGGCATGGAGGTAAAAGAAGCAATTCAGGCAGCGATTGAAAAAATTAATGAGTTGGAAGTTGGATTTGGAACGGTAAATTATCGTTTACGCGATGCAATTTTTAGTCGCCAGCGTTATTGGGGCGAGCCTTTTCCGGTTTACTACAAGGATGGTATTCCTTATGTAATGAGTGAAGATCAATTGCCGCTGCTGCTTCCTGATGTAGATAAATATTTACCAACCGAAAGCGGAGAACCGCCATTGGCCAGGGCAAAAAACTGGGTAACTAAAGAAGGTTATCCCATCGAAACCAACACCATGCCCGGTTTTGCAGGTTCAAGTGCCTATTATTTACGATACATGGATCCGAAAAATGAGAATGAATATTTTTCAAAGGAAGCTAACGAATATTGGCAGGATGTTGATCTCTATATCGGTGGTGATGAACATGCGGTTGGGCACCTGCTTTATTCACGTTTCTGGAATAAATTCCTCTTTGATATCGGAATGGTCAAAAAAGACGAACCGTTTAAAAAACTGATTAACCAGGGTAAAATTCAGGGTCGCTCAAGTTTTGTGTTTCGAGTTAATCACGAAAAATATGCTGAACACTTATTGTGGGAATACATTACGAAAAATGGAATGGAAAAAGGGGTGATTCGCGAATATCGGGATGGACACCGGAAATTTGATTTCTTTGTAGAAGAAGCCAATTTGATTATTGAAATCAAAAGTCAGCCAAAGCTTGAAAAGCTTGAAAGTTACTACGAAAAATATGTTGAGGAAAAAGGGAAGAAATTATTGCTGCTTCCTATCGCTGATATCATTGAAAATACAAAAGCCTTTCTTGATGAAACCTCAAAAGCCATTAAAGAAGTAAAGAAAGGAATCATTTTTAACCGACATGAAATTAGGGAACTAAAGCCCATGTTTATTTCAAAAGGAGTAAAAGGCCGCGAATTATTCTCAACTCCAATCCATGTTGATATCAATTTAGTGGATAATGATGTTTTGGATACCGAAGCTTTTAGACAATGGAGACCGGAATTTGCTGATTCAGCATTCATTTTGGAGGATGGTAAATATATTTGTGGTCATGAGGTGGAAAAAATGTCAAAATCCAAGCATAATGTTCAAAACCCTGATGACCTGATCGAAAAATATGGGGCCGATACCTTACGGCTTTACGAAATGTTCCTTGGTCCTTTGGAGTACCATAAACCCTGGGATATTAAAGGGATTGAAGGAGTTTTCAGGTTTATGAAAAAGTTATGGCGATTATATCATGATGCAGAAAATCGTTTTATGGTTTCTGAAGAACTGCCAAGCAAAGACGAACTTAAAGTTTTACATAAAACAATCAAAAGAGTACAGGACGATATTGAGCGTTATTCATTCAATACGGTTGTAAGTACTTTAATGATTTGCGTGAACGAATTAACTGATCTGAAATGCAACAAACGGGCAATACTGGATCCGTTAACCGTCCTTATTTCTTCCTATGCACCACATGTGGCCGAGGAATTATGGTCATTACTGGGACATAATGAAACCGTAACATATGCTGCTTTTCCGGTATTGAAAGAAAATTACATCAAAGAGGATGCTGTAATATATCCGGTTTCGTTTAACGGGAAAATGCGTTTCAAAATTTCGCTACCCATCGATATGTCGAAAGAAGACGTTGAAAAAACTGTACTCAATTCAGATGAAGCTCAAAAATGGCTTGATGGAAAATCACCTAAAAAGGTTATTGTTGTTCCAAAGAAAATTGTGAACATTGTAATCTAATTGCGCTTTCAGTTTGTTTGGCACATATTTTTTGAAATTTCAATTTGATTCGTCAAAAGCAGATACCTTTGTTCAAGTTCTGCATAAGGAATGATTTTTGTAAATTTATTCTTTTAAATGAGGCTGATGAAATCACGATTAATCTTATTGTTCATGCTATTAATGGGCTTGCATTGCACTTTACGGGCCCAGAATTTTGAATCCAAATTCGAAATCAATCATCATTGGTTGCTGGTCGATTCATTATTGAAAAATGGGTTGGATAAATCAGCCAATCTGGAAATGAACAGGATTTACCAAAGCTCAAAAACCACACAGCCTGACCTTACCAATTTTATTCGCGCATTATTTTATAAAGCCAACCAGGCATTGAAACTGGATAGTCCGGTAGGTTTTTTGGGTGAACTCCAGCAAGAATTAAGAGGCAGTAAAACACCTCACCAGCAAATCATTAACTCGATAATTGCAGGGGTACATTACCAATATTATCAAAAAAATCGTTGGAAAATTGACCAAAGAACCTCCATCAAATCAGACACGACCACGAACATTCAAAATTGGAGCAAGGATGATTTTTATAAAAAAATAAGTACCCATTTTCGTGCTTCGCTTCAAAGAGCTGATTCGTTAAACCAATATTATTTTACAGATGAGGTATTCTTGATCGAAGACTCATTGAATCGGGAATATTCACCATCACTTTACGATATCCTGGCTTTTAGGGCCATTAAATGCTATGTTGAGTTGGGAGCTGAATCATTAAACATTTACAAATCTTTATCAGCTGATGAAAAAGAAAAGTTTTTTGCTCCTACAAATATTTTTTTGGCGTATAAATTTAATCAGCAGGACGAAGATTTAAGGTTATCGGCACTTCAGGTTTTCCAATCATTGATCAACCTTCATTCGAAAAACCAAAATACAGCAGCTTTGGTTTATGCCGATTTGCAAAGAATAAAATATGCAAGAGCAGCTTTTTATCCGGCCGAAAAATTTGATCAGCAATATATTGAAACGTTACTGAATTTGGCCAATAAGTATGAAGCGAATCAAAGTGTATCCCGGATTTATTATGAGATTGCCCAAACCTACATCAATCGCGGAAATAAGTATGACCACTACCTGCGAAGCGAATACCAATGGGAAATTAAGAAGGGATTGGAATACGTGCAAATTGCAGTCCAAAAGTACCCAAATACGAGCGTGGCAAAAGCATGCATGGAGCTCATCGAATCAATTAAGAAACCGCAATTTGAGTTAACGATTAAGTCGGTTGAGTTACCCGATCAACCCATTTTATCATCCCTAAACTATACAAATCTGGACCGTATTTATTTAAAGTTAATCCCGGTTGCTTATTTAAAAAATGAAAATAATAACCGTAATTCGGAAGAACAAAAAATTAAGAATTTATTAAATCTACCGGTTTTTGATGAATGGAAAGTGGAATTACCAAACGAAGGCGATTTTCAATCACACAATGTTCAAATCCGGATTCATGATGTACCCAAAGGATATTATGCCCTGCTCGTCTCTTCAGGTATTTCTTTCGATTCTTAATCTCAAGTTCAATTAAGTTATTTTTTGGCTTCCGAGATTAGCTT
This sequence comes from Bacteroidetes bacterium HGW-Bacteroidetes-17, assembly GCA_002840985.1. GTDB lineage: Bacteria > Bacteroidota > Bacteroidia > Bacteroidales. The sequence continues at coordinate 8,632 of PHDM01000034.1, forward strand.
TATTAACCGTGAAGACGCAAACGGAGCCATGGATGTTTTTGTATTGAATCGTAAAAGCGGCAAACCTTTAAGTGACGTTAAACTGGAAGTTCAATCTTCGGTTTATAACCAGGTTAAAAAAAGTTACCAGTGGAAAACGGAAAAATTGATGGTTTCAGGGAAGAATGGATATGTTCGATTATTGGACCTTCCCAAATCGAAGGACCTACGATTTATTTTTACGCATAAAAAAGATACTTTAATCGAGAGCGAGATATATAGCCGAAATGCCATTTCTTTAAATGAACGAAATGAATTAAGTACAAATTTTTTTACAGATCGAAGTATTTATCGCCCGGGGCAAACCATTTATTTTAAGGGAATCATCTATCAAAAGAAAAATGGCCGGTTTGAAGTGGTACCAAATCAAAATACCAAAGTTGAATTTTTTGATGCCAACCATAAGCTGTTAAAATCGTTAAAACTTGTATCGAACGAATTTGGCTCGTTTAATGGTTCTTTGATTGTTCCGATGAACAATTTAGGCGGGAATTTTTTAATCAGCAATGAAAATGGAAGTACTTATATTACGGTTGAAGAATACAAGCGACCGAATTTTGAAATCGTTTTTGATACCCTTAAAACCCAATTCCGATTAAATGATACAGTAATTATAAGTGGTCAGGTTAATTCTTTTTCTGGCTACCCAATTTCCGGGGCGCAGCTGAAATTTAAAGTAAAGAGAAGTAATTATCAGGTGTATTTTAACCGGCGTAATTTTTATCATTCACCTGAACAGCAGATCAGTTATGGCGAATTAAAAACCAATGAAAACGGACGTTTTCGGATTAAGTTCTTTGCACCATCAGCGGAAGATACACAAGAACTGGCAGCGCAATTTTTTAATTTTACGATAGAGGTCGAGTCAACCGATATTGGTGGTGAAACTCAATCGGCGATTACCAATATCCGGTTAGGTTATGCGAACCTGATTATTAAACCTGATTTGCCGGAAAAGGTCAATCAGCGGAACATTAAAATGATACCTGTCATAGCAACTGATTTAAATGATATCCCTCAATCCGTAAACTATGTGGCGAGTATCTATAAATTAAAAAATCCGGTAAATGCTTTTAAAGAAAGAAATTGGCGACGTCCGGATCGTTTTATTACCGATGTGGAAACCTTTTACACTTACTTTGAGCATGAGCAATTTGATGATGAGAAAAATATTGAAAACCTTGATATAGATTATCAGGCTTTTCAGGCAGAACTAAATACTTCAGAAGTCGCCGGCATTAATTTAACGGATATCGCAAATTGGCCCGCGGGTATCTATAAACTCATCATAAAAACAGAGGATCAGTTTGACGTGAAAGTTGTGCATGAAAAATCTTTTGTACTCTATGATCCAAAATCAGCCGAAGTTCCTTATCCCGAAATCAATTGGTTTGTTCTGGATAAAAATATCGTAGGGATTAGAGACAGCCTGGGTTTTATGATTGGTTCGGCCATTAAAAACTTATCCATCCTTTACGAATTACAGCAGGATAATAAAGTCGTGCAGAGCCAATGGTTGCAAATAGATAATGAGCAACAAAGAATAAAAATCCCGATCACAAAAATGTTGGGTAAAGATTTTGATATCAATTTGGTGTTTATTTGTGATAATGAAGTTTATAATCATCAAGAACACATCAGGATTGTTGATCCCGCAAAAGAAATAAAATTAAAACTGGAAACTTTCCGGCCCATGATTCAACCCGGATCAAAGGAAGAATGGAAGATTAAAATCAGCGGAAAAGGAAAAGATAAACCCATTGCAGAATTGTTGGTTAGCATGATGGATGCTTCATTGGATAAAATTAAATTGCATCAATGGCAATTTACCTTACCCGATTATTCCTATAATCAAATCACCTGGAATACTTCTTTTGGATTTGATTTTTATGATAGGCGAAATCAATATAATTTCTATCGACCTGAATATTTTACCCAATGGAGTGAAACTGCCCCTCAGTTTAAATGGGATTTTATAAATAACTCCTACTACGGAAATCGTATTCTTAAATCGATGGCAGGTAAAGCTGCTGGCGTAATGATGGAACAAGAGACGGATGCCCAGGTTTTTTCAGTGGCTGAAAATATCCCTGAGGAAGAAATAAAAATCAGAACAAATTTCAGTGAAACAGCCTTCTTTTACCCAAGCTTAAAAACAGATGAGGCTGGTAATTTCATCATTAAATTCAAAAGCCCGGAATCACTTACCCGCTGGAAATTTATGGCCATGGGCCATACAAAAGATATGCGTATAGCGGCATTGGAACAAAGCATCATCACTCAGAAAAAACTGATGGTTAAACCCAATCTGCCGCGTTTTTTACGTTCGGGCGATACCCTCTATTTCAGTACCCAAATTATCAATTTGACGGAAAAAGTGATGCAAGGCAAAGCCAGCCTTAAGTTTTTTGATGTAAGTAATATGAAGCCCGTCATTGGCATCATTACCGATGAAATTGAGAAGAGTTTTAAAATAAATGCAAATTCTTCTCTTAATAAGCAGTGGAAATTGGTAATTCCAAATGGCATCAATGCGGTTATTTACCGACTCACGGCTTCTTCTGAAAATTTCAGTGATGGAGAGGAGAGAATCATTCCCGTTCTGTCGAATAAGATTTTGGTCACTGAAAGTTTGCCCATCCATTTAAATCCGAAAGAAGAAAAGAAAATTGTTTTTGAAAATCTTGTTGCATCGGCCGATAACAAGGCTTTGGTTCATCACCAATTAAAATTTGAAATGACGACCAATCCTGCCTGGTATGCAGTTTTGGGTTTACCATATATCGCTGAGGGTAACAGTGAAGATGCGATTTCCTTGTACAATCGTCTTTATGCAAATGCCATGGCCAGCCATTTATTAAGGTCTCAACCACAAATAAGGCCGGTATTTAAAGCCTGGAAAACAGGAAATTCATCTGCTTTAACTTCTCAGCTTGAAAAAAATCCGGAATTGAAATCAGTTTTATTGGAGGAAACCCCATGGTTAATGGATGCCAAAAATGAATCGGAACAAAGAAAAAAATTAGGTTTATTTTTTGACGACAATCAGATTAGCCAGCAATTAAGAGATAATTTATCGGAGTTGTTAAAAAATCAACTTGCCGACGGATCCTGGTCATGGTTCAAAGGAATGTACGGTAGCCGTTACATTACCCAGCAAATTGTAAACGGACTGGTTCGGCTTCGTGCCAGAAAGGTTTTAGATAAGAATTCACTGACACAAATTGATCTTCCTTTAAGGAATGCGATTCAATATTTGAACAGGCAATTGGTTGACGACTATCAATATTTAAAGAACAATAACAAGCTCCGGTTTGCAAATATCCACCTGAATAATATTCAAATTCAGCATTTATTCTTGCTTAGTTATTTAAGTGATTTTACGGAGGAAGATGCGAAATTTAAAAGTGCAATTGCTTACTACCTTACAGAAGAGCAAAAATTTTGGATAGAACGGTCGGAATACATGCAAGGTATGATTGCACTGACTTTATTCAGGTATGGTGATACAGAAACTGCCGAACTCATTCTTGCATCGTTGAAAGAAAGAGCCGTTCAACATGAGGAATTGGGAATTTATTGGCCCGATACGGATGGGTTTTATTGGTATCAGGCACCTGTCGAAACCCAGGCTTTATTAATTGAGGTTTTTTCGGAAATCGGAAATAACAGGGCGTTTGTTGCCGGATTAAAAAAATGGTTGCTCAAACAAAAGCAAACGCAAATGTGGAGCAATCCAATGGCCTCAGTCGATGCGGTAAATGCATTGCTTACCGGAAGTACCAATTTGCTGTCAAGTCAAATCCCGATTCAGGTAAAATTTGCCAATAAAAAAATTGAGCCTCAAAACATGGAGGCCGGAACAGGTTTTTCAGTTCGAACCTGGCAGGGCAATGAAATAAAAGCAAACATGGGCAATGTTCATCTGAAAAATTTAAATACTCAAATGGCATGGGGCACTTTGCATTGGCAATATTTTGACCAGCTTGATCAGATTTACTCATCAAAAGGGATTTTAAATATTGAAAAAAAATTATTTTTAAAAGAAACAACTAAAAACGGAAGTATTTTGATTCCGATAGGTGAGCGTAAAATAAAAATTGGAGATAAAATTGTTTCCAGAATAATAATTGAGCTTGACCGTGATATGGAATTTGTTCACATCAATGATATGCGCGCGCCCGCTTTCGAGCCTGTTCAGGTTTTATCGGGATATAAATTTGAAGATGGGGTGGGCTATTATAAAAAAATAAGCGATTTGGCTACCCATTATTATTTTGATTTATTGAAGGCAGGATCTTATATCATCGAGAACGAAATGTATGTTACTCAAAAAGGAACTTTTTCAAATGGGATCAGCACCATTCAATGTTTATATGCTCCTGAATTTTCAAGTTATTCGGAAGGAATAAGAGTAGTTATTGAGTAAAATTTCGGGGATGGCGTCCCGATCTTTTCGGGAAGCCATCCCAAGTCAATTTAACTGATTTTTAGAAATACAGGGATAGATAAAGCATTCCAAATACTCCTAATAAAAATCCTGAATATACCTGGGCATGTGTATTCGCGTTGAGTTGTAAGCGTGCGAAGCCAACTATTCCTGCAATAAAAACAGCTATTACGACCAAATAAGGATTACCCACAATCCCGGTGAATGCCAGTCCCAGCAACATGCCGGTTAACCCTCCTATTGCAATCATGTGAGCACTTATTTTCCAGAAAAAATTAATTGCAAATACAGCCATACTTAAAACTGTAGCACCAAAAGTAAAATAATGAAAGATTGGCGAAATTTGCACGTTTTTTAATAAATAATAAGCCATCAGATAAAATGCAATTGTGGTGATGTAAGGAAATTTTCGTTCCTGTCTGCCGAGTTGATAAAGTGATTTGATCACATTTGTACTCCTAAAAAACAAAATTACCATTACCGGGAAAATGAAAGTAACAATAAAAATCAGGAGTAATATCCTGATCTTTCCTTCCATCGGAATGATAAGTGAAAAATATGCTTTAATGCTGAATAAAACCAGAAATGCATAAGTTGGCATCAATAGCGGATGAAATAAGTAGGATATAATTTTTGCGATTTTAGATTGCATTCTTAATTGGTTTTTCCTGATTATAATTCCTTACGTAGTCGTGCCACCGGAATGCTGAGCTGCTCGCGGTATTTAGCAACAGTTCTTCTCGCTATCGCATAACCTTTTTCTTTTAGAATCCCTGTTAATTGCTCATCAGTAAGGGGTTTGCTCTTGTTTTCTGCTTCAAGACAATCAGTAAGTATTTTTTTTATTTCTCTTGTAGAAACCTCCTCTCCATCATCTTTTTGCATCGACTCAGAGAAGAAACTTTTAAGCAAGAAGGTACCAAAAGGGGTTTGAACATATTTACTATTAGCTACACGCGAAATTGTAGAAATATCAAGATTTACAATTTCAGCGATGTCCTTTAATATCATTGGTCTTAAACGGGTGTCGTCACCAGTCAGAAAATATTCGTATTGATATTCCATAATTGCACTCATGGTAACGTATAGCGTATTCTGACGTTGTTTTATGGCGTCGATAAACCATTTTGCAGAATCAATTTTTTGCTTGATAAACATGAAAGCATCCTTCTGTTGTCGGGTTTTTTTACTTTCAGAATAGGCCTGAAGCATATCAGTATACGATCTGCTTAATCTTAATTCCGGGGCATTTCTGCTATTTAAACTTAACTCAAGGATTCCATTGTTATTAAAAATCATAAAATCGGGAAGAATATAATGATTTAATTTTGTCGTCTCGCTTATCGAATTTCCCGGTTTAGGGTTTAGTTTTAAAATTTCGGTAATAGCTTCCTTCAGATCATCTTCCGTAATGCCAACTTTTTTGATAATCTTTTCGTAATGCTTTTTAGTAAATTCTATAAAATAACGATCAAGTATCTGAATGGCCAATTTAATGTTTCTGTTATCATCCTCGTCTTTTCTTCTTAACTGAATTAGCAAACACTCTTGTAAGCTGCGTGCACCGACCCCTGCAGGATCAAACTCCTGTATAATGCTAAGTATCTTTAAGATTTCATCTTTAGAAGTGTTTATATTTTGAGTAAATGCCAGATCATCAACCATGGCATTGATATCTCTTTGCAGATATCCTGAATCGTCTAAATTTCCAATGATATTACTTGCAATGATAAATTCTGTATCATTTAATTTCCGATAACCAAGCTGAGAGAAAAGCACATCATGAAAACTGGTGTCAGAAACAAATGGTACTTCCCGATGCTCATCATCACTACTTGTATTATTTACATTTAAACGATAGGAGGGGGTCTCATCATCATCAATATAATCGTTTAAATCAAATTCGTCATCTTTGCTGTCATACTCTTCAAATTCTTCCGTTTCCTCACCTGCAATGTCGTCGCGCTCACTTAACTCATCAGCATCTTCACTTTCGGCAGATTCATCCAGTGCCGGATTTTCTTCAATCTCCTGTTTTATACGTTGTTCAAGGGCAATAGAGGGTATCTGCAACAATTTCATTAACAGAATTTGTTGTGGCGATAATTTTTGAAGCAACTTTTGTTGCAGTCTTTGATTTAACATTTTAAATCATTTTTATTTCCGACCCTCTTATGCTGATCATTTACTAAGATACAAAAATCCTTCAATTCATAAACAAAATCATCATGACTCTTGTGTGCGATAAAAACCAATCTGTTTTCCAGGCTTAAATCTGGCTTTTATAAGCGTTGCCCTTATTCTGTTTATGTCTTAAAAAATTAAAACTCTGCATTCTGGGGTGTTCGTGGAAAAGGAATAACATCCCTTATATTACCCATCCCTGTAATAAATAACATGAGCCGTTCAAATCCAAGGCCATATCCACTATGTGGAACGGTTCCAAATTTTCTGGTTTCCAAAAACCACCACAATTCCTCTTCCGGAATATTTAGTTCTTTTATTCGTGCATACAATTTATCGTAGTCTTCTTCCCGTTGAGAACCTCCTATGATCTCACCAATTTGAGGAAACAAAACATCCATTGCCCTTACGGTTTTTCCATCATCATTTTGCTTCATATAAAAAGCTTTGATCTCTTTTGGATAATCTACTAAAATGACAGGCTTTTTAAAATGCTTTTCAACTAAAAACCGCTCATGTTCCGATTGTAAATCAGCTCCCCATTGATCAATGATGTATTGAAATTTTCCTTTCTTATTGGGTTTTGAATCTTTCAGGATATTAATTGCCTCGGTATAGGTAACACGTTCAAAATCATTATCCAGTACAAATCTTAACTTCTCAAGTAATTCCATTGACCGCTCATCTTCTTTTTTATTCTTTTCTTCTTCGATTAATCGATTACTTAAAAAAACAAGATCCTCATTGCAATGATCAAGTGCATATTTTACGACATATTTTAAATGCTCCTCAGCCAAATCCATATTGTCATGAATATCATGGAATGCAACCTCAGGTTCAAGCATCCAAAATTCGGCCAGATGCCTAGATGTATTTGAATTTTCCGCTCTAAATGTCGGGCCAAAAGTGTAAACCTGTGCCATGGCCAAGGCGGCCAACTCAGCTTCCAATTGTCCGGAAACCGTTAAGTTTGTCGCTTTACCGAAAAAATCTTCCTTAAAGTTAATGCTTCCATCATCGTTCTTGGGCAGATTTTTCAGATCAAGAGTGGTTACTTTGAACATCTCACCGGCTCCTTCAGCATCTGAACCCGTGATAATCGGGGCATGAATATTAAAATAGCCTTTGTCGTTAAAAAACTTATGGTTGGCAAAAATCATGGCATGACGAATCCGTGTTATGGCTCCAAATGTATTCGTCCTAAATCTTAAATGTGCTTTTTCGCGCAAAAACTCAAGTGAATGTTTCTTTGGTTGTAAAGGATAAGTTTCTGGATCGGCCTCACCCAAAATATCGATGTGGAGTGCTTTCAATTCAACACTTTGACCAGCTCCCTGCGATTTATTTAAAATCCCTTCAACCGATAGTGCTGCACCTGTGCTTATTCGGGACATAAACTCAGCATTTAAATTTTCAAAATCAACAACAATCTGACAATTACTCAAACACGAACCATCGTTTAAGGCTATAAATGCAACATTTTTACTAATTCGTTTGGTCCTAACCCATCCCTTTACAACTATCTTTGTTCCAAAAGCGTCACTTTTTAATACTTCGTTGATTTTAGTTCTTTTCATCTGCTTAAAATTTTATACAAAAAAACGATATTTTCATCTATTATCAATGCTTTATTTCGATTTAAAAACACTTTAGAATATTTATACCTTTGTACTATAATGGCAACAAATTTAGAAATAATTCCAATTAAAGAGTGGCTCGATTACAAGGAACATCCCTTGGTAATTAGCGGCCCTTGCAGTGCTGAAAACGAAGAACAGGTTATCAATACCGCTAAACAATTGGCACAAATTCATAATGTTAAAGTTTACAGAGCCGGATTATGGAAACCCCGAACACGGCCTAATTATTTTGAAGGTGTTGGTTCAAAAGGACTTGTTTGGTTACAAAGGGTAAAGGAAGAAACAAATTTAAAGGTTGCGGTTGAAGTTGCAAAACCATCGCATATTGAAAAATGCCTGGCACATGGAATCGATATTTTATGGATTGGAGCACGTACCGTTGTTAACCCATTCTCCGTACAGGAAATTGCCGAAGCGCTGAAAGGTGTCGACATTCCTGTTATGGTAAAAAATCCGATCAATCCGGATTTAACCTTATGGATGGGTGCACTTGAGAGAGTGAATAAATCAGGAATTAAAAAACTTGTTGCCGTACATCGCGGGTTTTATTCGTTAAATCAATCAATGTACCGTAATCCACCTATGTGGGAAATTCCAATTGAGCTCAAACGATTGGTCCCCAATATTCCAATCATTGTTGATCCAAGTCATATTTGCGGAAATAAAGAATTATTATTAGACATTTCTCAAAAAGCCATGGATTTAGAAATGGATGGCTTGATGATCGAATCACATATAAAACCCTGGGCTGCACTTTCGGACGCAAAACAACAGATTGAACCAAAAAACCTGAAACTCCTGCTTGGGAAGATTGTCATTAGGGAAATGAGGGGAACAAAAGAATTTGAAAATAAGCTGACCAGCTATCGTAATCAGATAGATGAGATCGATGATGAACTGCTTGATATTTTAGGGCGAAGATTAAAAATTGTTGATGAAATCGGCCAATATAAAAACGAGCATAAAATTACCATTTTACAACTCAAGCGATGGAGCTATATCATCGAAGATCGGCTTAAAAAGGGTTTAAAACATAATCTGGATAGGGATTTTTTACAAAAATTACTCGAACTCATGCATGCTGAATCACTTCGGATTCAAACAGAGATTATGAATAAAACGCCTGAAAACTAAGCTACATCCACTTTCTTCTTTTGAAATACGAAATCATGGTTACGGCTATGATTGCCATGGCCAATATTACAACCCAAAAAGAATTAGGATCATTTTGGAACGGCAAACCAAGATTCATCCCATACAGGCCGGTGATAAAAGTAAGGGGCAGTAAAATGGAAGAAACCATTGTAAGCACCTTCATAATTTCATTTATTTTGTTGGCCTGCAACGAATCAAAAGTTTTTGAAAGGCCATCAATCAGCTCCTCATAATCTTCGGTCATATCCCACATTCGTTGATAATAATCGAGGATATTACCCCAATAATCTTCCATGTTTTCGGCAAATCCTTCAATAGAGCCTGTTTCAAACTTATGAAAAACCCTTAACTGAGGTTTGAAAATTGTATTTAACAGAATGATATTTTTACGGGTGACCGAAATGTGCCCAATGGTTTTTTCGGCTTTTTTACTAAACAATTCCTGACTGATATAATCGAGTTCATTCCCAACTCTTCGGATGATCATCAATGATTCAGTCATCAATTTCTCAAGTACTTTATACAACAAGGCATCACTGGTTCCAACTTCAAAATCCTCATTTTGTTCCTTTTTGGCTTTTGCCTCCTGAAACATATCGTAAACTACCCAGTGCGATTGGCCCAAAGTAATGATATAGTCTTCGCCCCAAAATATTTTCACTTCTTTGGTATGTAGAAAAGTTCCATTTTTATCATAGGTAGGAAAATGCAAAATCATGAAATAATAATCGTCGTAAATATCGATTTTAGACCGCTGATTACCGGTCCTACAGTCTTCTATATCTAAAGGGTGAAAATAGAAATTGTCTTTTAAGTATTTAAGATTATCATCTGTAGGATTAAGAATGTGATGCCATTTTAAAGTACCTATTTTGATGGTTTCAATCATATTCCCTCCTTTTTTAAGATAATGTTAAACTAATTTTTACATTCCGGTGATTGTTTTTTGGTGACTCAAAAGTACACAAATTAATTCTAAAAAATAAATGTTAATATAAAATTTGGAAGGAAAATCGGAGGTATTGTTATTTTACGTCAGCCAAACTTTTCCATTTAAAACTGGTAATTAAATGCTCAATATCTTCTTTAATAAAATTAATTACCGGAGCAAGTGAATCGTTGTTAGGTTCAACATTAAAATATAAGGCTCCCCTCAAAAAATGGTGAATACTATCTGTAACAAAAAACTGATACGGTGAAGCTGCATTTAAACCGTTAATTTCAAAAATTAAACCATACACACTGTCTTGCTGATTAAATATTAACCGATTGTCGATACTTGATGCCTTTGAAATATGTTTATAAGCCATGGCATGTGTGTCTTCCACATACTGAACTAAATTAGTATCCATTATTTTTTTATAACTCAGATGTAAGCTTCCGTTAAACTGCAGAAATTCAAGATTTATCCAGTAAGGTTGATCAGGAGAAAGTAAATCAGATTTTATTTCAGCGTATTTTGGATACTCGAAGGTATAAGGAAATGTACTATCAAGGGTTTGATAAGATTTTTTTGGAAGATCAATCCTGAAATATCCTCTTGGTTTAGGCATTTGATCTGAACTACATGAGAATAAACCAATAACAATAAATGATAAAACAAATATGTATAAAATAATTCGGATCAACTGTTTCATGTTCGCTATTTATCAATGATAACTTTTATCTGCTTTATCCTTCTGTTATCTACATCAACCACAATAAAATTAAAATTCTTAAACCTTACACTTTGATCAACAATCGGTATTTCACCCGTGAGTTCAAGAATGAGGCCGGCCAAAGAATCATAATCTCCTTTGACTTCATCAAAAATATTCTCATCTTCCTCAATAATCCTACAAAAATCAATCAGTGTTGTTTTGCCTTCAAAAAGGTAGGTTTGATCATCGATTTTGTCAAACGATAACTCATCTTCAGATATATCAAACTCATCGCTGATATCCCCTACAATCTCCTCAAGAACATCTTCCAGCGTCACTATCCCTGAAGTGCCTCCGTACTCATCCACGACGATTGCCAAATGGACCTTTTTTAGCTGAAACTCCTTCAAGAGATCATTGATTTTTTTGTTCTCAGGAATAAAGAATGCCGGCTTTATCAATTTTTGCCATTCAAAATCTGCTGGCTCATCCAAATACAAAAGTAAATCCTTGATGTATAGAATTCCTTCGATATTATCGAAAGAGAAGTTATAAACGGGCAACCTGGAATATCCTGAATCAAGTATTATCAACAACAGTTCATCAAATTTTATCTGACGATCGACAGCAGTAACATCTGTTCGGGATTTCATGATTTCTTTTACATCAATATCCCCGAAACGAACAATTCCTTGTAAAATTTTGCGTTCCTTTTCTCCCTGATCATCATCGGTGGTTATTTCAATTGCATCCGATAGTTCGCTTCTTGATAACTGATGCCCTTTTCCAGAAATTCTTCTATCAATAATCGAAGTGGATTTTATTAAAAGTGTACTAAGCGGATGAAAGATACTTATCAAATTTTTTAAGGGTTTTGCCATTGCAAAGCAGAACCAGATAGATCTTTGTGTTGCAAAAATCTTTGGCATTATTTCTCCAAAAACCAAAATAAGAGCAGTAATAACCACAGCCTGAATGATGAAGGCAAGAACCGGGTACTCAATTAAATTGAATAATTGGGTCACCACATAGGTTGATAGTATTACAATCGATACGTTGATGAAATTATTGGCAATTAAAATTGTTGCCAGAAGCCGTTTGGGCATATCCAATAAAGATAAAACCAAATCAACTTTGGCACCACTGCTTTGCTTAAGCTCTTTCATATGGCCCGGTCCTAAGGAAAAGTACGCGATTTCGGATCCGGAAATCATGGCTGAAAAAAACAACAGAATGATAATTACCAACAGGCTGATAAATGCGTTTATCGTGAATGGATTTAAGAGTGAACCAAGAATTATCATCAATATGTAATAAAAAACCAGTTTTGATGCCAACTCAAATTACGCTTTTGACACGATAGCAAAGGTATAAAAAAATATACCTCTGCAAAATGCATGAATTTATCTATTTTACAAGATAAAATAAGGTAACTAATCAGTGTCAAAAATTAGCGGTTGTGAAGATGTCTTCTTTGTGGTTCTTTGTGACACAGCTTTTGCACAAAGTTACTCAAAGTAGCTCAAAGAGACACAAAGCAAAGAAAGATTTCAATCAAGTACCTTAATTTTATTGACTTGCTGTAGAATGATTAGTTACAAAACAAGTAAAGAACTAAACCCTAAATGTCTTAGTAAAACGCTTAGGGTTAGTTGCTTAAGATAGAATTTTTGTAAATGGAATAATTGATTTTAGTGGAATTAGCTTCCTAGAACGGCAAATCATCCTCGGGTTCGGGAATGTCTACTTCAGGTGCTTTTTGAGTTGGTCTTTCCGTTTGAGCATCATCCCTTTTACCGCCGAGCATCGTCATATTGTCGGCATAGATCTCAGTGGTATATCTCTTAACACCATCTTTATCATCCCAGGCACGGGTTTTTATTTTCCCCTCAATATAAACCTGATTTCCTTTTGATAAATACTTCTCGGCAACATCGGCCAAACCTCTCCAAACGACAACATTATGCCATTCGGTTTGATCAACCTTATTGCCCTCTTTGTCTCTGTAGCTCTCGGTTGTGGCTAATGAAAAACTAACCTTTTTTACACCCACCATTTTCAAAAGTAAAAGTTTCCGGATCCTTACCCAGATTTCCAATTAGAATAACTTTATTAATTCCTGCCATGATTAATTTTTTTTAGTTAAACAAAGTTACGATTAAATATCGCTTTTATATTTTATCTTTTATACACAATCATGAAATTTGTCCCATTTAAGCATCCTCAAAAAATGATTACAAATTTGCTTTTATATAGTTTTCGATAAGTTTTGATACCGGATATTTTTGCAATTCCTCAACTGTAACAGCAATTAATTTATCATCAAAATTATTTACAGAAAGCTTGTCAATCTTAAGTTCGATAAAAAATGCCAAAATACTTTTATGTGTCAGTTGGTGCTTAATAGGGCCCGTAATTTTTTCAGGATTTTGGGTAAAATTATTCGGGAAATATTTTTGTTTAAATTCCGTAACGACTTCGTTCATTTCTTTTTTGGAATTAAATTGTAACCCGGGAAAATCGTACAAGTTTTTCCAAATTGCATTTTCCCCTCTCTTGTTTAGATAAACAAATTGCTGAGAATTGTTTTGATATTTTAAGATAAAATAAAACAGGTATAACAGTTCCGGTGATTTAAGCTTAATTTTTACAGGAAAATCATTCACCCTATTTTGTTGAAAAGCAACACAATTGACATTTAGGACACACTTATTACATTCTGGTGACGATGGTTTGCAAATCATTGCCCCCAATTCCATAATGGCCTGATTAAAGTTTGCAGGATCATTTCTCACAAAAATTGTATTTAATTTTTCATCTACCAGTTTCTGACCATTATTTGTATTAACAGCGATTTCAATTCCGTATAACCTGCTAATTACACGGTTTACATTTCCATCAATTACAGCATGTGGCAGATTAAAAGCAATGGAAGCAATCGCGGCAGCAGTATAGGGCCCAACACCCTTCAATGATTTAATTTGATCATAATTGTCGGGGAATTTCCCTTTGTATAATTCAGAAATTTGCTTGGCAGAAGCATGCATATTTCTGGCTCTCGAATAATAACCCAAGCCCTGCCAATATTTTAATACCTCATTTTCGCTGGCATTTGCTAAATCTTCGATCGAAGGAAATCGCACCACAAACCTTAAATAATAAGACAACCCTTGATCAATGCGGGTTTGCTGCAAAATGATTTCAGAAACCCAGATTAAATATGGGTCGTTTGTATTTCTCCATGGAAGATCTCTTTTATTCTTTTTATACCAAGCTATTAAATCTTGTCCTATCTTTGTAGTCATAAGTGAACAAATTTATATAGAGAAGATTAGAAATAAAATATTTATTAAAGTTTTATATTAATTTAAAAAAAGTTTATCTTTGCTGCCCGAATTAATAAATTTAATATCAAATCATTAAAAACTAATTTGACATGACAAAAGCAGAAATCGTAGCAGAAATTGCTAATAAAACAGGTATTGAAAAAGTTGCAGTTCAGGCAACAGTTGAAGCTTTTATGGAGGCAGTTAAGGATTCAATGGTAAAAGGCGAAAATGTTTACTTAAGAGGTTTTGGTAGCTTTACAATTAAAAGAAGAGCTGAAAAAACTGGTCGAAATATTTCAAAGAATACTACAATTATTATCCCAGCGCATAATATTCCTTCTTTCAAACCAGCAAAAACATTTGTTAATCAAGTTAAAACAACTGTTAAATAATTTTAAAAATATTTATTATGCCAAGCGGGAAAAAAAGAAAAAGACATAAAATGTCGACCCACAAACGAAAAAAACGTTTAAGGAAAAACCGACACAAAAAGAAATAGACCAATTTTTTTCTAATCACATGAGTTTTCCAGACTCATGTGATTAATATTTACACCTGAAAAGCTATTCCTCACTTAAAACAATCTTTGATATTATCATTGATTGATCTAAATTTTAAATATTCTTAAAGTGAATAAGGAATTAATAATTAATTCAAGTTCTTCGGAGGTTGAGATTGCGTTGTTGGAGGATAAATTCCTTGTCGAATTGCACAAAGAAAGGAATAATAATAATTATTCTGTTGGAGATGTGTATTTGGGAAGGGTTAAAAAAATCATGCCAGGGCTTAACGCTGCTTTCGTTGATGTTGGATACGAAAAAGATGCATTTTTACATTATTTAGATTTAGGGCCTCAGGTACTAAGTTTAATTAAATATACCAAAGCCGGCTTGGCAAGTACTGCAGAGAATTTGCCCAGGATGGATCAGTTTGAATTGGAAGCTGATATTGAAAAAACAGGTAAAATCACACAGGTTCTGGCATCAAACCAACAGGTACTAATTCAAATAGCCAAAGAGCCGATCTCTACAAAAGGCCCCCGGATTTCTTCTGAAATTTCGTTTGCAGGTCGATTTTTAGTTTTGGTTCCCTTTTCAAACAGAATCTCCATTTCGCAAAAAATAAAAAGTGTAGAAGAGCGTAATCGGTTAAAACGACTCATTCAAAGTATCAAACCCAAAAACTTTGGTGTAATCATTCGTACCGTTGCCGAGAATAAAAAGGTTGCCGAATTAGATACCGATCTGCGGAATTTAGTTGAAAAATGGGATTTGCTAACAAGAAAAATAGTAGGGGCAAAGGCGCCTAAAAAGATCATCAGCGAAATTGATCGTACCTCTGTGATGTTGAGAGATTTGATGAACGAATCTTTCAACAATATTTATATAAATGATGCTACCCTTTTCGAAGATATTAAGAGTTATATCCGTACAATTGCTCCCGATAAAATCGAAATTGTAAAGCTCTTCAAAGGGCCCAAGCCAATTTTCGAACAATTGGGTATTGACAAGCAAATTAAAAGTTCGTTTGGCAAAACTGTTACCATTAAAAGTGGTGTTTATCTGATTATTGAACATACCGAAGCGCTACACGTTATTGATGTAAATAGCGGACATCGTGTCAAAAAAGAGAACAGTCAGGAAATAAATGCACTGGAAGTAAACCTTGAGTCGGCTGTAGAAATTGCACGTCAGTTGAGATTACGTGACATGGGCGGGATCATTGTCATTGATTTTATTGATATGCATGATGGCAAAAACCGTCGCACTTTATATCAAAAGCTCAAAGATGAGATGGAGAAAGATCATGCCAAACATACCATTTTACCTCCAAGTAAATTCGGTTTGGTGCAAATCACCCGTCAAAGGGTTCGACCAGAAATGAACATCGATATTCTTGAAAAATGCCCTGTTTGTGCTGGTAGTGGTGAAATTAAACCAAGTATCATTATCATTGATGAAATTGAAAATAACATCCGATACTTGTTGCACGATCAGAATGAAAAAAGTTTAAAAATCACTTTACATCCATTCATACACGCCTATTTGAATAAAGGATTTATATCTACCATACGAAAATGGAATTGGAAGTATAAGAAACGAATCTCGATGCAAGCAATGCCATCCTATACTTTTTTGGAATATCATTTCTTTAATGATCAGGGCGAAGAAATTAAGATGTAAAAACGATTAACATCTTTTCCTTTTAATATTCAATTATTGCAATCGCAATTTTTTTAATTTTGCAAGCATGGAAATAGTAGTAAGCGGAATACGGCCTACGGGTAATTTACATTTGGGTAATTACTTTGGTGCCGTTAAAAATTTTTTACGGATGCAGGAAGAAAATAATTGTTATTTCTTCATTGCCGATTATCATTCTTTAACCACACACCCTACCCCTGCCGATTTGCATGGTAATGTAAAAAAAGTATTGGTAGAGTACCTTGCTTTGGGCCTCGATCCTGAAAAATCGACCCTTTATATTCAAAGTGATGTGCCTGAGGTTATAGAATTATATTTACTTTTAAACATGAATGCCTATGTTGGCGAACTTGAAAGGGTAACTTCTTTCAAGGAAAAAGTAAGACAACAGCCCGATAACATAAATGCAGGATTATTAACTTATCCTACCTTAATGGCTGCCGATGTAATTATTCACAAAGCCGCAAAAGTGCCAGTTGGTAAAGACCAGGAGCAAAATTTGGAAATGATGCGAACCTTCGCCCGAAGGTTCAACCGCATGTATAATGTTGAATATTTCCCCATCCCGACTGCCTATAATTTTGGGGAAGCTTTGGTTAAAATACCAGGATTGAACGGTTCGGGTAAAATGGGAAAATCGGAAGGAGAAGGCAATGCAATTTTCTTTGCCGATGAACCGAGAGAGATACAGAAAAAAGTAATGCGAGCGGTTACAGATAGTGGCCCAACTGAACCAAATCAAGCAAAATCCGAAGCTATTCAAAATTTATTTTCTTTAATGAATATTGTTTCTGCTTCCGATACCATTATCTTTTTTGAGAATGCATATAACAATTGTGAAATCAGGTATGGCGATTTAAAAAAACAATTGGCAGAAGATATGGTCAAATTTACAGCACCTTTCCATGAAAAGATAAAGGAACTTTCGTCAAACAACCTGTACTTGCAAAAAGTAGCAACCATGGGTGCTGAAAAAGCTCGTGAAAGTGCAGCAAAAACGATCAAAGAAATTCGGGAAATCATTGGTTTCAAGAAATTTTAAATATGCAAAAGAGTTTCAGCACAGAAATAAAACCTGAAAAGGCCATACTGGTTGGTGTAGCAACCAAAACTACCAGTTTTGAAAGGTTGAGCGAATACCTTGAAGAATTGGCATTTTTGATTGATACTGCCGGAGGCATTCCTGATAAGCGATTCATTCAGAATTTAGAATTTCCGGACCCGAAAACCTATGTTGGTACAGGTAAATTGGCTGAAATAGCAGAATATATCGAAGCTAATGAAATTTCTTTAGCCGTTTTTGATGATGAGCTTAGCCCCTCGCAACTCCGAAATATTGAAAAAGAATTAAAATGCAAAATATTGGATCGTACAAATTTGATCCTCGATATTTTTGCCAAACGAGCACGTACTTCGCATGCGCGCACACAAGTTGAGCTGGCTCAATACCAGTATTTATTACCCCGATTAACCAGAATGTGGACTCACCTTGAACGTCAGCGTGGTGGAATTGGAATGCGTGGTCCGGGTGAAACCGAAATTGAAACCGACCGTCGGATAGTACGCGATAAAATTTCTTTATTAAAAGAACGGCTGATCTCCATCGATAAGCAAAAAATCACCCAGCGTAAAAATCGTGAAAACCTGATCAGGGTTGCTTTGGTTGGATATACAAATGTGGGCAAATCGACCATCATGAATTTATTGAGCAAATCGGATGTTTTTGCTGAGAATAAATTATTTGCCACCCTCGACACCACTGTTCGAAAAGTCGTAATCGACAACCTTCCATTCCTACTTACCGATACCGTTGGATTTATCCGTAAACTGCCTCACGGTTTGGTCGAATCGTTTAAATCAACCCTGGATGAAGTGCGCGAAGCCGATATCCTGATTCATGTAGTGGATATTTCGCATCCTGATTTTGAAGAACAAATTCACATCGTAAACCAAACATTGGCCGAAATACAGGTCGTTGATAAACCAACCCTGATCATTTTTAATAAAATCGATGCTTTTACTTTTACCCAAAAAGAAGAGGATGATTTAACTCCATCTACTAAGGAAAATATTACTCTTGAAGAATTACAAAAATCGTGGATGGCCAAGATAAATACCCCATGTTTGTTCATCTCGGCTACCGAAAAAGAAAACTATCCCGAATTCAAAGAACTCATTTATAGAGAAGTGAAGGAAATGCATGTCAAGCGGTTTCCTTTTAATAATTTTCTTTATTAACTGTTCATTGTGGTAATTTGAAATAGTCTTATACCAAGTCAATTTAAATATCGGGGTGAATTCTTTTTGTTAGATAATGAATCCCATTAAACTCATTATAACCCAGTTTTTGGAAAGTCGCCAATGAGGTTTTATTGTAATCTTCAATTAAACAGGCAATAATTCCAATTCCTTTATCGATCAGAATGGATTCAGCTTTTTCAACAAGCATTTTACCAATACCTTGTTTACGGAATTCAGGGATCACTGCCAATCGGTTAATCCAACCTTTGCGACCGTCGTGTGTTGCAAAAACAGTACCGATGGCCATATTGTTTAACTCAGCAAGTAAGATAGAAGCACAGCCTCTCTGTAACTCTTTCCGGATATTTTCTTTGGTGTCGCGGCCTTTTGATTTAAAAGGAAGACCTGCCTGGGTCCATAATCCAATCAGGGTATCATAATCTGATATTTTGAAATTACGAATGATGATATTGCCTGAAATTTGTTCCATTATGATTTAATAAAAAACAACTTCAGTATTTGGATGAGTCTCTTTAAATTTTAATACCCGTTTTTGGTTCAAACCCGTATTATAACACTTTAAAAATTCTAAATTCAGGTTTTCAACGGCACTTAGATTCTTAATATTTGTATTATAACATTCAAGTCTTTTGAGGCTTATAAGATATTCAAGATATTTTAAACTCTTGATTTGGGTACCGGGACAAATGAGCGTTTCGAGGCTGGTCATAAATTGGATCTGCTCGAAATCACGGATTGGAATGTTTGATATATCAAGATAACTTAGCTTTGGAAGGTTCATGATTGGGCCAAGATTGCTTATTGGATTATTTCCACATTCAATTCTGGTCAATTGTCTTAGGTTTTCCAATGGCCCAAGATCCGACATTTGGGTACCCGAAAATATAAGTTCCTTTAAACCATGCAGATTTTTAAGGGGTTCGAGCGTTTTTAATTTGATGTTATTACTTAAATCCAAAGATCTGGTAGAGGCAATTTGATGTAAAGTTTCCTTTGTGAATCCATCTGTTAAATTTATGTTTTTAGTAAAAACTTCTTTCCAGATATTGCCTAATGTTTCCCACCAATTCTTTAAATAATCTGTTTGAAAAACCACAAGTATATCCTCATTCGTTGGATTGAAATTTAAATAATCTTCTAGCTCAACTTTTGAAAAATCGGCATAAACAATTTTCAAGTTCAACAAACCAACCAATGGAGTTAAATCCTTTACTTGGGTATGTTCAAAATTAATTTGCTGCAGAAAATTAAGATTATTAAGCGGGGTTAAATCATTTACCGATGTATGATAAAAATATAACGATTCAAGTTTAGAAAGGTTTTTTAAAGGAATGATCGAAACAATATTGGTATTTGAAAAATCAAGATATTTAAGGTCGACAAGATCTGAAATGGGATCGAGATCACTTATTGATGTATGGGAACAATTCAGATGTTCAAGATAAATAAGTTTTTTTAACGGATCTAAAGTTAGTATTTCAGGTCGTTTGCTGATATCAATAATTTTAAGTTTAATTAATTCCTGAAGCTGTGCATTGGTTGGCTCTTCATCCAGATAGTGGTATTTCCTGAAGATCCCTTTCCAATTTACATTCAGGCTTTCCCACCAGGCTTTTAATTCAGCCGATTGGAAAACTACCAAAACCTGAGGGTTTATTTTCATAAACTGATTAGCGGCAGCAGGAGAAATCATGGCGTTGTCGCAAAATATCTGCTTTAAGTTTTTCAGGTTTTTTATCGGATCCAATTCATCGATACGGGTATTATCCATTACTAGGATCCGCAAATTATCCAGGTTTGTTAAGGGTTCAACAGAATTAACGGCTGTGGAATTAAAATGCAAAACCTCCAATGTTGAAATCTGTTTTAAAGGTTTTAGATCAGATATTGCAGTATTTGAAAATCTTAAATCTATCAAATGATTTAATTGGGATAAGGGATCGAGGCTGTCGATTTGAGTATGAGTTAAGTATAACTGTTCAAGTTTATCAATACTTTGCAGTGCTTTCAAATCATTAACCGGGGTGTTATTTAGGTTTAAAACCCTTAAGTTGGAAAGATACCTAAGATGGGTAAGGGATTCAACTCGCGTTCCTTCACAGATTAAAGATTCTAATTTGGTCAAGTTTCTGATCGGACTCAGATCATTAATCCTTGTATTTGAAATATCTAATCGTTTCAGGTTAGAAAGTTTACTGAGGGCATTTAAATTTTCGATTTGTTGATTGTTTGCAATATTTATTTCGCTCAATGAAATAATGTTTCTTAGTTGGTTGTAAAGAATTTCCGGTTTAAATTTTACAGTTTTAAGATAAGTTACGGGGATGCTGTCGAAACGAGGTTTTGATAAAGTATCTTTACCTCTCACCAGTAAAGTATCAATGTTAAATTTTCTGATACTGTCGGCATTAATCACATAGGTGGAGTCGGTAAAAGAAATAATTTGATGTAAAAAAGTAGAATCGTTAAGGAGATGATCTTCTCCTAATACTTTTTTCCAGTTTCCCGAAATGGTATTCCACCAGTTTCTCAATTCTTCTTCTTCATTCAGTTTAGTGGTATAAACACTGGCAATTTTTAAATCCTTGCGTGCATCATCAACGTTGATTTCAATGAAACGGATTTTATTGGTATTGATGGAATCTCCATTAATCAACTTTCCAATCAAATTTCGGTTAATTTGGAATTTGAAATAAAGTTGATCGTCTTCAGTTAAAAAATACCCGACATCCTGAATGGTGAAAATAATTTCAGCATTTGTAAAAAAGAAATCAATATCTTTTAAATAGGCTTGTACATTTTTATTGGTAGGTACGGTTCTGTATTCATCTAAATCATCTTCGATCTGAACAAATTCGTTCACGAAAATTTTCAAATAACTTTGGTTAATGATGATATCTTTTTCTTTGGCTAAAGTATTCGGGTTCCCAATCAGGTTAAGGGTATATTCAAAATAATTGACCAATTGAGTGGCTTCTTTTTGATAAATTTCAATGTCGCGTTGGGCATAAATTTCATCTTGTGCATTTACGATTGAATTGATGCCTATCAACAAAATAATTAAAAAGAAAGCCTTTTTTATCATAAGTATTTTGGAATTAATTGTGATAAATGAATCTTTTCAATATTTCTTTATCTGCCTCCGGTATTTTAAGAAGATTGGAAATTAACCAGCCTGAATTA
Source organism: Bacteroidetes bacterium HGW-Bacteroidetes-17 (assembly GCA_002840985.1). Classification (GTDB taxonomy): domain Bacteria; phylum Bacteroidota; class Bacteroidia; order Bacteroidales. Next base: position 30,718 of record PHDM01000034.1, read on the forward strand.
TTACCCTTTCGGTTAAATTCTGATAGCTCAAAATACCAATTATTAATTTGAAAGATATGAAATTTTACCTCTTTAATATTTTTGAATTGAAAGCTCCCCTTTCTGAATTCGTAAATGAACAAACTTAAATAGTCGGGACTAAACCCTTCTTCGGCAAATTGTTCAATAATTTGATCTTGCTTAAAAACTTTAATTAAATTCATGAAGTCGAGTTCATGACTTAAAGGGTGCAAAAATTTTCGTTGTGATTCACTGATGCTGTCAGTATTGATAAAGTAGGAGGTAAAAGGTTCAAATAATACATTCGTTATTACCCATTTCGAACCCACTTTTTCTTCCTGGAGCTTCAAAAATAAAGTACATTCTTTTTCACTTCCTTTATAAAGAAATGAGGTTTTGACCTGAGCAAACCATTTCCCCCCGTGAAAATTTAGAAAATTTGGATGTTCGGCATTGCTGACATCGTCGATAAAATCAACTTTTAAAGTATTGGAAATAATGGTGCTTTCTTTATCAAAAAGCAGATTGATGAATTCTTTTCTGTACTGGCCATTTTGAAATAAAGGATCATTAATGGAGAAGCGTTCGCCGTAGCGATCCTCTTCTCCGTTAAATCTCCTGAAAAACTGATTTACCTGTTTGGTATGCGCATACAACATGCTTTCGTCATCAACAAATTTGTCAATTGTTTGAGATTGAACATTCGGGATGAAGAATAGGATAAATACAAAACAAACAGTTGTTAATTTCATTTTACAGTTTCGGTTACTCTCACATCTCCTAACATTACATCCCAGAAACCGATCAATTTTCCGCCAATTTGGGTTTGTTTTCGTTCAACATATACGGTGATGTCCTTTTTGGTCGTGTCTTTGTACGACAAGCCATCACTTGATTCGCCTTCAAAACGTTGATAAATGGTAATTACACCAACATATCTGCCATCAGGTTGTAATTCAAGGTCACTGATGTATTGAATGTTGTACCAGCTAATGGTGATTTTATCATAATTTAAAGCCATTAAATGCTCAAGGTATGATCTAACTCCGTAATATTTAATTTCCGGTTGATACAAGGATGAAACACCAATTTGTGCATCATCGGCAAATAATTCAAGTGTTCTTTCAATTACCCTGTTTGCTTCAGAAAATGGAGTTTCTTTGCTCCCAACTATTGAAATATATTTACTTAAATCTCTTATTTTTTCTAATGCCAAACTGTCGATGGCACGTTTTCTTTCAGGACTGATTTCATTCTGCGAAAAGGTGTTTGCAGCAAAGGCAAAGCAGAAAACCGCGAATAATAATATTTTTAATTTTGACATGGTGCGTTATTTTTTAATTAATTCAATTTCAGTTATCTTTCTGTTGTTGTCCAAAACCATATTTTCTATCTCAACATCAAAATTCTTTACATCTTTTAAATATTCAAGATATTTGATAATGGTAGTTGGACGGTCATAATCTTTCATGCCGTTTTCCTGACTGATAATGATTAAAACAGGAATATCTTCAGAGGCAAATAATTTTAATGCGTTTGAAATATTATTGTTTGCTACTGTCAGTGTACCGGCACTTGCAACTGATCTGAAATTTGATAGGACCGCATTTTTGAGCGCAGCCAGTTTCTGCTCTTCCGTTTCGACCACAACTTTTGTTTCTTTTTCTTTGCGAAGTTTAGCTAAAACATCTTCGGCCCTCATAATTAAATCTTGAACTTCCTGATCATCAAGGTTCAACCCTTTAATGACATTCAGTCGATTTTCCTTTTGTTCTATGGTCATTGATCCATCATCATTGATGATTTCCAATAGATCTTTTTTAGCCTGATCTACTTTTTGAGCATAAGCTATTGCGGCTTGCTCGGCGGCTAGCTTTTGCTTACTTTTACAGCTGGTTCCTGCGAAAAGAAGCGCAAACAATGATAAAATAATAATACCAGTGTTGAAAGTTTGTTTTCTCATTTGATTTAGTGTTAGATGTTGTATAAAATCCATGTTTTGTTAGGTAACAGAACGTTAACAAAACTGTTCAAAAATATATAAAATTTATCTTCTAAACGGTATATGACACATAAAAATTATACCATTCCAATTTTTATACCCGAATTGGCCTGCCCATTTCAGTGCTTGTATTGCGATCAACGAAAGATTTCAGGAAAATCAAGTATTCCAAATGAGGATGAGGTAACTCAAATCATCTTGGCGCATTTAAATACAATCCCAAAACAGGCACATATTGAACTCGGATTTTTTGGTGGAAATTTTACCGGAATCGACAAAACCGAACAAGAAAAATATTTAAAATTGGTGCAACCTTATTTAGATTCGGGTGCGATCCAAAATATTCGATGTTCCACGCGACCCGATTATATCAATCATGAGGTGCTGCAATTGCTTAAAAAATATAGGGTTGGAACCATTGAACTGGGTGCCCAATCAATGGACGATGAGGTTTTAAAAAAATCAAAACGTGGTCATACCGTTGCAGATACCTTAAATGCAGCCAAACTTATTCGTGAGTATGAGATAAATTTAGGATTACAGATGATGATCGGATTACCCGGAGATACAAAACAAAAAGCTATTTTAACTGCCCGAAAAATTATTGAAGCAGGAGCAGATAATACACGGATTTATCCAACGCTCGTGATTAAAAACACGAAACTTGAAGAAATGTACCATCAGGGAAGGTATCAACCTTTGACAATGGAAAAAGCGGTTGATTGGACGGCAGCTGTCTATAAAATATTTGAACAATCGGAAGTGAAGGTTTTAAGAATCGGGCTGCATCCATCCGAAGGATTACTTGATGGATCAGATTTGGTAGCCGGTCCGTTTCATCCATCTTTTAGGGAACTGGTACTGACTGAAATCTGGAGAAAAAAATTGTCGGATATTAAATCCGATTCGGATTCAATCACAATTACGGTAAATCCTAAGGAATTGAATTATGCCGTAGGATATTATGCTAGCAACAAAAAAATGCTTTCGAAAAAATTTAAGAGCGTGAAATTTGGCATTAATAATAACTTGGCAAACAGTGATTATGAGCTTGATTATCATCGATAAAAAAATACCGGAGGAAGCAAAAATAAAACTATCCGGTTATGGAGATTTGCTTGAATTGGAAACGATTGGAATAACCTATGATGCCATTTCAGGCCATCCTGATATTTTTTTTAGTGTTTTGAATAATGATCTTATTGTGGCTCCAAACCTTCCTCAAAAGTTTAGGGAAGCATTGAAAAAACATGGAATTTCCTATCATCTTGGTGAACAAACGGTTGGTAAAAAGTATCCCGAATCGTCCATCTATAACATCGTTTCTACCTCCCAATTTCTGATACACAATTTAAAACATACCGATTTAGCGGTCAAAGATTTGGCGATGGGTTTGGATCAAATTCATGTTGAACAAGCCTATACCCGTTGTAATTTGATTGCGCTCAAAAATGAGAGATTCATAACATCTGATAAGGGAATAGAAAAAGCGTTGAAAAAACATAGTCTTGAAGTTTTTTATGCCAACCCCGATGGAATTATTTTGCCCGGTTTTAAAAATGGTTTTATTGGGGGATGTACCGGTATTTCGGGCAATCAATTATTTTTAATTGGCAGCCTTCATCATTATTCGCTTGGAGATAAGCTTCGAAAACAAATCAATGCATGGGGTTATGAAGTTGTGGAACTTTATAATGGGCCTGTATTCGATGGTGGAAGCGTACTATTTCTTTAAAGTTTAATCTGTCATCTCGAAGAAGCATATCGACTGAGAGATCTCAATTTTCTATGAGTGAGAAATTTCTCTCCCGAAAATCGGGATTGAAAAGACAATAATTCAGCAGTCAGTTCAAGCTTCCGCCAAAGGTGAATAAATGTCGGGAACTTTGTTAATATTCAACATCTCGACTTTGCTCGATGTGACCGTTTATGTTTTTATTACTGAGAATTAATAATCTCGAATTGTTGCAATAAATTTAACATGGTATTTTTTGTAATTTCGCAAAGAAATGATGAGGTTATCTAAGAGTACAAAACAAATTGTTGCTTGTCACATCGAGCAAAGTCGAGATGTCTACTTAGTCAACCCTAATTAATGCTATAAAATTTTAACAAAAATCATATGTTGCGTACACACACTTGCGGAGAATTAAACATGAAAAATGTGGGCGAAAAAACCACATTAAGCGGATGGGTTCAAAAATCAAGGGATTTGGGAGGAATGACCTTCATTGATTTAAGGGATCGATATGGCATTACCCAATTGGTTTTTAACCTTGAAACGGATAAAGAATTATGCATGAAAGCCAGGAAACTGGGACGTGAGTTTGTAATTCAGGCAATGGGTGTGGTTGAGGAACGAAGCAACAAAAATTTGAAAATGCCAACCGGCGAAATTGAAATTGCTGTTACTGATTTCAAAATTTTAAATGAGTCGAAAACCCCACCATTTACCATCGAAGACGAATCAGACGGAGGAGATGAACTCCGCATGAAATATCGCTATCTGGACCTTCGACGAAATCCGCTTCGACGGAATTTAGAATTGCGTCACCGCATGTCGATCGAAACGCGAAAATACATGGATTCGCAACGATTTTTGGAAATCGAAACCCCTTACCTCATCAAATCTACCCCCGAAGGTGCACGCGATTTTGTGGTGCCTTCACGCATGAATAAAAATCAATTTTATGCCCTACCCCAATCACCGCAAACCTTTAAACAATTACTGATGGTGGCCGGTTACGATAGGTATTATCAGTTAGTAAAGTGTTTCAGGGACGAAGATTTACGCGCCGATCGCCAGCCTGAGTTTACCCAGATTGATTGCGAAATGGCCTTTGTTGAGCAGGAAGATATTTTGAACACTTTCGAAGGGTTAGCCCGTCATTTATTCAAAGAAATTAAAGGCATTGATGTGGCCGAATTTCCACGAATGACTTATGCCGATGCCATGAAAAATTATGGAATCGACAAACCCGATTTGCGTTTCGAAATGAAATTTGTAGAATTGAATGATGTTGCAAAAAATAAAGGATTTCAGGTTTTTGATGATTCCGAATTAATAGTCGGGATTTGTGCCAAAAAATGTGCCGAATATACCCGTAAACAACTGGATGCCCTTATCGATTTTGTTAAAAAACCTCAAATTGGAGCGAAAGGTTTGGTTTACGTAAAATGCAATGATGATGGCACTTTCAAATCTTCAGTCGATAAGTTTTTTGATCAGGAAGCATTAAAAACCTGGGCCAAAAAAATGAATGCGAAAACGGGCGATTTGCTTTTGGTACTCTCCGGCGAAACCGAAAGGGTTCAAAAGCAGTTGGGCGAACTTCGAATTGAAATGGCCAATCAATTGGGATTAAAAGACCCGAACAATTTTAAACCACTTTGGGTGGTCGATTTTCCATTATTGGAATGGGACGAAGAGAGTGGCAGGTTTCACGCCATGCATCACCCCTTTACTTCTCCAAAGAAAGAAGATATTGAATTGCTTTCAACCGATCCGGGAAAAGTAAGGGCCAATGCTTACGATATGGTCATCAATGGGGTTGAAATCGGGGGTGGTTCCATCCGGATTTTTAATAAGGATTTGCAGAAAAAAATGTTCAAAATACTCGGATTCACTGATGAAGATGCACAGGCACAGTTTGGCTTTTTAATGAATGCCTTTGAATTTGGAGCTCCACCTCACGGTGGTGTGGCCTTTGGCTTCGATCGTTGGGTTGCTTTGTTTGGTGGTTCCGATTCCATTCGCGATTATATCGCTTTCCCGAAAAACAATGCCGGTCGCGACCAAATGATTGATTCGCCTTCTCAGATTTCGCAGGTGCAATTGGATGAATTAAGCCTGAAATTAATTAAAGACTAAATTGCTGATTTGATTTTTGACTTATCAAAAGCAGGATCATAATCATTCATATTTAACCCCAGGTCCTCGATTTTATATCCTTTCGAATTCCGATGGGTTTTCACGATATTTTTTCCTTCGCAGGCACTGATTCCGGTCCATTTGCAGTTTTGGCAATGCAGTAATCCATTAATTTGAATTCCCCAACATTCGTCGTTCGACAGGTATGAAGTATTGATGCGACGCATGATACTTTTTTTACAAAAGTAAGATTTTTTTATATCTAGGAATGCTAAATGTGTTATATATTGTATATTTATTGCACGAAAGTGTGGACTTATTGCAATATTTGGAATAAACTAAAAATAATAATAATAGACCTATAATGAAAAGAAAAAATATTTTTTTACTGATAATGCTATTAATACCAGCATTTTCATTTGCTCAACTTAAACTAGATTTAAATATAAATACTGGGATTTCATTCTTCCATTTAAATAAAGCTTATGCCGTATCGGAATATGATTCCAAATTATTACTGAAAGGAGGACTGGAGCTTAATTATGAATTTAATTCAAATATTGGTCTGGGAGTTGGGGTCAATTATTCTGATACTAAAGATGCTCAGGTTCTAAATTTTGATCAAAGATTTCAGGCTATCAGTATCCCAGTAAATATCCATACTAATTTTAATTCAATAAAATTTGGTACATATATCGGTTTGGCTTTAAATTATAAAATCAATGAGGATTATGATTATGCCTCTATGTCTTTTGCTAAATATGAATACAGGAATTATACCACAAGTACATTTGCAGGAATTTACTATATTCTAAGTTCAAAGATTAAATTAGGTATTCATTTTGAAACCGATATTCAACCATTCTTTTCATATCAATATATGAGTACAGATGTTCCGGTTGATAAGATTTACCTTAGAAGTGTAAGTGTAAAACTGGGTTACACTTTGTTTGGAAATAATTTATAATATCTAATCCGGTGGAATATGTTTTTATTCATACAAATCACCCCGAAGATATTTTATTCCGGTATCGCAAACAACAGTAACAATCTTTTTCCCTGCTCCAATTTTTTTCGCTCTCTGAATGGCAGCCCAAACATTGGCTCCTGAAGTTGCTCCACCTAAAATCCCTTCTTTTTGGGCTAATTCATTTGCAATTTTATATGCATCTTCATCCCTGACCGAGATTACTTCATCTATCAAATCTTTTCGTAATATGGAAGGTAGAAAAGAAAGTCCGATCCCTTCCAATTTATGTGTTCCACTGGTATCTCCACCTGAAATATTCCTTACATTATATGGTTCAACACCAATAATTTGTATAGATGGTATTTTATCTTTCAGAACTTCTGAATTACCCGAAATACAGCCCCCACCACCTACTGCCATAACAAATTCGTCAATATTGGTTCCAAGCTCCTTAATGATTTCAAGTGCCATTTGATGATAACCCAGTTTATTGTCTAAATTATTGATCTGATCGGGCCAAAAAGTGTTCGGATCCCTGATTAGTTCTTTGGTCCTTGCGATCATTCTGTTAATTATATCGGCTGTTAAAATGCCGTTTTCAGCATGAATAATTTCAACTGTTGCACCGAATGCTCTCATCGTTTGCAATTTCTCTTCGGCGAAACCATTTGAAGAAACAAAGTGGGCCTTAAAACCCTTTTTTGCGCAGACCATAGCTAGGGAGCTTCCAGTGCTCCCTCCGGTATATTCCACTACTTTCATTCCTTTTTTTAAACGGCCATCTCTTTCAGCACCTTCAATCATCGAAAATGCCATCCGGTCCTTCATACTTCCTGTTAGGTTAGCACCTTCGAATTTTACATAAATTTCTGCACTATTCGAATCAGTCAGTCTTTCAAGTTTTATCAATGGTGTGTTTCCTATTCCTTTCATTTTTTTCTTTAATGTTTAATTGTAAGTTGTCGTAGCGGATTTCGAAGAGCATCAGCACCCATAAGGCGAACAGGGCAGGAAGAGTTTCGGGATTAAAGATAGGAAATTAATTTTAAAATTAGTCAATGTGAAAATGTGCTAATGAAAAAAGGTTTAAAGGCTCAGAAGCTGAGAAATTCAAATATTATAACAATATAAGGAACTATCAGGTAACCGTGGGATTGCGTCCTGAAAAATGAAGGAAGCCATCCCATGGTTTTCACAAAAAACTTCAACAATTGTAATGTGACCTTTTTTGTCATCTCGAAGAAGCTTTGCGACTGAGAGATCTCATATTATATGCTCTTTTTAGTTGAACATTGAGCGAAGTCGAAATGTCATCATCCTTTGACTGTGCTCAGGATTCCTGATTTACTTCAACCCACTTCTTTCCAACAAGGCATCCACCTTTGGTTCCTGCCCACGGAAATTTACATACAATTCCATCGGGTGCTGTGTTCCCCCTTTTTCAAGGATGTTTTTACGGAATGAAGTTGCCGTTTTTTTATCAAAGATCCCTTTTTCTTTAAATACCGAAAAAGCATCTGCATCTAACACTTCAGCCCATTTGTAGCTGTAATAACCAGCTGCATAACCCCCACCGAAAATATGTGAAAAAGCGGTACTGGTGCAGGTTCCTTCAATATTTGGAAATAGTTCAGTATCATTCATTGCATTCTTTTCAAAGTCGGAGACCTTGGCATTTACAGGTTCGGTAATGGTATGCCAGGCCATATCATTCATTCCAAGGCTTATTTGACGGTCGCTTGCATAACCTGCCAAAAAGTTTTTCGATTTGATCAGTTTTTGGATGAGGTCATCGGGTATTTTCTCACCTGTTTTATAGTGCACGGCAAATAAATCGAGCCATTCTTTTTGGGAAGCCCAGTTTTCCATCATTTGTGAAGGAAGCTCCACAAAATCCCAAAAAACATTGGTGCCCGATAAACCCGGATAGCTAGTGTTTGATAACATTGCATGCAGCGCATGGCCGAATTCATGCAAAAAAGTTTCAACTTCCCTAAAATTCAACAAAGATGGTTTGCTTTCGGTAGGTTTGGTAAAATTACAAACCACGGTAATGATCGGCCTGATTGGGTTTCCGTTCACATTGCTTTGTGGACGGTAATCGCTGCTCCAAGCCCCGCCTCTTTTACCTTCCCTTGGAAAGAAATCAAGATAAAGCACAGATAAAAACGAACCGTCTTCATCAAAAACTTCATAAGCGCTTACATCTTTGTGGTAAACCTGAATTGCTTTATTTACTTTAAAACTCAGGCCATACAATCGTTTAGCCAATTCAAAAACGCCATCCTGAACTTTTTCAAGCTGAAAATAAGGCTTTACTTCTTCTTCGTTAAAACCATATTTTTCGGCTTTTAATTTTTCGGTATAATAAGCCCAGTCCCACCTTTCAACTGCATCGTGAAATCCTTCTTTTCGCGCAAGTTTTTCAACTTCTGCATATTCTTTTTCGGCAACCGGCCGGGAGTATTTGTGCAAATCCTGAATAAAATCATTTACTTTTTCGGGGGTTTGCGCCATGCGTTCCTCCAAAACATAATGGGCATAATTTTCGAAACCCAACAATTTGGCCATTTCCAAACGCAATGAAACGATCTGTTTTATTATTTCTTCATTGTTAAATTCATTCTTTTTAAATGCACGACTACCCGAAGCACGATAAATTTCTTCGCGCAGTTTACGATTGTCTGCAAATTGTAAAAAAGGGTAATAACTGGGGAATTGAAGGTTGAACATCCAGCCTTCTTTCTCTTTCGATTTAGCCAATTGAGCGGCTGCTTCAATAACTCCCTCGGGTAATCCCGATAATTCTTTCTCATCTGTTACTAAAAGTGAAAAAGCATTGGTTTCGGCCAAAACATTTTCTCCGAACTTAAGCGATAATTTGGCCAGTTCGGTGCTGATTTCTGAATACTTTTTTTTGTCATTACCTCTTAAGGCAGCTCCTCTACGCACGAAATTTTTGTAAGTATGTTCAAGTAAATAGATTTGTTCAGGGGTGAGGGTCAGATTTTCCCTATCATCATAAACTGTTTTTATCTTTTTAAAAAGTTCTTCATTCAGCGAAATGTAATTTGAATATTCGGTCAGTTTTGGAGAAGCATCTCTCGCCACTGCCTGCAATTCATCACAAGTTTCAGCGGAATTTTGATTGTAAAGCAAACTGGCGATTTCACTCAATTTAGCTCCCGCTAGTTCTAAAGCTTCAAGCGTATTTTGAAAAGTTGGCTTTTCTGTATTTGTAATAATGGCATCAATTTCCTTTTTTGCATCCTGAATACTAATTTCTATTGCAGGCAAGTAATGTTCCACTTTGATTTCATTAAAAGGAGCAGTTTGATGTGGGGTATCCCAATTTATTAATAAAGGATTTATGGTCATTTTATGTTTTGTTTAACAAGATTAATAGTTGAAAATATACCTTAAGCCAAAAACTATCGATTTTAAGCAGAATTTTAACCTAAGGTTGGAGTGCAAAATTAACGAATTAAATTTGAGCATGAATGAATTGTTATTAAACTCGTACTTTTGCAAAAAATAATAATGATGAATGCTGCACAAGTTGAAATAATGGCCCCTGTTGGTTCTTACGAATCATTATCTGCTGCGCTGCAGGCCGGAACGGACTCGGTTTATTTCGGGGTGGAACAATTAAACATGCGCTCCAAATCATCCAATAATTTTAGCCTCGAAGATTTGGCAAATATCGCATCCATTTGCAAGAAGGAAAATGTGCGGACCTATATCACCCTGAATACGGTCATTTATGACGAGGAGCTGATGTTGATGAAAAGTATTGTGGATGCTGCGAAATTGAATGAAATTACCGCCATCATTGCCTCCGATCAAAGTGTGATTCAATACGCCAAATCAGTTGGAATGGAAATCCACATGTCGACCCAAACCAATATTACCAATATCGAAGCGGTTAAATATTACGCCCAATACGCGGATGTGATGGTTACTGCCAGGGAGTTAAACCTTAAACAAGTGAAAGCCATTACCGAGGCGATCAGTAAACAAAATATTTGTGGCCCTTCGGGAAACCTGATCCAAATTGAAATTTTTGCTCATGGGGCATTGTGTATGGCCGTTTCGGGCAAGTGTTATTTAAGCCTTGATAATTTGAATTCATCGGCAAACAGGGGAGCTTGTTTACAAATTTGTCGCAGGCCTTATAAAGTGACGGATAAAGATGGTGGAATTGAGCTGGAAGTTGACAATGAGTACATCATGTCTCCCAAAGATTTGAACACCATCGAATTTTTGGATTTGATTTTAGGTGCAGGTGTAAAGGTTTTAAAATTGGAAGGCAGGGGACGTTCGCCCGAATATGTTAAAACGGTTGTTGAATGTTATAAAGAAGCGGCTCAGGCTTATTTCGATGGAAATTATACCAAAGAAAAAATTAACCGATGGAACCAAAAACTGGGTTCGGTTTACAATCGTGGTTTTTGGGATGGCTATTATTTAGGCCGTAAAACAGGTGAATGGACTGAAAGATACGGGTCGCAGGCCACAAAAAGAAAAGTTTATGTTGGCATGGTAACCAATTATTTCTCAAATATCGGCGTAGCAGAAATTAAGATGGAAACCCATGATTTGAATCTGGAAGATGAGATCATGATTATTGGTCCGACAACCGGAGTTTACGAGGATAAATTATCGGAAATCAGGGTAGATGAAAAAGCAACACAAAAAACAATAAAAGGAGAACTTTGTTCCATTCCCGTAAAATCACTTGTTCGCAGAATGGATAAGGTTTATAAAGTAATTGAAGTTGAATTTGAAGTTTAAATGATTTATTAAATGAGGTTATTTAATTTGCATACCCACACTCATTTTTGTGATGGATCAGACACCCCCGAAGTCTATGTAAAAGCAGCAATAGACTTGAACTTTTCAACGCTTGGTTTTTCGGGTCATGCGCCTATGCCTTTCGAAAATAAATTTGCAATTCCAACAGAAAGATTTTCTGAATACATCGATGAAATTGATCGGCTAAAGAAAAAATACCAGGGACAAATTAACATTTTGAAATCCTTGGAGTTTGATTATATCCCGGGTGTAACCGAAGACTTTGAAATTCTCACTAAAAGATATCAATTGGATTACAGCATCGGATCAGTGCATTTGGTCGGTGATCAAAATACTGAACAATTTTGGTTTACTGATGGTGGCAGTGCCGCTCCTTACGATGAAGGGTTACAAAAAAATTATCATGGAGATATCCGGTTGGCGGTAAAAGCTTATTATGATCAGATTAAGCAAATGATTCTTACCCAAAACCCTGACATTATCGGGCATCTGGATAAGGTAAAAATGCACAATCAAAATCGATTTTTCACAGAGGATGAAGGTTGGTATCGGCAAGAAATTGATCAAATTCTCGACTTGATCAAATCAAAAGGATGTATCGTTGAGGTAAACACAAGGGGCCTATATAAAAAAAGAAGCGATTCTCTTTTTCCCGGTGTTGAAGTCCTGAAAAGAATAAAATCACTCCATATTCCAATTACCATCAGTTCGGATGCTCATAATCCAAAAGAAATTTCGTTGTTCATTCCTGAAACGATTTCTCTACTAAAAAGCCTGGGCTTTAAAAATTTGATGAATTTCGAAAATAAATGGATAGAGGTTGCAATAGTTTAAATTTTTCTACATTGTTTTATGTGTACCGTCGCAAAATGCACCATTTTTTGAATGCTTGCACATGCACCAGTAAACGGTCATTTTTTCTTCAATTTTAACCTGTTTCGGACTGATTCCAGAACCTTTATGTGATCCGTTGCAAAATGGTTGATTGGCACTTTTTCCACAGGCACACCAATAATAATCGCCCGGTTCCATTTCAATTGCTTTTGGAAATCTATCTGCTATGTTTGGTTTTGACATCGTTTAGTTTTATGTAATTATTAAAATAAAAAAAGTAAAGAATCCTAAAAAAATCAGGTTCTATCCAAATGTAAAGAATCATGAAATTTTAGTAAACTTCATTCATCTCAACTTCGGCAGGGATCGATAAATGACCTTGTACCAACAACCATCGATCATTGATTTTCTCCAAAACACCGGTAAATCGCATACCATTGAATCTTTTGGCCCCGTCTTCATAAATGAAGTTGTAAGCCAGAAGTTCGCTAAACCAGGCAGAATTAGCTGTTTCATTGATCCTGATCAACTGGTTGCTTACGGTAATTTTGGTTTCCTGAAACTGACTAAACTGATGTTTAATGGCTTTTTCAATCATTTTCCAACCCACTAATCTTTCATCCGAATCTGTTCCAATCATTACAATATTTTCACTGGGAGCCCAAATTTTTTCTATTAATTCAAAATCCTGGGTTTCATTTGCAAGCACATATTGTTGTAAAACGGATTGAATACAAAGGGTTTCAGCCTTAAAATCAATGGAATTTGTTTCCTTCTCTTTGCAGCTCATCAGCATTGTAAAGAGAATCAGCAATAAAATTGGCTTTTTCATTGTTTTTCTTTTGGTGAAACATGAAGTCATTTCTAAATATACGAATATTTCAGCTTAAATCAAATCCCTCATATTTATCGTCCTTATTTACTTGCTGCTTTTAAATCAAGACACCTATAATTCATTAGAAATCTGATTAAATAAATTAAAAAACCTTTAATATTTCGTGAATTATTCGTAAAATTGCACGCTATTAGAAACGGATTATTTTGTAGATGGTCAACACGTATAGATTAAAAGAATTAAGATTGATTAGGAGTATTATTCTTTCTTTTTTAATGGTTGCAGGTTTAAGCCTTCATGCAACCGAAACAGAATCAAAACAGGACGAAAGCGTAAAAAAAGAATACAATGCAGGTGAGGCCATCATCGAGCATATTGTTGATTCTTACAGTTGGCATATTTTGGATTATGGAGAGCATTCCATTGCAATTCCATTGCCGGTTATTTTGATTGATGAGGGTAAATTTTACTTTTTTTCTTCTGCAAAATTTGAACACGGCCATGCCAGCTATAAAGGTTTTGAAATAGCTCACGCTGGTAAAAATAAAGGCAAAATTATTAAAGCCAATCACGACGAACATGCTGAACAGCAGACTCCGCTTGATTTTTCTATCACAAAAAATGTAACAGCCATTTTTATCAGCCTACTTATCATTTGCTTCATTTTTATTTCGGTTGCAAATTCCTATAAAAAACGAGTCGGAAAAGCACCTAAAGGCCTTCAGTCATTAGTTGAACCACTTATCCTATTTATCAGAGATGATATTGCGAAAGCTTCAATTGGAAAAAACCATGAAAAATATGTGCCCTTTTTATTGACCATATTTTTCTTTATTTTAATTAACAATGTTCTGGGACTGATTCCGTTTTTTCCCGGAGGAGCAAATATTACAGGTAACATTGCCGTTACAGGGGTATTGGCCCTTTTTACATTTTTAATAACCACTTTCAGTGCTAATAAGCAGTACTGGATGCATATCGTAAACACACCGGGAGTACCTTGGTGGCTTAAGTTTCCGGTACCTTTGATGCCAGTTGTTGAACTTATTGGTGTTTTCACAAAGCCATTTGTGCTCATGGTTCGGCTTTTTGCCAATATTACGGCTGGCCATATTATCGTGCTTGGTTTCATTAGTTTGATTTTCATTTTCGGAAATATGAATGTTGCCCTTGGATATGGGGTTTCAATTTTTTCAGTGGCATTTGCTACTTTTATGGGATTCCTGGAATTATTAGTGGCATTTATACAAGCTTATGTTTTTACCCTGTTATCGGCACTTTATTTTGGAATGGCAACAGAAGAGCATCATTAATTTTAAACAAAAATTATCAATCACAATTAAATAAATAAAATCATGGAATTATTATCAACTTTATTACAAGTAGCAAGCGATTTGACTCCATTTGCAAAAATGGGAGCAGGTATAGGAGCAGGTATTGCTGCAATTGGTGCAGGTATGGGTATTGGCCAGATTGGTCGTGCTGCTGTTGAATCAATTGCCCGTCAACCGGAAGCTGTTGACGACATCCGATCAAACATGATCGTGTCGGCTGCTTTGATAGAAGGAGCCGCTTTCTTTGCTATTGTTGTTTGTCTTTTGATCGTTTTCTTATAGACAGCAAAAATTACTTCTGTATCTTAACGGTTGGTTGAGGTGCAGAAGTTTAAAATTAATTTTAAAAATAATACTATGGAATTAGTAACTCCCGGAATTGGTTTGATTGTTTGGATGACCCTGTCTTTCGGTATTGTTTTATTTGTTCTTGGCAAATTTGCGTGGAAACCGATTATGAAGTCGCTTAAAGAAAGAGAAGGCACGATCGAGAGTGCATTGAACGAAGCAAATAAAGCACGTGAGGAAATGAAAACTTTGCATTTTGATAATGAAAATTTATTGAGGGATGCAAAAGAAGAGCGGGATGCAATTTTAAATGATGCCAGAAAAGTTAGGGACTCAATCATTGAAAAATCAAAATTGAGGGCAAATGAAGAGGCCAATCGTATTGTAGAAAGCGCGAAAGAAACCATCCAAAACGAAAAAATGGCTGCCATTACCGATTTAAAAAATCAACTGGCTACTTTATCGATTGAAATTGCTGAAAAAATCTTAAGGGAAGAGCTTTCGGATGGCAAAAAGCAGAAGGATTATGTTAAAAAATTAATGGATGAGATTAATTTTAATTAATCAGCATCAAAAATATTTAAATGAAAGAAATTAAGTTATCAAGCAGATATGCCAAAGCATTGTTTGACTTTGCCCTGGAGCAAAATGTTCTGGAGCTGGTTAAGGATGATATGGGACTTGTTATTTCCGTTTGCAGGCAAAACAGGGATTTCAGGTTGATGCTAAATAGTCCTATTATTTTTACGAAAAAAAAGGAATCAATTATTACTGCAATCTTTAGCAATCATATTCAAAAAATGTCTTATCACTTTCTTTTAATTATCACCCGAAAGAAGAGGGAATCATTAATTGAAGGCATTGCCGCACAGTTTATTGAGCAGTACAAAGAATTTAAAAATATCACCACGGCTAAGCTTACTACAGCTGTGCAACTTGATCCGAACGTAAAGGAAAACGTAATTGCATTGCTTAAGGAACAAACTCAGGGTGAAATTGAATTAATTGAAGAAATAAAAAAAGAAATGATCGGTGGATTCGTCCTTTCATTTAAAGATTTTCAATACGATGCAAGTATTCGAAAACAAATTAAAGAATTGAAAAAAGAATTTGACACCAATCTTTACATTAGAGGATTTTAATAAAGAAAAAATAATATGGCCGAAATTAAACCTGCAGAAGTATCCGCTATTTTACGTCAGCAACTCGCTGGATTTAAAAGTGAAGCAGAATTGGAAGAAGTTGGTACTGTACTGCAAATTGGCGACGGGATCGCTCGCATTTATGGATTAAATAATGTTGGATCCGGGGAGTTGATCGAATTTGAAAAAGGGGCACTCAGAGGTATCGTTCTGAATCTGGAAGAAGATAACGTAGGAGCTGTTTTATTAGGTGAAACCAGGGATATTAACGAAGGCGACAAAGTAAAACGAACCGGAAAAATCGCTTCGATCGAAGTTGGTGAAGGTATGTTGGGCAGGGTAATTGATACGCTTGGTAAACCAATTGACGGTAAGGGTGAGATAAAGGGAAAGCTTTATAATATGCCATTGGAAAGAAAAGCTCCGGGCGTAATCTATCGACAACCCGTAAACGAACCATTGCAAACAGGGATTAAGCCAATTGATGCGATGATTCCTATTGGAAGAGGTCAGCGTGAGTTGATTATTGGCGACCGTCAAACGGGGAAAACGGCCATTGCTGTTGATGCCATCATCAATCAAAAAGAGTTTTACGAAAAAGGAGAACCTGTTTATTGTATTTATGTTGCGATTGGTCAAAAAGGTTCGACGGTGGCCAATATTTATAAGACCCTTGACGATCATGGTGCCTTGCCTTATACCGTGATTGTTTCGGCTACTGCATCCGATCCGGCAGCCATGCAATTTTATGCCCCGTTTACCGGTGCTGCCATTGGCGAGTATTTCAGGGATACCGGCCGACCAGCACTCGTAATTTATGATGACCTTTCAAAACAAGCCGTAGCCTATCGTGAAGTTTCTTTGTTGTTAAGAAGGCCTCCCGGACGGGAAGCATATCCCGGCGATGTATTTTATTTACACTCAAGATTACTCGAGCGTGCTGCTAAAATCATCAATTCGGATGAAGTTGCAAAACAAATGAACGATTTGCCCGAAAGTCTTAAAGGTATTGTAAAAGGTGGAGGTTCGTTAACCGCACTTCCAATTATTGAAACACAAGCCGGTGACGTTTCTGCATATATCCC
>PHDM01000035.1 GCA_002840985.1 Bacteroidetes bacterium HGW-Bacteroidetes-17
CTCAAACCCCATCTCAGCTGCGTATTCAATCTGGTTTGGGCTTCCTCCTTTTAATTGAGCTGTGGCACCTGCGGCCATGGCACATGCTGTACCAACTTCTCCCTGACAGCCTACTTCTGCACCTGAAATAGATGCATTGGTTTTTACAAAATTCCCGATGATAGCTGCTGTTGCCAATGCCCTTAAAATCTTAGCATCCGTAAGTTGATCATGTTCTTTTAAGAAATATAAAATTCCTGGTAAAACTCCGCATGATCCGCAGGTAGGAGCGGTCACCATTAAATTACCAGCTGCATTTTCTTCAGAAACTGCCAGGGCATAGGCAAATATTTTTCCAATATTTTTTTGAGATCCGGTGGCATTTTGTGATTTAACAAAATAAGATGAGGCTTTTCGTCTGAGCTTCAAGGTGCCGGGAAGAACACCCTCATTTTCAATTCCTCTTTTAACAGCCTGCTGCATTATTTCCCAAACTTCTGCAAGGTGGTCCCAAACTTCAGCACCTTCAGTTTCCTCAACATACTCCCACATTGATTTACCCTCTGTTGTGCACCAATCAAGCAGTTCTTCCATGTGGGTGATTTTGTAAATGCTTTTACCGGAAAATTTCCCTGTTTCTGAAAGATCACCACCTCCTACACTGTATACTTCGTACTGATCGATTTCTTTGTCTTCATTATAAGCCTTGAAAATTAATCCATTGGGGTGTTTTGGCAAGAAGGTTTCAGGTTTCCATATCACTTCTATATCCTTTCCAGCGAACACTTTCTGAATACTTTCGTCAGTTTGGTGACCTTTGCCTGTAGCAGCAAGACTGCCATATAACCATACTTTATATTTATCGGCTGCCGGATTTCTATCCAAAAAAATTTGAGCAGCCTTACGCGGTGCCATACTATGACTGGATGATGGACCGTATCCTATTTTATATATTTCTTTAATGCTTAACACTTACGAATGATTATTTTTTAATGATTAATGGCAATTGCTTAATGTTTAACTCATAACTTCTTACTTAACCAGCATATTCATAAAATCATCAAATAAAAAATCGGTATCAGTTGGGCCACTTGAAGCTTCGGGATGAAATTGTACCGTGAATACTTTTTTTGTTTTATGTTTCAGCCCTTCATTGGTTCCATCATTAATATTGGTGAATAAAGTTTCCCAATCGGATGATAGCGTTGAATCATCAACAGCAAAGCCATGATTCTGTGAGGTTATATAAGCTTTTTTGGTATCTTTTAAAATGACCGGTTGATTGTGGCTGCGATGTCCGTATTTTAATTTGTATGTTTTTGCACCTGAAGCCAGGGCCGTAAGTTGATGTCCCAAACAAATTCCAAAGATGGGTATTTCTTTTTCCAGAGAAATTTTTAGGTTAGCAATGGTAACATCACACATTTCCGGATTCCCCGGACCATTTGAAATAAAGAGACCGTCATAATCCTCATTGTGATAATCATAATCCCATGGCACTCTTATTACAGTTGTATCTTTTTGTAAAAAGTATCGAATAATATTGTTTTTAACGCCACAATCAATGAGTAGGATTTTATGTTTACCGGATCCATAGATTTGTTTTTCCGCAATGCTTACCTGTGCAACTAAATTCTCCAGATTCGGATCATAGAACTCACAATCAATATCATCGATAATAATTTTACCCAGCATGCAGCCTTTTTCACGAATTATTTTCGTCAGCTCACGTGTGTCAATTCCAAAGATGCCCGGAACCTGATGTTCTATCAGCCAATCACCCAGACTTTTGGTTGCATTCCAATGATTATATTTGAATGAATAATCCGAAATAATTAGAGCAGAAACCTGAACTTTTTCCGATTCAAAAAATTTTAACATCTCATCTTCCTTGTCGAATCCGGGGACACCATAGTTGCCTACTAAAGGGTAGGTCAGCACAAGTAATTGTCCTTTATATGATGGATCAGTCAAACTTTCGGGATAGCCGGTCATTGCAGTATTGAAAACCACTTCACCAGCGGTAGATCCTTCATATCCAAAAGAATATCCCTGAAAAATCGTGCCGTCTTCTAAAATCAGTTTTGCGTTCTTTGATTGCTTCATTTTTGTTTCAGTTGTTTGCGAATGTTTTAATAAGTGAATTCAAGTTTACGATAATTTTCCGTATTGCATTATATTAATGATTTCGTTATTTATTTTAATAATATCTTACAAATTGATTTTTAAAAGAACAATTTACCATCAAAAAAGTCTAAAAAAAAGCGGCTTAAAAAGCCGCTTAAAAAATTATTTTTTCAAATTGTATTTAACAATGAAGTCGTCAACAATTTCCTCCAGGTTAGGATTTCCAATTTCTTGCAAATCATAATAAACCCTTGTAGAAGGTTTGTTGATTTTAATGATACGGTTCAAGTCAATCGGAGTTCCTATAACAACTGCATCACAGTCAACATTATTAATCGTTGTTTCTAAGTCTTTTAGTTGCTGTGCGCCATATCCCATAGCTGGCAATAAAGTGCCGATATTAGGATAGATTTTAAAAGTTTCAGAAAGTTTACCAACCGTGAACGGTCGAGGATCAACTAATTCAGCAGCACCGAATTTTTTAGCTGCAACTGTTCCTGCACCAATTTTCATTTCTCCGTGAGTTAGTGTAGGTCCATCTTCAACAACCAATACTCTTTTCCCTTTAATCAATGCAGGATTATCAACTTTTATTGGAGATGCGCCATCCACAACAATGGCTTTTGGAGCAACTTTGGCAATGCTCTCACGCACTGTTTGAATAGCTGCGCCATCAGCGGTGTCCATTTTATTGATAACGACAACATCAGCTAATCTTAAAGTAACTTCGCCAGGATAGTAAGATAATTCGTGTCCCGGTCGGTGTGGGTCAACAACGGTAATGTTTAGGTCAGGAGTGTAAAATGGGAAGTCATTGTTTCCACCATCCCATAGAACTACATCACATCCATCAGGATCTTGTTCAGCAGCTCTTAAAATTGCTTCATAATCTACACCTGCGTAAATTACGTTTCCACGAACAACATGTGGTTCGTATTCTTCCATCTCTTCAATCGTACATTTGTGTTTGGCCAAATCAGAAATTTTAGCGAAGCGCTGTACTTTTTGCTCGTTTAAATCTCCGTAAGGCATGGGGTGTCGAACTGCAACAACCTTTAATCCTTTGGCCATTAACAATTCAATAATTCTTCTTGAAGTCTGGCTTTTTCCGCAACCAGTTCTTACTGCACCAACAGCAATTAATGGTTTGGTACTTTTTACCATGGTGTCTTTAGGCCCTAACAGAATAAAATTAGCTCCTGCTGCATTTACTCTTGCGCTCATTGCCATCACTCTTTGGTAAGGCACATCACTGTATGAGAATACACAGTCGTCAACCTTTAAATTTTTAATTAGTTTTTCAAGATCCTCTTCTAAATGAATTGGAATTCCTTCAGGATATAAATCTCCTGCAAGTTCTTTTGGGTACTTCCTGCCAGCAATGTCAGGAATTTGAGCAGCTGTATAGGCTACTACATTGTAAGCTTCATTGCCCCGGTAATACGTGTTAAAATTATGGAAATCTCTTCCGGCGGCACCAATGATTAATACGTTCTTTTTCATCTGTTTTTTAATTTTAAAGTTAAATATGACAGATTTCGAATCCCGCAATGCGAGAGAACCTCACACAAGCAAAATTTTGAATATGTGATTCTTTCATGTAAAAAAATATATCGAGAGCAAAGGTAAAAAATAATAATGCATGGAAATTAGAATCTAAAAATTTTATTTAAGGTTATATAACTATCTGACATTCTAATCTTTATTTAACCTAAAAATTCAGAATTTAAAATACATCCTAATTTGTGAAGATATCAGTTGAAATTGTTAAAGAAAATTTGAATAGAGATCTCGTTCCAATGGGTGTAAATAGGTCAGTTAGAATGGCTTTGAAGCTACCGGACCAATTAAAAACTTGAATTCGGATTTACCCGAGATTGATCTTTCTGCAATTATTGAGTTGTAACTCAATGATTTCCATTAACATAGTTTATGTGTAATAGATTTTTTTGTAAGGTAAGCCTTATTTAAATAAAATATTTGTTTGAAATCTTTTTTTTCTTAAGTTTATTGGTTTAAAGCTATGCCTGTTTAAATATGGTATGGTTATTTTTCATTAAAATTCTCACAATAATTTAAAGCCTGGCATCTCATTTTGTTGGTTAAATTTTTTTATATAAAGAGTAGTCCCAATTAATAAATCTAAAAAAATATGATGAAAAAAGTGGTTCTATTACTAATCGCTATATTTATATATAGCATTAGCTATACACAGCAGCGGGTTGTGACAGGTAGAGTTCTTCTAACAGATGATTTTGGAATTGGAAACATTTTAATAACTGCAAAAAAATCAAAAGCTACCGTATTATCAAATCCGGATGGAAGTTTTACAATTTTTTGTATGGACGATGATGTTCTTAAGTTTAAATCCAAGAGTTTTTTCCCACAAACCAAACCGGTAAGTGGCATCGATACATTAAGAGTTTATCTAACTTTTAAGGAAGGTCAAAAAAATGTTGATCTACTTCGCGAAGAAGGATATTTGTCAAATGAAGGTATGAAATTTATTACTCAAAACCTTTCAAATGCATCGAATGATTTTTCAAGTTATAGCAATGTTTTCGAGTTAATCAGAGGTAAATTTAATGGAGTGGAAGTTGCCGGTAATATTGTTCGGATTAGAGGAACTCATACACTTTCAGGGAGTAATGCTGCTACTTATCTTGTTAACGGTACCTTTGTCTCCGATATTTCGGATATCTTGCCAATTAATATTGAATCAATTAAGGTGCTAAAATCTACTGAGGCAGCTATTTATGGTTCGCAGGGTCTTTATGGGGTTGTTGTTATTAATACAAAAAAGTAGCATCTGAAATAAGTAAATGGATTAATCGAATTACGTTTTTCTGTAAAAATTACGTTGACTTGATTTAGCAAAGAGAATTTAAAAAGGATGGAATCCAATTAGCGGATGCCATCCTTTTTATTTGATCGAATCTTACGAAGATTATTCAGGGGTTTCTGCTCCGGGCCAATTTTGTTTGAAATCGATCCAATATTCTTTAACAGTTGATTTCATATCCTTTCTTAGTAATAATATACCAAATAGATTGGGTAATGTCATCAATACAATAGCAATATAAGAAACCTTCCAAATAATGGTTGTATCGGTAAACGATGCCAGGAAAAATGCCAAAATATACACAACCCTGTAATACGGAACCCCTTTTGCCCCAACCAGGTAGGTTATCGCTCGATCACCGTAATACGACCAGGATATTACCGTTGAAAATGCGAATAAAAGCAGTCCGATGGAAACGATAAATTTACCATTTTCACCCATAAAGCTCTGCTTAAAAGCTTCGGTCGTTAGTGGTGCAGAGTGTAACAATGATTTTCCGTTCATGACAATTCCTTCCTTTGCCAGATCTGGTTTTCCCTGAGATACGGCCACTTTACCATTATATGGAACATCACCCTTTGAAATAATTACATTTTCGGCAAGTGAACGGGCGTGAATAATTGATAGATCATTCTGTATTTTTCCATCAACAACCTCTAATTCACCATTGAATGGGGCAAGTGTTTCTGAACCTAAAATATGTTTTCTTAACTGTAAAACCCCTTGTTCATTCTGATCGGTATAACTTGAAGATAGGATTTGAAGATCACTCATTTCAAATTTGTTATCATATTTTTTGTTCCAGACTCCTGAAGAAAGTAAGACCAGTCCTGTTAAAGAACAGATGATAATTGTATCGATAAATGGTTCTAACAATGCCACCATTCCCTCAGAGACCGGTTCATGAGCCCTTGCGGCTGCGTGTGCTATTGGTGCAGAACCCTGACCGGCTTCGTTTGAGAATAAACCTCGATTTACCCCGCGATTAAATAAGAAAGCAAAACTTGCACCTAAAAATCCACCTATTGCTGCTGAACCGGTAAAAATTTGCCCGAAAATAGCTCCAAAGGAGGGAAGTATATTATGATAGTTTGAAATGATAACAGCAAATGCACCAACAAAATAAATAATTGCCATGGCAGGTACCAGTTTCTCGGTAACTTTTGCAATTCGTGAGATGCCACCAATGATTACCATACCAAGTAAAACAGCAAGCACAGCACCTACAATCCATTGTTGAACTCCAAAAGTGGCATTAAGTGAGCTGGAAATACTATTAATTTGTGGCATATTACCGGTGCCAAATGATGAAATCACTGTGGCTATCGCAAATATAACAGCCAACCATTTCATATTTAGTTTATTTTTCATGTAGTACATCGGCCCACCTGCTACCTGGCCTTTAGAATCCATTTCGCGGTACTTGTGCGATAAGGTTACTTCAACAAATTTGGTAGTCATACCTAACATGGCTGTAACCAGCATCCAAAATAAGGCAGCCGGTCCACCTTGATGTATTGCCAAAGCAACACCCGCAATGTTTCCTGTTCCAACTGTTCCTGATAGGGCAGTCGTTAAGGCCTGAAAGTGGGAGGTGTCTCCTTTGTCATCTGCTTTATCATACTTTCCTTTAACGATTCGGAGAGCATATTTGAAATAACGGATTTGTGGGAACTTAAGATAGATCGTGAAAAATAAACCTACGCCTAAAAGAAAATAAGCAAACCATGCGGCACTGCCCAGAAATCCATCCAGGGTGTCGAGAAAATTACCAAATTGATGCATAATTTAAAGGAATTGAATTTAAAAAAGGATAAAAATAGGAACTTATCTTAAGTATTAAAAATAATTTGGATGATTCATGCTATCTTTTCGATAAATGATCGTTTTTTATTAAACAAAAAATTGATTTATCGCAGAAATTTTGGATGAATAACTTATTTTTAGCAAAACTTTATGATTAAGTGAATGACTGAAATAGTACATATGAATAAGTTAAAAATAAATATCAGCAGACTTAATGATATGCTGGAACAATTATCAGTAATTGGTAGAGATGAGCAAGGAGGAATCACTCGGCTTGCTGGTACTGAAGCAGATAAGGAAGCCAGAGATTTGGTGGTAAATTGGATGAAAGAAGCCGGGTTAAACGTATTTATTGATAGAATTGGGAATATTATTGGTTTTAGGAATGGTTTAGAAAATATCAAGCCACTTATGGTAGGATCACACATAGATACAGTAATCTCAGGTGGAAAATTTGATGGAAGCTACGGCGTTTTAGCAGGATTGGAAATCATTATGACGCTTAATGACAATAAAATAAAAACTAAACAACCTATAGCTTTATGTGTTTTTACTAACGAGGAAGGTGTCAGGTATTCCCCAGATATGATGGGCAGCCTTGTTTATGCAAATGGACTTTCAGTTAAGGAAGCTTTGAGGTCGATCAATAACGAAGGAGGTACGTTAGGACAGGAATTACAAAAAATCGGATATGCAGGTGATGCAAGATGTGGTTTATATATTCCTTCGCATTATATTGAATTACACATCGAACAGGGTCCCATTCTTAACATGGAAAGAATTGATGTTGGGATAGTGGATTCACTTCAGGGTATTCTATGGAAAGAAATTACGATTTTGGGCGAAAGTAATCATGCAGGAACCACTCCTATAAATTATAGAAAAGATAGTGGATTGGCTGCAGCCAATTTAATATTATTTTTAAGACATCTTTGTGAGAAAGTTGGAGGAGGGCAGGTAGCAACCTGTGGTAAAATTCGATTTGACCCTAACCAGATAAATGTAATTCCTGGAAAAGTAATTATGACTGTGGACTTACGAAATAGTGATGAAGCAAAACTAAATGAAGCTGAACAATTACTTGACGATTATCTTTCTGAAGTTTCAAATGTGGAATCATTTAATATTACATCAAAAATATTGGTTAGGCTTCACCCCATCGCATTTAACGAATTCTTAGTTAGTTTAATTGAAAAAAATGCCCAAAAGCTGGGATTTACATATCGTAAAATGACATCCGGTGCAGGTCATGATGCCCAAATGATGGCAAGAATATGTCCTTCTGCGATGATATTTGTTCCAAGTGTCGATGGAATTAGCCATAGTCCGCTTGAGTATACACCTTCAACTGACATAGAAAATGGTGCAAATTTATTATTACACACGGTTCTCGAATTGGCAAATCAAGATTCTGTAACTTAAATTTTTCATTACATATTAGTATGTTTCTGAAAAGTTCAGATGGATGAGAATGAAAGTGATTTTTGATTGATGCATAATATTATCTGTAATTCAATCAGGATGTTAAGTGAATTAACAGATGACAAGAAAAATGTATTAAAAAGTAATACTCGACTTTACGCTACTCTGATGAAAAATCGAAATATTCTGCACCTGCAATTTTCAGGTAGTCGGAAGTTTTCATAATTATTGAATTTGTAAGCGAAGCTGCATTAAATGCAATTTTCAGATTATTCTTAATTGAATGGTCAACATAAAGTTCAAGATTAAAGAATGGTCGTCCAAATGGAGGTACTGCTCCGGATGTTAAGCCCGTTAATTCCTTTAACTCATCACTATTGACAAATCGCAGTTTTTTTACGTTAAATCGTTTTTTGATTGCATTTGAATCTATTTTTCTTGAAGCACTTAAAACAAATATTTTAAAATCATTACCCACTTTCATAATGAGTGCTTTTCCTCCAATCGAAAGATCTTCTCCACGGGCTTTAGCTGATTGGGCTGAGGTTAATGTTGGCTCATGCTTAATGATAGTAAATTCAATTTTTTGAGATTGTAGCCAAAATTTAATTTCTTCGAACATTAAGTATGATTTTATACAAATATAGTAATTGAAATGAAGTTAATCAGCGGGTTTTTATTGATTATCTGGCATTGACCAATAAATGAAAAAAATATTTATTTTTAAAGTAATTATAAATCAGGGATATAGCTTTATTATTCTTTATTTTGGTAAAGAGAGAAATACTTTGGTCTGCTTTTTGGAATAAGACAGATATAATCTTTAAATATAAATGTCATGAAAAAATTAGCTATCATACTCGGCATCCTTTTTATAGCCAGTCTCAGTTTACAGGCACAAAAAAGAGAAGTAAGGACTACAACCGCAAAATCATACAAACAGAATGAAAAGAGCGAAAAGAAATCTGGGAAGAATTCAAAACAAGCGGTGAAAACCGAAAAACGTAAAACAGTAAATTTAAATACTGTTCGAGCCTCCGAAAAACGAAGTACAAACATAAATATCCAAAGACCAAATAACCAATCTAAGGTGAATCGTAATTTGAATGAAAGACCAAATGTTCAGCGAATTGAAAATGTTGGCAATACCAGCAGAAGAATTATCCGTACAGAACGTCGTCCGTTAAGTGTTGTCAGGACACCCAATGTAAGTAATGTAAGGTTCCGTCACGGTTACATCGATAATTCAAATCGTCGCTATGGATATTCCTCACATTACATTATGAGTTTCCCAATGCGGGTAAGATATCCATTTTATAATGACTATCAGTTGTTGCTCATGCATAGCTATCAGCCTCAAATAGAATATCCTTGGGCCATCTATGAATCTGAAAATAGAGACAATACTGCATCAATTGAAGGAGAAGTAATAGATATAGATTTTAATCGCAGAACCAATGAGTATATCCTTTATTTCGGTCGTAAGTCACCATATCAAAGTGCTACGGTAATTATTCCGGATTATCTTTCAAGACAACTCAATTACAGAGATCTACGGAAACTGAAAAGAGATTATGTATCAGTGTATGGAAGATTTACTAATTATGGAAATGTGCCAACAATCGTAATTAACAGCTTTGATGAGTTTTACGTAAACGAGATGCCATTCGCAGATTTTATATACATAAACTAAATTGTAATAGAAATCAAAAAGCCTGACCAATATTAATGGTCAGGCTTTTTATTTTGGAATTGAATCCCGGTATTTTTTTAAAACTTATAACTTATCCCAGTCCTATACTCGATAAAATGAGTACGTGGAGCATCAGAGTTACTTTTGTTGATCGCATTTAATTGGTACTTATAAACAGGGGAGAGATTAAAATAAAAATGCTTGCTGAAAGGGTATTCCAGGCTTATCCCTAAACTACTTCTGTATATTAGTGAATTGATATCATTGGTATGCCCAACTGATTGATTGTTTCCCTTTCCAATAAAAACATTGTTTCTGACCAATATATTTGCATTGAGTCCACCTAACAGATAAATATCAAGTTTCTGGCTCAGTACTTTATATTTAAGGATAAATGGAATTTCGATGAATTCAAATTGCTGTATCAGATAATCATTGAATTGGGAAATTTGGTTGTTCAAATCTACAGTCACCTGATAAACTGGACTGGATCGACTTAGTAATACATCAGAAGTAAACTCAACGGTGCCCGAATTGGTGAATGTCGAAAGCGTGTTCTTATATGCAGCTTGATTCGACAAAACTGAGTAATTCTGAATTTCTTGTCCTTGCTTAAGATAGTATAAGCCGGATTGTATGCTCCAATTCTCTGATAAGTTGTAATTTACAGAAAGGCCTCCGGAGTATGCATTAACTATTTCTTCTGAGTTATTGGCTCGTGCCAGCCCCTCAGGGAGCTGTGTATAATCATTTGCGGCCTCCATTCCACTGACTCGCTGAGGACTACTATTTGCGTAACTTGGCGAATATTCACCACCAACCGACCAACGATTTTTTCGTTTCTGTGCTTGTGATGCATCAGCAATCAAGTTATTTTTTATCAAAAATTCATTTAAATCTGCTTCTAAAACTATGGGTAATTGTTTTTTACCTTTTGATGGATGAGTTAAGAGCCCGGACCATTCAAATTCAAGAATTATAGAATTAGAGGCAAGGAAAGTCATTTTTGAAATTTTAATTTGATTCTCATCCTTCCGGACATCGTCTAAATTCGATTTTGCATATAAACTTTTATTGGCTGATATATTCATTGGATTGACAACTTTCTCAGGGCCAGGGACATCTTCAGCCAAATTTTCCTTTAAAGTTGGATTAGGCACAATGATGCTGGAATCAATAATTTGAACAGTGGAGTCTGATACTAACTTTGTCAAGTTTGCAGGAGTAGTTTGTTGTTTTTTATATAAAAACCCAATCCCAACCGAAAGAAGGATTATGATTATTGCTGCACTGGCAACAAGTCTTCTGTAAAAAATCAATCTACGGTTCTTTTCCACATCATTCAAACTATTGGCAATCTGCTCCCAGGCTTTTGGGGGCGGACTGACTTCAGCATTCATTAATCGCTGACGATAGATGTTTTCTTTATTTATGTCAGGTTTACTCATGTAATTTTCTCCCTGAAAGGTTAAATTGGTTCATTACTTTTTTTTGCAAATTCATTCTGGCCCTTGCTAAATTTGATTTTGAAGTTCCCTCAGCAATATCAAGCATTTTACTAATTTCCTTATGCGAATAACCCTCAATTGCATAAAGATTAAAAACCATTTGATAAGCAGGGGGCAATTCCTGTATCATTTTAATGAGTTCATCGGTACCGAGTTGACTCACTACATCCGCATCTTCAATATATTCAGGATAATCGATATCTTCATTAATTGAATATAAAACTCTTTTTTTACGGTAAAGTTCAAGTGCTGTGTTCATAAATACTCTCCTGATCCAGGCTTCAAATGGGCCATCACCCTTAAACTGTTCAATCTTTTGAAAAACTTTTATGAAACCATTGTGAAGTAAGTCTTCAGCATCATCCTTATCCTTCGAATAATAAAGGCATACTGCATACATTTTGCTTGCAAATGTTTTGTACAGTTGCTCCTGGGCTTTTCGATTGCCCTTCTTGCATGCCTTTACGATATCTGATAAGTTGATTGTCTCCACTCAATTTGTTTTCATCAATGCCAAAGAACTTCAAAGATAGTCATAAGCATGGTTTCATGATTAATTTGTCATATATTAATGGTTAAAAAGTGTTAGCTTTTAAGTCCGAAATATTATTCCGAAATTTCAATTTTACTTAAAAATTGAATATTTTGTCCCGAATAACTGTACTGATAAAACCCATCATCACCAATTAATAAAAGATTCCCGTTTAATGGAATTACATCGTATGCGAAAATATTTGGGAAATGTGCTATTTGATGATCATCAATGCTTAATGGATCGCTTACATCATAAACTTTTAACCCTGCATCTCCATCACATATGAAAAGCAAATTTCCATCTACACCAAGCCCATAAGGTCCAACCATTGGGTATGCCTCAATTAGTTTAGGGTTTCTATAATCTTTAATCGAAATGACATTTAATTCATTTACATTGTTCTGACAATTGTTACCTCCTCGTAAAGTAACATATGCAATCGTATCTTGAATCACAACGGGATCGCAACTGGTTACATGCCAGAATTGGCTCAGGTACATTGGTGAAACAGGAACCGAAATATCATAAATCAACATGCCATTAGTTGTCCCGAAAAACATATGATCGCCCATGATAAACATGGTTTCAATACCCCATCCGATACTGTTTGATTTTACTAAAACCGGTGAATTAGCAACGGAAATATTGTAAATATGAAGATCGGAATTATCAACAATATATAAGGTTGTACCTGAGATGCCGAAACGGGCCATCGAACCACCTACGCCAACCCCACTACTATTGATCCCAGAGGTTGCAGCATCCATCATCGTAAATTCTCGCATCATTGGATAATAATAATAGGTAGGGCTTTGCTTGACTTTCTTAACTTCCCAGCCTATAACAACTCCTTTGTCTTCGTCTATCTGGGCTAAAGGATAATCCTCGTTATAAGGCGGAAGGATGTAAGGCAATATATCTTCACTTCGATATACTTCTTTAATATCTGTTAAATCTGATAAATCTAAGGCTACCAAATCAATATAGCTATCGGTGTATAGCGTTTGACCTTTTATAGCGATATCAACGGTTCCGGGAATTTCAATAAAACTAATGTTTTGAGGCGAGCTTGGATTTGAATTGTCGATTACATGAATCCCTTTCATTTGTTCCACGATGAAAATGTAGTTGTCTTTAAAATACATTTTTCCGGGTTTTGTCAAATCCTGAGGTGCAACCTGTTTTACAGCCGACCGGAGTTCTTCATAACTCATGTAAATCGGGCTATTTGCCATAAAGATTTCCGATATTTTATCGGTACAGGAGTTTAATATCAAAGCTGTTAGTATGATTAGATAAAAGATGTGCTTTTTCATTTCTGTCGTGTTTATTATTTGAATAATATTCCAAGCTTAATTTCCAGACGGTTCATATCAATTACAAGTACTTTATCAAATTCCTCCCCATCCTTGTCATAATTGAGTCGTTGAAATCTGTATGCGATGCTAAAGGTGATGCCTAAATTTTCGCTGAACATCGATTTTATGCCAACACCGGGGTTAATTAACCATCCTCCTTTTGGTTTCATTATATCATAGCCCGACCAAATTGAACTATAATAAATCAAATGATATCTTTCGGTTTCATTATCAAGAGGTACCGAATATCCTCCTTGAAAGAATATAAAAGGAGAAAGTTTTTGCTTACGAAAATAATAACGGGCATCAAGTACCAGAGGCAGATAACTCTCCTGCAAAAATTCTGCACCAAATCCAATGCCTACGGCAATCTGATCAGTCACCCCATACCCATTAATCATCATAAATGAAAAAGGTGCTTTGTTCTCATTTTTTGTAGATCCGGCCAGGATTCCAAAATTTGTAGCATTGTAATATCCTTTATGTGAGAAAGTAGTTTCGCTTTTCTCTTCCTGGCCCTGAACTGCTGAACCAAACAGCAATAGAACCAATAAAATGTTTAAATTTTTCATTATTCCCGGTTAAAGTTTAACATATACTATACAATGATGCAGCGATTGCAAATAGGTTGCGTGGGATCAATTTTTTTTGAATTGAAACTTTAGGGGATTTGACGTACTTTTGCAAACGAATTTAAGTTGTCACGATGATTGAACAAATTTTAACTAATTGCATTTCTAAAGCCTGTCTTGAGCTTTTTGGCACACAGCCTGAGGATCAGCAGATTCAAATTCAAAAAACCAAACGAGAGTTTGAAGGTGACCTGACATTAGTGGTATTTCCACTGGTGAAAATGTCAAGAAAATCACCTGCAGATACAGCTAAAATGTTAGGAGAACACCTTCAAAACGAGTTAACAGAGATCGTTCGTTTTAATGTTGTTCAAGGATTTTTAAATTTGGTTGTAGCAGATGCTTATTGGGTTGATTTTTTAAAAACGTATGCCAATGATCAGCAATTTGGAAAATTAAAATCCAAAAATCAGGCTCCTGTTGTAATTGAATTTTCTTCACCAAACACCAATAAACCACTGCACTTAGGTCATGTTCGAAATAACCTTTTGGGCCATTCGGTTGCAGCCATTGTTGAAGCTGCAGGTTATGAGGTAAAGCGTGTGAATTTGGTGAACGATCGGGGGATCCATATTTGTAAGTCGATGCTCGCATGGCAGAAGTGGGGGCATGAAATTACTCCTGAAAAAGCCGGTAAAAAAGGTGATAAATTGGTCGGTGATTTTTATGTGTTGTTTGATCAGAAAAATAAAATTGAAATTCAGAAATTGATGGAAACAGGTGTTGAAGCTAAAGCGGCGGAAAAAGAATCTCCATTAATGATAGAGGCTCAGCAAATGCTTCAGAAGTGGGAGCAGGGCGATGAAGAAATCAGAAGCCTGTGGAAACGTATGAATGATTGGGTTTATAGCGGCTTTGATAAAACATATGCTCGCATGGGTATTCGTTTTGATAAAACTTACTACGAATCGGAAACTTATTTATTAGGCAAGAGCTTGGTTGAGGAAGGATTGACAAAGGGCGTATTAATTAAAAAAGAGGATGGTTCGGTTTGGGCCGATTTAAGCGATTCCGGTTTGGATGAAAAATTACTTTTACGTGCTGACGGGACTTCCGTTTATATGACGCAGGATTTAGGAACGGCTAAACTTCGTTATGATGATTATCGTGCCGGGAAATTAATTTATGTGGTGGGCAACGAGCAAAATTATCATTTTGATGTATTGAAAATAGTGTTGAAAAAAATCGGGTTTGACTGGGCTGATCGAATTAAACACTTATCGTACGGGATGGTTGAATTGCCTGAAGGTAAAATGAAGAGTAGGGAAGGGACCGTTGTTGATGCTGATGAACTGATGGAGGAAATG
Source organism: Bacteroidetes bacterium HGW-Bacteroidetes-17 (assembly GCA_002840985.1). Taxonomy (GTDB): domain Bacteria; phylum Bacteroidota; class Bacteroidia; order Bacteroidales. The sequence goes on from PHDM01000035.1 coordinate 15,210, forward strand.
TTCCAAACTGCAAAAAACCTCACCAGTGAATTAGGTAAAGTTTCTGATTTCACCATAGAGGAATCTGCTGAATTATTTGAAATGGTAGGATTGGGTGCGCTAAAGTATTTTATTCTAAAAGTTGATCCCAAGAAGAATATGATGTTCAACCCTGAAGAATCGGTTGATTTTACAGGCAATACAGGGCCCTTTATTCAATATACCCATGCCCGGATCAGTTCATTGTTACGGAAAGCAAATGAGCAAGGAATTACATTCGATGAAATAGTGGATTTTGGCTTTGAATTGCACCCAAAAGAAATACGTATCCTTCACCAGTTGCACGAATACCCAAGCACAATTGCTTTAGCGGCTGAAAACCTAAGTCCGGCAATGCTTTCGAATTATATTTACGATTTAGTGAGGGAATACAATCAGTTTTATCAGGAAGTTCCAATTTTTAAAGAAACCGATCGTAATAAAATGGTCTTTCGACTTCAATTATCCAAATTTACAGCGCAAGTCATCAAATCGGGAATGGAGTTGCTGGGAATACAAGTGCCGGATAGGATGTAGTCTAATAATTGAAATACAGGAACGAATAACCTTAAACTCATAAACATTAAAAGGGTATCTTAACCATCATAGTTAAGATACCCTTTTTTGTCCTGATCATTTATAAATGAAAGACCAGGTATTATATTACTACATCATTTATTTTTTCAATAATTCTTTCACTGCCGCCTCAATTTGCTGGTCACGGCCAATGGCCATCATAGCAGGCTCATTGCGTACCATGATATCAGGTTCTGTTTGATGATTTTCAAGGAATGGTTCACCAATTGGTCGCCATCCACCCATTGGGATTCCAAAGGTAATGGTCGGATCAATCTGATTTTCCCACCAAACAAAAGTTCCCGTTCCCGGAACCGGCATTCCTAATAATTTCCCACCTCCTTTTATCTTATATGCAACCGGAAACAAATGAGCATCCGAATAATTACTTTCGCCCATGACAACAATAGATGGCTTAATCCAACGATTTCCGGGCTGATAACCTACATTTTGTCCGTGAGGAATAATATCCATGTATTTTTTCCCGGTTAAAAAGTCGGATAGCTGATCGTGCAAGTTGCCACCACCATTAAATCGGGTATCAACTATAAGTGCATCGGCCGAAAGGTGTTTTCCCAAAGCATCTTCGAAAACTGTTCTCATGCTTGGATCATTCATACCGCGCACATGAACATACCCTAGTTTTCCTCCTGAAAGACGTTCGACTTCTGCACGGCGGGTTTCAACCCAACGGGTATAAAGCAGTTGACCTTCTTCACCCAATGAAATAGGTTTAACAACCTCTTCCCAGCGGGTATTGTTAGTTGGATTGTACATTGACAACAATACATACTTACCTGTTTTTCGGTTTAAAAGCTGATAAAAATCTATTGAAGGGGTAATTGCTTCTCCATCTATTTTTTCAATAATATCATTGCTTCGGATCTTGGATTTAGCATTGTTAAGCGGCCCACCTTTAATTACTTCAGCAACTTTTAGCCCATTTCCCAGATATGCATCATCGTATAAAAGGCCCAGCGATGAAGTTTGATCCCCATTTTCGATTCTGCTACGATAGCTTGCCCCGGTATGAGAGGCATTTAATTCGCCCAACATTTCGCTCAACATTTCAGCAAAATCATAGCTATTGTTTATATAGGGTAAGAATTTTTTGTATTCGGTATAATAATAATCCCAATTTACACCTTGCAAATCTTCAACATAAAATTTCTCTCTAACCTGTCGCCAACTGTGATCATAAATATAAGCACGTTCATCCGCTTGTTTTAACAACATTTCACCATTGGTTCTGATTGATTTGCTCTTACCATCCGATGTGGTAACTTTCATGGCTTTGCCATCAGCTAAAATGAATAAAAACTTTCCATCAGCAGAAATTTCCATGCTTACGCTGTTGGCACCAATTTTAGTGAATAATTTGGTTTCATTTTTTCGCAAATCAGTCATCCACAAATCGTTTCTGCCCTCAAATCGGGTTAAATAATAGAGTTTGTCTCCTTCTTTTGAAAGTACGCCATCACCTATGCTTGAGGTATTAACCGTAAGCTTTTGTTTTCGATCACGTAAGTTTTCCCAGTCAAATATCAGGTCTTTAACTTCTTTTGAATCTTTCTCTGTAGCAATCGGTTTTTTATCTTTTTTATCTGCTTCGGGTTTTTTCTCCTCTTTTTTATCTTTTTTCTCTTTCTCCTCAAGCAGAGCAAAATCTTCTTCTGATAATTTAAATCGGTCATAGCATTCTTGTGTGAAGAACATGCCAAAAATATCACGGAAAGCAATTCGGTCATTTTCCGACTTGGTTCCTTCGCGGGATGAAAACCAAATCATCATTTTCCCGTCCATGGCCCATTTTGGTCCGCCATCGGAGTATCCGCTTTGCGATAGATTCATAAGTTCACCTTTACCTGAGGCACTAATCAATCCTACTTCGCCATCCATAACACGTTCGGGTTGTCCGAATTCAACCAAAAACCATTTACTGTCGGGCGACCACTGATACCATTGATCTCCGTCTGAATAGGAATAATTGTATTTAGCAGGCAATATGGTTCGTGATTGTTTACTCGCCAAGTTAACAACTTTTAAAGTAGTCCGATTTTCAAGATATGCCACCTCTTTGCCATCAGGTGAATAAGTGGGCTGAAATTCTTCAGCAGGAGTGGCAATGATGGTCTCTTCTTTTAACAAGGTTGAAGTATAAAAATAAGGTTCTTCTGCTCTCATAATTGATTTGGAATATACATTCCAGCTGTTATCAACTTCGGCTGCATAAACCAGTGATCGTCCATCGGGACTAAAACTGACGCTGCGTTCCTGCCACGGTGTATTTGTAATCCTTTTGGTTGTACCGTGTTCTATACTGCTCACAAAAATTTCACCTCTGAAAACATAGGCAAACTCTTGACCGTTAGGCGAAAGGCTGGCATCGGTAAAGCCAGCGCTCACCGGTACGATTTTATCCAACGTACCTCGTCCATCATAAGCTATTTGAATATTAATTTTTTTGGGCTCATTACCTGAATCCATTGTATAAATTTCTCCTTGATAGCTAAAGCAGAGGGTATTGTCTTTTGAGCTGGTTAAAAATCGGATCGGATTTTTGGTAAAATGCGTTATGGCCGTATTTTTTGAAGGGTCACTCAGGGAGCTCTTTTGAATATTGAAAGAACCGCTTTCTTCTGATAAATAATAAAAATCATTATTGTTACTATCGAAAACCGGATTTCTGTCCTCTCCTTTAAAATTAGTTAGCATTTTAAAATTCTTAGAGGCCATATCATAAACCCATATATCACGGGTGATAGCAGAGGTATGGTGTTTTCTCCAGATATTTTCATACCCTTTTTGATCATGAAAAATCAATTTTTTACCGTCGGGGCTAAAAGTTGCATCGATGGCGGGTGAGGTTATGATTTGAGAAACCCGGCCGCCTTCTACAGGAACACTGTATAGTTCGGTAAGGGTTCCCATCGGAAATTGAACATTGGTGTACAAATCCTGGCGAGCAGCCGAAAAAACAATTTGTTTGTCATCAGGAGTAAAAGCGCTTGGAATTTCAGCATTTGAATGAAACGTTTTTCTTATTGCTTCGCCACCGTTAGCAGGCATCATAAATACATCAAAATTACCGTATCGATCGGATGCAAAAGCAATATTTTTACCGTCGTGACTCCAAACTGCTCCGTATTCATAACTGTCGCTCATATTTAGTGGAACGGCTATACCACCCGATGCAGCTACTTTATAAATATCTCCTTGATAGTTAAACAAAATGGATTGTCCGTTTGGTGAAATGGCAGGATATCTTAGCCACAGTGGGTTTTCCTGTGCCGTCAATGTTAACGTAATAATTAGTAAAAAACTAAATAAGATCGATTTTAATAACTTATTCATAAGATGGGTTTTTGGTTTAACATAAGATTCAAATGTAGCAAAATCTTGAATGATATGAAGAGGGAATAAGTAACATATGTGTATAAAACTCAGAGGATTGGTTATAATTAACTACAAATATCTTGTGTCGTAATTATTTGTAGTTATGACTTTAGGTTTTTATGCAGAATATTGGTGAAGATTAAAATAAAAATTTAACGATGAATTATAGGAAGTATTAATTTAACCTCAGTTCAATCTAAGTATTTCTCATGAAACTGGGACAGTATGTCTGAAATTTAGCCGTTTGAACTGATAAGACTTTAGAGATAATAAGTTAGGCTAAGGATTAAACTTATTTATCTAGAAATTCAAGATGTGAATTGTCAGCGTCAACTTTAGCAATATCATAATCTTGAACATCAAGTAAGATGATGAATTTATCTTTAAAGATGCTATGGTTCCGAGAAATGGAGATAAGATGGAGTATTTAAACAAGGGTTAACAATGGAAATATAATTTTCATCTTATTTATTGTTGATTAAAGTGGATTGGATGTAATGAAATAAAAATAAAGATGATAGTTAGAAAAATGATTTACAGAAATTCCTCTTTACCGACTGCATGAGTACTTCGTGCAATCCTATATGTTCCACAAATATTTAAAGGAACGGATAGTCCTATAAAAAGCCCTGATAAGAAATGATAGATAAAGGCTTCCGAACCAAACTGATCAAGCAAAATCCCGACAGTTAAGCTGATTAATCCAAATCTGAGAAAGTTCATTTTATCACTTAAAATGGATTTTAGTTTATTCATCATTTTTAAAATTTTGTTTGATTAAATCAAGTTCATCAATGATGGGTTTAAAATCATTGTTAAATCTTCGTTTTCTGACTTTTAATCCTAAATACATGGCAAGTAATAGAAAAGAGGTCATAAAAAGGTGCATGGAAATCCTGATGGTGAAATTCTCTTCTTGCAATAAATCAAGATAGATTGCATTCATCCCGATTATTAGGCTGATCACCATGACAGGCATTAAACGGGTTATGATTTGTTTTTGCGAATTAAGCTTAATGATCGTGCTTTCAATAAACGCCAGGCTATTGTCCAGAAAGTTAAATTGTGATGAATTGTATTGCATCCTCCAATAGAAAAACATACCGGCCATCAAACTTAGAATGATCCATCCCAGTGCCGATTTAGTAAGAATTGATACATTTGGTAAACTCAGTATGTTATAAGTGAGAAACAGGGTCAGTACACCTACGGCTATTGTTTTAATAAGATTTATCCTAAAATGTTTTTTTTCCAGTTTTTTTAGCTTGTCGATGATCCCACTTGAGCGCAAATCTGATACTTTTATACCATTTTCTTGTGGAAGATTGCTTTGCCAAATGGTACTTAGTTCTTTGAAATTATCCATTTTGCACCTCCTTCATTCGTTTTAATAAAACAGATTTTATCCTGTTGATTTTTACACCAACATTACTTAGGGTCAATCCTGTAATGGCACCAATTTCTTCATATTTTAACCCTTCCAGTACCAAAGAAATGATAATTTTATCCTGGTTGGCAAGCGTATTTATAGTTTGGTGAAGTATTTTGATCATCTCGTTCGAAGGTTCATTTCCGGTTTCCTCGGGTTTGTTGTTCAGGGGATGGGAGTCGGGCGAAAACCGCAGGAATAGCTCTTTATTCTTTTTTGCCTTCTTATTAAACATGAAAGCAGTATTCACCGCAATTCTATAAACCCAGGTGCTGATCTGAGATTCTCCCCGAAATTTTTCAATATTATTCCAAACATTGATCATTACCTCCTGAAAAAGATCGTTAACCTCTGTTTTGTCGATCAGGTAGGCTGAACAGAGGCGATAAATCTTCCCTTTGTTCTTACTAAAAAGATCAGTAAAAAGTTTTTCTTTTTCACTTACCTTCATTTTAAGGCTCATTTGTTAGAATATAATTTGCTTGACTCCTAATTATTGTAAAAATAAATCTAATTGTTGGTTAAACCAATCCTGTTCATCAAACATGATGAAATGCCTGCCTTTTTCAGCTATGATGATTTTATGATTGTCAATATTTTTATACTGATCTTCAAAACTCATCCTGGTGCGCTCTTTTGAAAATCCATATTTTGCCATTGCTTCCCATGTTCCAATAACTAAACATGGGATTTTAATGTTTTTTAGTTCGGGCCGGTGATCCATCGCAATCATTCGGCTCATGGCTGATGCAAATAAATTTCTGTCGGAGTTTAATTGCCAATTTAAAATTTCCTCAAGCTTTTCAGGATCAGTAACAGCTTCTTTTAATTGTGTTTCTTGCTGAGTTTTGAAAGCTGCTTCATCTAGCTTCAGTAACGTATTAAAAAGTTTGTCTGCTTCATAATGGGCAGTTTCACTACTTATCCCTGGCACAAAAACATCGAGTGGAAAGCTGTAAGCATCAACGATGATAAGCTTTGAAAATAAATCAGGGTTAGCAGCGACAAGTTCAATTGCCAGGGATCCTCCAAAACTATGTCCAATTAAAGCCGCTTTCTTGATTTTGTGTTTTTTGATATAAGAAATAAGTTTGTCTTTGATATCAGTAAAGTTGTTGTCTTTTACGGATTTAAGCCCACCAAAGCCAAGTATTGAAATTGTATAACATTTGTTGGTTCTTGAGAGATGTTCTACCGTTTCGTTCCACATTGTGCCAGGACATCCCAGAGCCGGGATAAAAATGATGGGATTGCCTTCGCCTTTTATGTCGATCCTTATCGGGCTTTTTGAGAATAACGAAATTGATGAAAGACTGAATATCAAGAAAAAAAGTAAGGAAAATTTTGTTTTCATTTTTTATATGTTTGAATGAATTTCTCTTTTAGAGAGAGAATCTCATCAATTATTACAAAAAATGATTTTTTTATTTAAGCCGACTAATATGCCGGTTAATATTTCAAATATTTATTAAGCATTCTTAGAAATAATGTCTTATCTATCGGTTTTGAAATGTATTCATTACAACCTGCTGCTATTGCTTTTTCCCTGTCGCCCGACAAGGCATGTGCTGTTTGCGCAATAATTATGATGTCTTTGTTAAACTGTCTGATTTGTTGAGTTGCTTCGTACCCGTTTAAAAAAGGCATTTTAATATCCATTAAAACCAAATCAATATCCGGATTTGATTTGCATTTTTCTACTGTTTCTGAACCATCCTTGGCCCAAATGATGTTTAAATTAAGATCTTTCAGTATTGCCTTAAAAAGCATGTAATTATATTCCTCATCTTCAGCTATTAAAATGGTCAGCGGTTGATTTGTGTTAGAATTTATTGCTATTTCTTTTTGTTTGCCTGATGAATAGTTGTCATCAGTAACTTTAAATGGAATTGAGAAATAGAATGTAGATCCTATGCCAAGCTCCGATTTTAACCATATTTTCCCACCAAAAAGGTTAGCATAGGCTTTTGAAATGGACAATCCTAAACCGGAACCTCCAAATTCGCGTGTGGATGTGCTTTCGACCTGTCGAAAACGATCAAATATGACTTCAACCATATCCGGTGAAATGCCAATACCTGTATCCTCAATAAAAAATTCAAGATTGTTATCCTTTATTTCATATCCGAAATTTACATGTCCTTTTTTTGTGAATTTCAATGCATTACCAACCAGATTTGTAAGGACCTGAATTAATTTTGTTTCATCTGTATTGATTAAAACTTCGTTATTTGACGGGGGAGTTGTAATATGAAAAGAGATGTTTTTCTCCTGAAATTGTGGAAAAAACTGATCATTGATTGATTCACAAACGGTGTTAACATTAACCTGACTTTCATGAATCTTTTCCTGTCCGGCTTCAATTGTGGCAATACTAATGATATCTGTTACGATGGAAAGTAATTGGTTACAGCTTTTTGTGATCACATCGGTGAAGTGCATGCGGCTTTCAAGCGATAGTTCAGGGTCGTTCAAAAATTCCGAGAAACCAATAATCGCATTCATTGGAGTTCTGATCTCATGTGAGATGTTGTTCAAAAAAGCAGTTTTTAATTGATCGCTCTCTTCAGCCTTTTCCTTTGCTTCGATTAGGTCCATCAATGCTTTTTTACGCATGGTTATATCTCTTGTCACCCCAAATATTCCATTTGGTTTGCCTTTTTCATCAAATAATAAGGATGCTTTAACTTCTGTCCAAACCCTACTGCCGTCTTTTCGGATCATTTCCAACTCTATCACCACTGGGTCAGTAAGGTAATTCGTAACGAATTGACCACTTTGAATCTCTTCTTCAAATGTTGATATTACAAGTTTTAAGGATTCAGAGGTTAAAACGTCCTCAAGTTTATGGTTAATGGCCTCTTCAGGTGTATATCCAATCAAGTGATAAATTGCGGGACTAATGTATGTGTAAGTTAAATTCAGGTCGAGCATAACAATAACATCAGTCGAATTGTTGACTAATAGGCGGTAAAGAGCTTCGCTTTTTTCAAGGGCAAATTGCTTGTTTTCAAGTTCATGATATTGATATGCACTGGTAAGCAATGATGGTAACCTGAAAAGATAATTCGGTCGTTTTACCAGATATTCATCTACTCCTAAACGCAATGCTTCAATGGCGATTTCTTCATTACCCTGACCGGTAACTACAACAATTGCAAGGGCCAATTTGCGTTCCCTGCGGATAATTTTTACAAATTCCAGGGCGTTGATGCCTGATAATCGATAATCTATCAGAATGATACTATATTTACAAGGTTCGTCAGAAGTTAATGGCAGTTTTTTAAGGGCTTCTTCTGCGTTTATTACCGCAGTGATAAGGAAATTTGGGGCATAACTCTTGAAATGCCGTTGTGTAAGTTCGATGTCGGACTTATTATGTTCAATATAGAGTACGGCAATTTCGCGACTGCTAATTTTCCGTTTTTGTTCGAAATTTTTTATGGCCAAAGTAATGGAGCTTGGCAGTGATTCAAGGTAATTCATTTTTTTTGTAAGATAATCATCCGCTCCTGATTTTAAAGCAGCCACGGCAGATTCTTCGTCGCCTGAACCCGTTAAAACAATGATGGCGCAGTTTATGTTTTTTTCCCTAAGCTCAACCAAAAATTCCAATCCATTCCCGTCGGGGAGATGCATATCGATCAGGGCCAAATCATATTGCTTGTCTTTTTTAAGTCTTTTCCTTGCTTCAGAGAGGGTATCTGCATGAATGATTTCACAATCCTTAAAAGCTTGGGCTAATTTCCTGGTGGTCAGGTCGGTGTCGGTTGCATTATCTTCTAAATACAATATCTTCATAAAGAACCTTTATTTAAAGTGTAATAAATAGTCTGATTAAGAGCTTAATTCGTTATAAACCCTCCAATAAAGATCAATTTGGGCAGCTACTTCGATAAATTTATCAAGTTCAACCGGCTTAACAATATAGGAGTTTGCACCTAATTTATAGGCAGTTTCAATATCTTTACTTTCGGCTGATGTGGTCAAGATGATTACAGGAATGGTTTTATATAGCTCATGCGATTTTAGTTCCTTAAGTACTTCAAGGCCGTTATAACGGGGAAGGTTGAGGTCAAGTAGGATCACGATAGGGGTTGGCTCCCCTTCATCCCATTTTTGAATCCAGTTCAGAGCTTCTTCTCCGTCACGCGCAACTTTGATCTCGTTACCTAGGTTATTTTTTTTAAATGCCCTGATGGTTAAATCCACATCAATTGGATTGTCTTCAACCAAGAGAATCGGCTTTTCACAATTTTTTATTTTCATCTGATTGTATTTTTGGTATCTCAATATAAAATGTTGATCCTTTTCCAACTTCACTTTCGGCCCAAACTTTTCCATTTAAGCGTTCAATGGCTTTTCTGACCATTGCCAGTCCAACTCCCGTACCTTCATAATCTTCACTACGATGCAGCCGCTGAAATATCTCAAAAATCCGATCATGAAACTTCATGTCGAATCCGATTCCGTTATCTTTTACAAAGATAGTGTGTTTTGAGTCATGATCCTGATAACCAATTTCTATTTTCGGATTAATCTGCTTCTGTGTAAATTTAAATGCATTTTCAATTAAATTCCTAAGAGCCAGATTTAAACCGTCCTTATCAGCATAAATTCCGATTTCAGGAATGGTTATGGTAATCTTAAAATGATTGTAGATTTTGTCGGTAGTTATGTTTACAACTAAAGTTTCAATGAGATTTTTGATATTGACAACTGAAGGGCGTAAAGATTGTCGTTCCAATCGCGAATACTCGAGTAAATCATTGATCAACTGATTCATTTGCATGGCACTTTCACGAATGGTCCGTAAAAAGCGCTTACCTTCTTCATCGAGTTTACTTTCATATTCTTTGAGCAGGATCTGGCTATATCCATCGATTCCTCGAAGAGGGGCCTTCAGGTCATGCGATACGGAATAAGTAAATGTTTCAAGTTCTTTGTTTTTGGTCCCAAGTGTTTTGTAGCTCTCTTCTAATTCGACGGATTTTTCATTTAAATCTTCCACTAAATTCAAAAGTGCTTTCTGGCTGTTTAAGAGTTCTGATGTTCTGGTTTGAACCCTAAAATCAAGTTCTTGGTTTATTTTTTTAATTTTTTCCTCTGCATTTTTCCGTTCGGTTATATCGCGTACCTGTCCAATAAAATATCTTTCCCCGTCTTTATCATAGCTGCCAAGACTCACTTCTATCGGGAATGTTGAGCCATCCTTCCGACGTTGATTACCTAACAGCGTAAAATATTGGTTGGGATTAATTTTACTCCATGCCTCCTGTGCACTGGCCAGATCAAAATCCTGTTC
>PHDM01000036.1 GCA_002840985.1 Bacteroidetes bacterium HGW-Bacteroidetes-17
CTTTCAAGCTTTTCAATGAATAATTTTTCAGGATAATAGACTACAATTCCCTTCGAATATGTATTCATTATACTGATTGAAATTGCATTTCCTGTAATAATGGGATTATTGTCATTGATCACAATATTTAGATATGATGATGAAATTTCTGTTGTTCGTTTTATAGGATGACAAGCTATTAAAAGGGCAACTAATAATATGTTAACCAATGATTTTATCATTCATGAAATTTTTGCAATATTAGTTAAAAGTAAAGAAAAATTCTACAATTCGTCATTTGAATCGCTGGAAGGAAGCAAAACATGAAAACTACTGCCACTTCCCAATCTGCTTTCGACCCAAATTTTGCCTTTATGTTTTTCGATAAATTCTTTACAAAGAATTAAACCAAGTCCTGTTCCCTTTTCTTTGGCTGTTCCCTGAACTACAACTTGTTGGTTTACTTTAAATAATTTTTGAATATTTTCCTGACTTATTCCAATGCCATTATCTTTTATCTCAATATCAATAAATTTGGGAAGTAAATTCGAACGGATCAATATCTCACCACCTTCATTCGTAAACTTAATAGCGTTTGAAATCAGATTTCGCAATACCATTCCAATCATATTTTCATCAGCAAAAGCAAAGTCATCATCTGCGAGTTCTGATTGTAAAGTAATTCGCTTCGCGGTTGCCTGGGCATTTAAGGTCAATATTTGACGAGAGGCAAGATCTTGCAGATTTAATACAGTTGGATTGAATATAACCCTGTTTAATTGTAACCTCGACCATTCAAGCAGGTTCAACACCAGGTCATAGGCACTTTCTGTTGCTTCCTTAATTTGACCAATCACAAGCTTAAGTTCCTTTTCATCAAACTCTTCCAAATCGTTATACAATAACTCTACAAAACCCAAAATACCCTGAAAAGGATTTTTCAAATCATGTGCAACTATTGAGAAAAATTTATCTTTGGTAGCATTTAATTCTTTGAGCTCTTTCTCTGAATTTTGAACCAATCGCAACGCATCTTTGTACTGTGTTATATCAATAAAAATTGTCGAGAATTGTCCTTTTTTAGGACTAAAGGCTACAACTTCAAAATATTTTTGATGCTCCTGAGAGAATTGCTCAAATTGAATTTTTTCACCCAATAGTGCAACATTACCATAAGTTTGGATGGTGCTGATATTGGCAGTTGGGAACAATTCTAATATCGTTTTGCCAACTACATAACTTGCTTTTAACCCTGTAATTCTTTCGAAAGCCGGATTTACTTCGAGGTAACGATAATTTACCGGATTATTTTCCTCATCGACAATTATTTCATGAAGTGCATAGGCACTAAACATAGTCTCGAACAACATGCGATATTTTTGATCACTGTTTTCTTCTGTTTTTTCTGATTTTTGAATACCTATAAGTGATTTCAAGTACAAAATAACCCAATGTGGATTGTCTAAATTGTGTATAAAACCATCCACTCCAACCTTCATCAACGATACCTGAGATTTCTCTAAAATAGTATCAACTGAATAAATAACGATAATAGGTAAGTACCCTTGTATGCTTTTAAGTTTTCGAACAAGCCTGAAATTACCCTCATTAAGTATGCCCTTATTTATAAGTATCAACCTTGGACGAAGATTTAAAAGTTTGCCGAATAAGTCTTCAAACTTCTCAACAACAATCGTTTTGGCAAGATTGGTTTTAACGATATTATTAAGTTTAAAACTAAGTTGTGGATTCTCATCCACTATAAAAAAAAAGTCATCCATATCCAGGCTTCAAGATATAAAATAAGGTTGAAATAAATTTAACAAATGTTTTCTTGATATTAGTAATTTTAAATTTTCGTTTAGGGTTTAAGGTCGCAACATGTTGAAAACTCAATGTTTTTTTTCTTTTATCATGATACTTAATAACCTATTTTTATCAAAGCGTAAATTAGGTCAAAGTCTATCTTATTGATTATAAATCTGATTTTTATCTGACACATACTTAGTAGCAATCAATGAAAAAATTGTTTTTTGTACTTCTTTTTATCTGCTTTTTAATTACAGGTATTTTTGCCCAAACCTTGGATTTTGAATATTCAAATGGTTTTGTTGGAAAAGAAACAGTTTTTGTTAACAAATCGGTTATTGATGAGGAGGTAATTACTGTTGCCTGGGATTTAACTGGAAATGGTGTTTATAATAACGGATGGGGCGATACAGTTAGGTTTGTCTACCCAGCCATTGGCACTTACACCGTTAGCTTACGTATAACGGTTCGATCACTTCAGTCTTATGTTTTTACCAAAGAAATTCAAATTGTTCATGAATTAAATGCAAATTTTAGTTTTACAATAGTTTGTATTGGAGGTACAACCAAATTTACAAATACCTCAACAAGTTCTGATGTCATAATTAGTACGAATTGGGATTTCAACAGTGATGGTATATTTAACGATGCATCCGGAAATTCTATAAATTATCTTTTTACAACTGCCGGAATACATGATGTAGGTTTGCGGATTGTAACCCAATCGGGATTGGCAAAGTCGATATATCGTCAGGTTATTGTTGCGGAATTGCCAATTGCAAATTTTTCTGCAGACAATACTTGTGTTGGGGCTTATACAGAGTTTACTAATATGAGTACAACCAGAGTTGATGATGTAGTTGATTTTGTTTGGAATTTTGGAGATGGAAGCGCATGGTCGAATGTAAGTAACCCTTTACACACTTATTCCTCACCCGGCATCTATAACGTAACCTTGATAGTAAACTCTTCTTTTGGATGTTCTAACACCATTACAAAAAATGTTAGTATTAAACCCATCCCGGAGTTTAGTCTTGAGTTTAGTGGATCAACTGAGTTCACTGAAGGTGAAAGTGTAACTGTTACCGCTGTTGGAACTTTTGATCAGGCGATTTGGTCAAATGGAACGATTGGTAATTCCATAAACCTTACTCAAGGAGGAGCCTACACAGTTGAGGTATCAAAAAATGGTTGTTCCAGCTCGCAATCTTTTTCGATTATTGTCAATGATAGAATCGGGATAATGAATTTGATTACACCCAACGGTGATGGTTATAACGACAGATGGGAGATTTTTCACATTGAAAAACGACGACCGTGTGCAGTAAATATTTACAATAGGTCCGGAATAGAAGTTTTTTCAGACACTGATTATATAAATGATTGGATGGGGACTTTTAATGGAAAACCCTTGCCCGAAGGAACTTATTATTATATTCTTAAATGTGATAAGGATGCCGATGTGATAAAGGGGGCAATTTCAATAATACGTTAGCTATTATTCTGGTATGAAGAATGTGATTAAAATATTATGCATTATATTTTTTGTTCATGGGGCTCAACTCATGGCTCAGCAATTACCATTAACAAGCCAATACCTTACCAATCCTTATTTATTATCTCCTGCCTTTGCAGGTTATAATGAAGATTCAAAAGTATTTTTAACTTACCGTAAAGAATGGGGAGATATTCAGGGAGGTCCAAAAACTGCTACCATTAACACCTATTTCCCTGTCTCTGAAAGAGTTTGGTTAGGAGGAGAAGTGATTAGTGACCAAACTGATATCTCAAAGGTATTTAAAGCACAATTAAGTTATACTTATCATCTGCCTTTAGGACCAAATCAACAATTGTATTTTAGTCTTTGGGGTGGCCTGTTTCAAAATTCTATAAATTTAAATGGGGCAATTGTATCTGATCCCAACGACCCAATTTTGGTTGGAAACAGCCAACTTACAGGAACTTCAATTAATGCCGGAAGTAGTTTGATCTTTCGCTGGAGAGATGGTAATTTGGGTTTTACGGCTCCTTATTTATTTGCAAGTGAAGATGCCTATGCTGTTGGAAGCGGAAATAATTTACTTGTAATCAAACCTCAATTGATTGCTCATGTAACTTATAATTTCAGGTTAAACTACAATTGGAATTTACAACCTTTCTTTGTTTATCATTCAATAAAAGATTCACCGTATCAATATGACGTATCTTTACTTACAATTTACAAAGATAACTTTTGGGGAGGATTTATGTATCGTAATTCGGGCAAAGCAGGTATCAGCATAGGAGGTAACTTAACAAAGCAGCTAAGTTTTAATTACACTTATGAATTTGCCAGCAAAGGAATACTTGCCAACCCTTCTGCTGTTCATGAGTTTATGATTGGATTCAATATAGGTTCGGGTGAAAAATATAAATCAAATCGCTGGCGGGATCTATTAAATTCACGTGGGTATAATTTTAATTAATAAGGAAGGTCAATGAAAAATGTGCTTGCATTGATAAAATTAATTCTTTTCACGCTCATATTTTTGAGTTTGAGCCAAAATTTGTTTGCTCAAAATGTTGGGATAAACAGTATAGTTATCACTTTCGACAGCATACCCAATGCCACTATCACTAAAGCCGGTTTAAAATACAATAAACATTTTGCATTAAGTTATCACCTCGAAGATGCAAGTGAAGATGTTTATACCCATGCGTTTAAATATTTAAATGGCGGAACCATTGATAATGTTACCTATCCCGGAAAATTTTATACTGATGGATGTAGCAGCACCCCTATTCCGTTTAAAATGAGTACCTCGGTATTTTCAATGAATGATACAAAAGATACAGATTTACACGACCCCAATGGAGCTAATACTGATGTGTACCTTACCTGGCCCGAAATCATTGAATTGTACCAGGCAGGTTGGGGAATTTATAATCAGGGATTGACTTCTGCTGATACCGGGAATATAGATTATTTAATTGGACGTAATCACAGTTATTTAAAACTTAAAACACAAGCTGCTACCAATAATGGTATTGAATCAAAAATATTAGTTAACCCACAGGGAAATATTGCATTTTCCAGCACTGCTTTTAATCTTGGATACAATGCAGCTTACCGTCCATATGTTTATGGAGTTCCCTATCTTGATGTTACAGATCCTTCAACAATTACTGACATTGATAGTTTAAAAATGGGAAGAACTCACTTAATTGGGACCGAAAGCATAGGTAAACTGGCAGATTCATTAAATGCACATAGCAGTTCTTCTTTAAATCAATGGGCTTCTGTTTATAACAAATCAGTTACTGACGCAGGAGACGGATATACTTTTGATGTTTTCAGATTTTATATTGATTATATCGCAACTAAATATGGAAAGGATAGTACGGATAATATTTGGATGACCTCTGAAGAAGAAGTATTAAATTATCTGACAATAAATAATCTTGTTACGATCAATACCGAAGTACTTGGGAATCAATTATTGATTACATTCACTGGAACCCTTCCAACCGATCTTCGTTATTATGCACTAAGTTTATTGATTAATGCTGATGTTAAAATTACCGGGATCAGTGTCAATGGTGGTCAAAATATTTCTTATAAAGGTATTGGAAATACAAGTGGCTTGATTAACCTGAACTGGGATGGAAAAGTTGTAGTTTCTAAAACAGTTAATGCAGAAACCTATGTAAGCAAAGCAGAGTCATCTCAATCAGAATATGACGTTTTAATAGCAATGGATTATGTAAATATGCTTGACCCGGGACAAACGATGTTAAATTTCCGAGATCGTTTATGTGCTATTCCTGGTGCTGTTCTACCTGATGGATGGTGTAATTGCAGTTTCTCTCTGGGCAATGATACAGTTATTTGTTTGGGTGATACCATAACTATTACTGCCCCATCAGGCATTTCTTATGAATGGAGCACCGGAGCAACGACACAAAGCATTCAAGTCAGTCCATCACAACACACTACATATTCTGTTACGGTTTATAATGATCAAGGCTGCTACGCCAGTGATTCCAAAACTGTTCTTGTAATTAGTAACGAATTTGCCACAATAATTGCCTCAAATGACACTGTTTGTGTTAATTCTTGTGTGAATATTGTTGCATCAGGTGGGTCAAATTATTTGTGGAATACAGGTGAAACGACTCCTTTAAAAATTGCTTGCCCAGATTCAACTAAATCATATACCGTTAAAGTGACAAATATGTTTGGGTGTATTGATTATGATACCATTACCATTCGTACTTATCCCAAACCTATTATTCAATTAACAAACGACACTTCAATTTGTATAACAGAGTTGGTTACCCTAACTGCAAGTGGTGGCTACCAATATGCTTGGAGTTCCGGCCAGACAACGAACTCAATTCAAGTCAGCCCGAATGTGACTACAACCTATTATGTTACTGTTACGAACGATAAAAACTGTAGTGCTATTGATAGTGTTACTGTTACTGTTTTGGGAGTGCCTTCTATCTCTTTAAAATCTGATACGAGTATTTGTATAAATGATTGTATAAATTTGACTGCATCAGGAGGCTCTTCATATTTATGGAGTACCGGGGCAACAACCGCAAGTATTCAAGTCTGTCCTACGGTTACAACAAAGTATACTGTTAACGTATTAAATGAAGCAGGTTGTTCAGGCAAAGATAGTGTTACCGTTAATGTTTTACCACTTCCAACCCTTGTAGTTTCTAATGATACAAGTATCTGCAAAAATAGTTGTGTTACCTTACACGCTTCAGGCGGAAATTCATATCGTTGGACCAAATCCGGTGATACCACGATTATTGGAACAGCAGATTCAATTGTTGTTTGCCCAAGCGCGCAAACAACATATCTTGTGAAAATTTTTAATCCGAATGGATGTAGCGTTACCGATAGTGTTAAGGTGAGCCATAAGGTTGCTACCAATGCCAGAGCTGGTCTTGATACCACAATCTGTATCGGTGGCACGGCAACTTTAATCGCCACTGGTGGCTTTACTTATTTATGGACCTCAGACGATACTGCTACAATAGCAGGTTATAATACACGCCAAATAAATGTCAGCCCTTTAGATACAACTAACTACTATGTTTTAGTTGGAGGAAATGAAAATGGATGTTATGCAAGCGATACCGTTAGGGTTAATGTTCGCCCTAAACCCATTGCAAATGCAGGAATTGATACAACCATTTGTTCGGGAGATTGTATCATTCTTACAGCAAGCGGGGGAGTTGACTATTCCTGGAATAATGGAACCGAGGGTGCGTCAAATTATGTTTGTGTCACAGAAAACACCAACTATTCTGTTTCTGTTTATGATAATTTTGGCTGTTCTAACACAGATACCGTAAAAGTATTTATTGCCGAAACTGCCCCAATTAGTTTTTCGGGCTTATCAAATGTATACTGCAGTACAAATCCTGCAAGTTTACTTGAAGGCACTCCGGGTGGTGGAGTATTTGAAGGGCCTGGTATCAGTAACAATATTTTTTATCCTGCCATAGCAGGGATTGGAACTCACAGCATAAGTTATAGCTTAGAAAATGATAATGGATGCTTGAGCAAAACTGTTCGAACAACCAATGTTTATGCTTCTCCAAATATTTCCTTAGGAAATGATACCACGATATGTAAGGATGCAACATTGACACTTTCTGTCCCACAAGGTTTTGATTCATATCTCTGGTCGAACGGAAGTAATAGTTATACAACTGTTATATCCGGAGCAGAGGCTGGAGTTGGTACAACTACAATACGATTGATTGCCACTCAAAACGGATGTGTGGCTTTTGAAGAAATTATCGTAACGGTTATTTCCTGTAATGTGGGCATTGAAGATTTAAATAAAATTGGAATTTATATGTATCCCAACCCCACGAAAGGGCAATTCAATATTAAATTTAATACACAGGAAAAAAACATGCAACTTGACATAATCAACCTGCAAGGACAGATAATTTATAGCGAAGAACTTGAAGATTGTAATCAGTCGGATTGCACTAAAACCATTAATTTATCAGGATATAATAAAGGGCTTTATATTGTAAGATTCTCAAATAAGAATTTTGTACAAACAGCTAAATTGCTGATTAATTAATCAAAATCCATATTTCCTGTAACTTTTCATCTCTACCTTTTTGCTTAAGGCTGCATTTTTAATACTTTTGCCACACTAATAAAATTTAATAATGAAAAAAATTCTAGGTATTGGTAATGCACTGGTAGATATTATGATCAGAATTGATGATGATCAGATATTGACAGATCTTGAACTTCCTAAAGGAAGTATGCAATTGGTTGATAGAGAAAGATCTTCCAAAGTATTGTCTACAACAAATCATTTAACTCGAGAAATTAAATCCGGAGGAAGTGCTGCAAACACGATTACCGGTTTGGCCGAACTTGGCTTAAGTACTTCATTCATAGCAAAGATCACAGAGGATCAAATGGGTGAGGTGTTTAAAAATGATTTAATTCGTTCAAACATTGAACCTAAATTAAAATATTCAAAAACCGGAACCGGTACTGCTGTTACTTTGATCAGCAAAGATTCGGAACGGACTTTTGCAACTCATTTGGGAGCTTCTATTGAATTATCTGCAAATGATTTGACTGATGACTTATTTGAAGGGTCCGAACTTTTCTACATTGAAGGTTATTTGGTTCAAAACCATGAATTGCTAGAAAAGGCAGTTAGTCTTGCAAAAAAAAATAACCATATAATATTTTTGGATTTGGCTAGCTATAATGTGGTTGAGGAAAATATTGATTTCCTAAAACATATTTTGGAGAATTATGTGGATGTTGTTTTTGCAAATGAAGAAGAAGCGAAAGCAATTACCGGAAAAGAACCACAAGCAGCAATTGTTGATTTGGCAAAATATTGCGAAATAGCAATCGTTAAAATTGGCAGTAAAGGATCGCTTATTTTCACTAATAATCAATTAATTGAAGTTGGAATCATAAAAGCCAACAGTATTGATACTACAGGAGCTGGTGATCTTTATGCCGCAGGATTTATTTATGGTTTTGCACATCAGGCAAGTATGGAAACATGCGGAAAACTTGGATCTTTGCTTTCGGGTAAAGTTATAGAAAATGTCGGTGCCAAAATTAATTCGGCACATTGGCCCGAACTTGTTAAAATTGTTCATAGTAATCTTATCTAGAACTCATTCAAATATGCAGTATTCCTTTTTATTATTGCATAGATTTTCATACTTTAGCAGCCCTTTAAGAGGAATAGAAAAATAATTTTTATAAACTACTAAAAATGAAGGTATATCAAACTAACGAAATTAAAAACCTGGCGCTTCTTGGAGGTGCTAAAACGGGGAAAACAACACTTGCAGAAGCAATGCTTTTTGAAGGTGGGGTTATAAATAGAAGAGGAAGCGTCGACGATAAAAATACCGTTTCGGATTATCGTGAAATAGAATTAGAACGACAAAATTCTATTTCTTCAACGGTACTCTATGCCGAATTCGCCGACAAGAAAATTAATTTCATCGATGCTCCAGGTTTTGATGATTTTACCGGTGAAGTAATTGCAGCCTTAAAAGTAGTTGATACAGCTGTTTTGGTTATTAATGCCCAAAACGGTGTTGAAGTAGGTACTGAAATTTCCTGGAGATATACCAGTAAAAATAATAAACCTGTTATTTTTGCCATCAATCATCTCGAACATGAAAACTCAAATTTTGAAGAGACTGTTCGTCAATTAAAAGTTCAATTTGGAAAAAGTTGTACGATTTGTCAATATCCGGTCAATCAAGGATTAGGATTTAATTCTATCGTAGATTTAATTCAGATGAAAATGTTCAATTTCAAAGATGATGGTAAAGCCGAAATTGTCGAAATTCCGGATTCCGAAATTGAAAAAGCAAAAGAACTTCAGTCTGTCATGATCGAAGATTTAGCTGCAGTAGATGAAGCATTGATGGAAAAATTCTTTGATGCCGGAACCTTAGAAGAGAAGGAAATGCAGCAAGGATTGAAACTTGGAATTACCTCAAGAAGTCTATTCCCGATTTTATGCGTGAATGCTAAAAAAAATATGGGGGTTGCACGATTCATGCAATTTATAACCAATAATGTACCTAGCCCTAACGAAGTAGCTCCACCCAAAACTTTAGAGGGAAAAGAAATTCCATGTAATGCCGCAAACGCACCTTCAGTCTTTATTTTTAAAACCGGTATTGAACCTCACTTAGGTGAAGTTTCTTATTTCAAAGTAGTTTCAGGACAAATTTCTGAAGGCTTTGATATGGTAAACACTAAGAACGGGTCAAAAGAACGGATTTCACAAATCATGATTACTGCCGGTAAAAACAGAGAAAAAGTTGAAAAAATTGTCGCCGGAGATATTGGGGCTACCATAAAACTTAAAAACTCTCATACCAATACATCCTTAACAACTGCAAAAAACACGAATGATTTTGTTGCCCCTATTGTATTCCCTGAACCCAAATATAGGGTTGCTGTAAAAGCGGTTAGTTCAACAGATGATGAGAAACTTGGAGCTGCATTGAATGAAATGCACCGGGTTGACCAAACTTTACTGGTAAACTACTCAAAAGAATTAAGACAAATGATTTTGCAGGGGCAAGGTGAACTTCACCTAAACATTGTAAAATGGAAATTGGAAACTATCGAAAAAATTCCGGTTGAATATTTAACTCCAAAAATCCCCTATCGCGAAACGATTACAAAATCAGCTAAATCAATGTTCCGTCATAAAAAGCAATCAGGTGGCGCAGGGCAATTTGGTGAGGTTCATATGATGATTCAACCCTATACCGAAGGAATGGCAGATCAAACAGAATTCCCAATCAGAGGCAGGGATGAGGTAAAATTAGACTGGGGTGGAAAGTTAATAATGAATAATTGTATTGTTGGTGGAGCCATTGATGCCCGGTTCTTGCCTGCAATTATGAAAGGTTTAATGGAACGAATTGAAAATGGGCCATTAACAGGATCGTATGCCAGAGATATTGTAGTTAATATTTATGATGGTAAAATGCACCCTGTCGATTCGAATGAGATTTCATTTAAATTGGCTGCCCGACATGCATTTAGAGATGCTTTCAAAAATGCGGGCCCAAAAATTCTTGAACCTATTTATGATGTTGAAGTTTTAGTACCTGAAGACAGAATGGGTGATGTGATGACCGACCTTCAGGGACGTCGTGCCGTTATCATGGGAATGGATGCTGAAGGTAATTACCAGAAGATTAAAGCCAGAGTTCCTTTAGCAGAAATGAACCGTTACTCCACCGCTTTAAGTTCGATTACTTCAGGCCGTGCAATGTATGGAATGAAATACGCTGATTATACACAAGTACCAGGTGATATTCAGGATAAATTATTGAAAGAATATGAAGAAAGCCTGGAAGAAGAATAGGCTTGAAAACTATTTGATCTACAAAAAAACCCGCCAAAATTGGCGGGTTTTTTATTGGATTTCAATTCACGGATTTGAATCAAAAAACAGAATTATAATTAACCTAACAAAGCCTCTCTGATATTTACCTTTTCCAAATCACTTTTATAAAAACAGCTTCATTAAAATTTGTACCATCTATATTCATATTTCCAATGATTCCGCCCAAATAACCTAAAAAGTTGCAATCTTCATCAATAACTTCCGAAGTCATATCTGCACCACATAATCCCGGATCAAATACATACACTTTCTCACCTTTAAACTGGTACTCCATTACATTAGCTCCATTATCGCAGGCATATTCACTATTTTTAAATTCTTCTATTTTATTATCCAAACAATCGGACAATCCAAAATCCTCTTTCTCGCAAGCCACTACTGCAACTAAGGATAATATTAGGATGATGTATATTTTTTTCATGTGTTTATTTTTTTATAATTTATTAAATCGGTCATATAGCTTGTCCCGATTAATCGGGAGAATACGCCATGAAATAAACATTCTCGGTTTGGGTGAAAATATATTTCTCATGGCTATTTCATAATAATTAATTTTACGATACCCCATCTTTAGGGTAGCACTTATTAATGATGGCTTAAAGATTAAAATGGTTGCGTAGGGTTTGAATTTTAGGGGTGACACCCTGCAGGATGTCACCCCTTATGATCCTGCTTTACCAGAATAAATCCAAAATCTTTGCATGATCTTCATTGGTAAGTTTATGATTTGCACCACCAACTTTATTCAGATTCATAACCTTTAGGATTTCTGCTTTACTTTCCTTACCTGTTGCAATATCACTTAATCTGATCGGGCATTCGATTGATTTAAAATAAGCCTCGAATGCATGAATGGTTTCATCGGCAGTCTTAACACCAAAAACATTTTGTCCCAAAAATGCAATCCGGGCCGAAATTTTTTCTTTATGAAATTTCATCCAGGCAGGAATTACGATCGAGAGGCTTGCTCCATGAGCAACGTCGTAAAGTAAGGATAAAATATGACCAATACTATGTACACCCCAATCACCTGAAACCCTTCCGTACATGGTAGTCTGATTTAAAGCCATAGTTGCAGCATACATAATTTTAGCCCGCAAATCATAATTTACTAAATCATTTAACAGCAGATTTCCATTCTCCTTTGCTTCATTAATGATGGCGAATACGAGTTTATCTGACAAAGTTGCTTCACCGGCTCCAAAATAGGCTTCAAGGCTATGTGCGATCAGATCTGCAATTCCATATGCCGTATAATCCCTTGATACTGAAAAAGTGTTTTCAGGATCGAGAAACGAATGTCGATTATAGGTAAGATCGCTTCCGTATCCCAGCTTTTGTTGGGTAGCTTTATTTTGCACCACGGCAAATGGATTCATCTCCGTTCCGGTAGCGGCCAAAGTAAGCACGGAAACCAATGGAATGGATGATTTAGGTTTTGCTTTCCCAGAATAAAAATCCCAGCCGGTATGATTTACAGGAATAGTTATTGAAATAATTTTTGCCGAATCAATAACACTTCCCCCACCAACAGCCAGGATTAAATCAACCTTATTTTTCCTGCCCAATTCAGCAGCGGCATCCACATCCTCGATGATTGGATTTGGTTTGATTCCATGGTATTCAAAAACCTTCGCATTAATACTTTTTAACTGTTGAATAGCCTTATCATAAATGCCATTTTTTTTAATCGATCCGCCTCCGTAAACGAGTAAAACCCGTTTACCATATTCTGCTACGACTTTTCCCAAACCATCCATTACACCTCTTCCGAAATGTAGCTTAGTTGGATTGTACATTATAAAGTTTTCCATTTATTAGATATTAGATTTTAGACATTAGATTCAAGTATCAAGACACAAGATTTTTTAGTTCCGAAATATGAATATTTTCATTAGTACATTGTCAAATCTTCAAATTGGCAAATTGAGTAATTAACCAATCGCTCCGCTTCCAAAGCAAATTTGTTCGGTCTCATCATAAATCACTCCAAACTGTCCTGCTGCAATTCCGGCAATCTTTTCATCCGATTCGAGAACATAAAGATCGCCATTTTTAACTAAAGAACCACCTGTAAATTCAGGCGTATGACGGATTTTAAATTTAACTCGTTTTGGCGTAGAATAATCCTTATTGGGTCTTTCATTAATCCAATGAAAATGTTTTAACTCAACTGTATTGCCGTATTGAGAAATCGGATCGTAACCATTTGAAACATAAATGATATTATTTTCGATGTCCTTTTTTACCACAAACCAAGGTCCCTGACCTAAGCCCAAGCCCTTTCGCTGCCCGATGGTATGAAACCAGAATCCTTTGTGTTTGCCAAGCTTTTTGCCTGTTTCAAACTCAATCACATCGCCTTCCTTTTCCCCGACATAACGACGGATAAAGTCATTGTAATTAATTTTTCCCAAAAAACAAATTCCCTGACTATCTGGGCGATGGGCACTTGGAAGTTTCATTTCTTCAGCCAATCGACGGACTTCACTTTTCTGTAAATCACCAATCGGAAACATTAACTTTTGAACTTGTGCCTTAGTTATTTGAGCTAAAAAATAAGTTTGATCCTTTCGCTTATCCGCAGCAGTTGCCAGATATTTTTCCCCATTAATTTCCTTTGTGCTTGCATAATGCCCGGTGGTGATCAAATCAAAATCCTTTCCGTACAATTCTTCAAAAGCCCCAAACTTGATCATTTTATTGCACATCACATCAGGATTGGGAGTAAGCCCTTTTTTAACCTCATCCAAAGTATATCTGATCACCCGTTCCCAATACAGTTTCTGAAGATCCACAATTTCCATCTCCAGTTTATACTTGTTGGCAATGTATGTGGTGATTTCTATATCCTCTTCTGATGGGCAATCGGTATAACCCGGTTCATCCTCCATCCCAATTTTTATATAAAAAATCGTAGGTTTATAACCCAGCTCAATCAATTTTGGGATTGTTACCGAACTATCAACTCCACCTGAAACCAGGGCTGCAATTTTCATTCGTAATGTTTTTACAAAGTTAATTAAAATAAAAAAGGCATCCTGAAGTATCCAGATGCCTTTTTTTCCTTTTTGATATCTTCTTAAATCAACCCCTGTTTATGCTTTTCACCTATGGCCCTCAACATATCCTGAGTCATGGCATCCAAATCGTAACTTGGTTTCCAGCCCCATTCATCTCTTGCTGCACTATCATCAACAGAATTTGGCCAAGTATCCGCAATTTCCTGTCTGAAATCAGGTTTATAATCAATTTCAAAATCGGGAATATATTTTTTGATTGAATCAGCAAGTTCTTTAACCGTGAAACTCATGGAATTCAGATTAAAATTTGAATGATGCTTTAATTTGCTAAAATCAGCCTGAAACAAATCAATGGTAGCTTTTAAACAATCAGGCATGTACATCATTGGCAGGCGGGTATCTTCTTTTACGAAACAGGTATATTTTTTATATTTAACCGCATCGTAATAAATAGCTACAGCGTAATCTGTTGTCCCTCCACCGGGTAAAGTTTCATTGCTGATGATACCTGGATATCTTAATCCACGAACATCCATCCCAAATCGCCTTACATAATAATCGCATAATAATTCACCTGCTGCTTTTGTGATGCCATACATTGTTTTAGGCAGAAGTATCGTTTCCTGAGGCGTATTATCCACAGGGGTTTCGGGTCCAAAAACAGCAATCGAACTTGGTACCAATACTTGTTCTATATTTAATTCTCTGGCAACTTCTAATACATTAAGCAAACCATTCATGTTAACATCCCAGGCCAACATTGGCTTTTTTTCACCAACGGCAGAAAGAATGGCAGCCATGTTAATGATATGGGTTACCTGATATTTGTTACAAATAGATTCTAATGCTACCCTATCAACAATATCCAATATTTCAAATATCCCTGTTTCGGCAAGTTTTTCCCCTGCATTTGGGCATTTATCCGTAGCAACGATATGTTCTTTCCCATAAAGGTCCCTCAACTTCACAACAAGCTCCGATCCAATTTGACCTGCAGATCCGATTACTAATATTTTCTTCATTCAACAAAAAATTATATTGTTAATATTGTAACAATGCCTTTGCAAAAGTAATTAATTTTGCCTTTAAGCAAACGATGTGAAATAAATAATACGCAAAAAACTCTATCTTTGTAAGCATAATCTATTGCATTCATCATAAATAAAATTCATAGGTATGTACGGTAAAATTAAAGATCATCTTCAAAAAGAACTTGCTGAAATAAGAGAAGCAGGATTGTATAAAAATGAGCGAATTATTACTTCTCAGCAAAAAGCCGAAATAAGAGTGAGTACAGGTGCAAACGTGTTGAATTTTTGCGCCAATAATTACCTCGGATTATCAAATCACCCCAGGTTGATCAATGCTGCTAAAAGTGCATTAGACTCTCATGGTTATGGGATGTCGTCCGTACGATTTATATGTGGCACTCAGGATTTACACAAAACATTGGAAGCAAAAATTGCTGAATTTTTTGGAACAGAAGATACCATTTTGTATGCAGCCTGTTTTGATGCTAATGGCGGAGTATTTGAACCTTTATTTAATGAAGAAGATGCGATTATTTCCGATTCTCTGAATCATGCTTCTATTATTGACGGGGTTCGCCTTTGCAAAGCACAGCGCTACCGTTATAACAATGCCGATATGGCTGATTTGGAAGAAAAGCTGAAAGAAGCACAAGCACAAAGATTCCGGATCATTGTTACCGACGGTGTATTTTCAATGGATGGTAATGTAGCTCCGATGGATAAAATCAATGAACTGGCAAAAAAATATGATGCAATGATTATGGTTGACGAATGCCACTCAGCAGGAGTTGTTGGTAAAACTGGTCGTGGAGTAACAGAGCTTTTCAATATTCGTGGGGAAGTAGACATCATTACCGGAACCTTGGGAAAAGCTTTTGGTGGTGCTGTTGGAGGTTTTACAACCGGCAAAAAAGAAATCATCGAAATGCTTCGTCAACGTTCACGTCCGTACTTATTTTCAAATTCAATTCCACCTGCTGTTGCAAATGCAGGAATTGAAATGTTTGATATGATGGCCGAAACATCTGAATTACAAGACAAATTGCATAAAAACACCGATTATTTTGTAGGCAAAATGACTGAAGCCGGATTTGATATCAAACCTACCAAATCTGCTATTTGCGCTGTGATGCTTTACGATGCTAAACTTTCGCAGGTAATGGCTTCAAAATTATTGGAAGAAGGTATTTATGTAATCGGATTTTATTTCCCGGTTGTTCCCAAAGATCAGGCTAGGATTCGTGTTCAATTATCAGCAGGTCACGAACAGAAACATCTTGATAAATGCATTACAGCCTTTACCAAAGTGGGTAAAGAATTAGGCGTTTTAAAGTAAGATATCAGATGTTAGATTCTAGACATAAAAAAAATCTAACATCTAATATCTAACATCTAATATCTTGAATAATGAAAAATGAACTACAAATATATAATACCTTAAGCCGAAAGAAGGAACTTTTCAAGCCTCTAAAAAGCCCTTTTGTTGGGATGTATGTTTGCGGACCCACCGTTTATGGAGATGCCCATTTAGGACATGCCCGCCCAGCCATTACCTTCGATCTTGTTTATCGCTATCTTCTTCATTTGGGATATAAAGTACGTTATGTCAGGAATATTACCGACGTTGGCCATTTGGAAGCGGATGCCGACGAAGGTGAAGATAAAATTGCCAAAAAGGCAAGAATTGAAAAATTGGAGCCAATGGAAGTGGCACAATATTATATAAATCGTTACCGCGATAATATGCGGCAATTAAATGTATTATCACCAAGTATCGAACCTCAGGCATCAGGACATATCATTGAGCAAATTGAAATGGTCCGGAATATTTTGGAGAAAGGTTATGCTTACGAAACCAATGGTTCCTTATATTTTGATGTTGAAAAATACAATCAATCGCATCCTTACGGAATTCTTTCCGGACGGAAAATTGAAGATTTGATGGCCAATACCCGTGAACTGGAAGGTCAGGATGAAAAGAAAAACACCATGGATTTTGCGCTGTGGAAAAAGGCACAACCCGAACATATCATGCGATGGCCCTCGCCCTGGAGTGATGGTTTCCCCGGTTGGCACATGGAATGCTCTGCAATGGGATGTAAATATTTAGGCGAGCAATTTGATATTCATGGTGGAGGCATGGATTTGATGTTCCCTCATCATGAAGCGGAAATTGCCCAATCGCAGATCGCCAATGGCAAACAAGCCGTAAAGTATTGGATGCACAATAATATGGTAACGCTGGATGGACAAAAAATGGGTAAATCCTTAGGTAACGCTATCGATTTACAGGCTGCCTTTAGTGGAGATCACAAATTGATGGAACAGGCTTACAGTCCAATGACCATCCGTTTCTTTATTCTTCAGGCTCATTACCGCTCTACCTTGGATTTTTCAAACGCGGCATTGCAAGCAGCGGAAAAAGGGTTGGCCAGATTACTCAAAGCCACAGAAACACTCCATGGATTAAAAGCTAGTGATAAATCTGATTTTAATGTTCAGGAATTAAAGCAGAAATGTTATGATGCCATGAATGATGATTTTAATAGCCCTATCGCAATAGCCAATCTGTTTGATGGGGTAAGATGGATCAATTCGGTAAACGACGGTAAAGCCAGTCTAGATTCAAAAGATTTAGAAGCCCTTAAAAAGCTTTACAACGATTTTGTTTTTGATATTTTGGGATTAGAAACGGAAGAAAGCACTAGTGGAAATGATGAATTGTTAAATGGCCTTATGAATACTATTCTTGAACTCCGAAAAGATGCCAAGATTAGCAAAAACTGGGCTGTTGCTGATAAAATAAGGGATGAGTTAAGTAAGCTTAATATTGAAATCAAAGATACAAAAGAGGGTGCAAGCTGGGAAATTAAAGATTAATCATTTGCTAAATTATCCAACCCTGCGAGGGTTTGAAACCCTCGCAGGGTTGTTAACATTCAAATCCTAAATAACTTTTACCAAAAAATAATTTTTCTTCCCTTTCTGAATCAGGATGTATTTTTTGTTTAGAAGATCTGTTTCGGAAATTTCGTAAGCATCGTTTACTTTTTCTTTATTTACAGAAACCCCATTATCCTTAAGCATTCGTCTGGCTTCTCCCTTTGATGAAAAAATATTTGTAGAATCTGCAAGAAAATCGATAATCCCGATTTTACCATTCACCAATTCACGATTTACTTCACTCTGTGGAACGCCCTCAAAAACGCCCAACAAAGTTCGTTCATCCAACTTTTTTAAACTTTCGGTGGTTCCTTTGCCAAAGAGAATTTCAGAGGCTTCAACGGCCTGATTATAATCTTCCACCGAATGAACACGAATGGTTATATCTTTTGCCAACGCTTTCTGCAATTCACGTAAATGAGGAGCTTCAGCTTGACATTTCAATAATTCTTCTATTTCTTTTTCTGTGAATAAAGTAAAGATTTTGATATATCGTGCAGCATCTTCATCCGAAGTATTTAACCAAAACTGATAAAATGCATAAGGTGATGTTTTTTCAGGATCAAGCCAAACATTGCCCGTTTCGGTTTTTCCAAATTTACCCCCATCTGCTTTTGTCACAAGGGGAGTGGTTAATGCATATGCTTCGCCTCCTGATTTTCTGCGGATTAGTTCTGTACCCGTGGTAATGTTTCCCCACTGATCGGAGCCGCCCATTTGAAGCTTGCAGTTTTTATTTTCGTAGAGCCAATAAAAATCATAGCCCTGAACCAATTGGTAGCTGAACTCCGTAAACGATAATCCAAATTCAAGGCGTTTTTTTACCGAATCTTTTGACATCATATAATTGATGGTAATGTGCTTGCCGATGTCACGGATAAAATCAAGGAAATTATAATCTTTAAACCAATCGTAATTATTCACCACAATGGCTGAATTTTCGCCACAATCAAAATCCAAAAATTTTACCAATTGCCTTTTCTGTCCTTCTAAATTAAAATTCAAGGTTTCCATATCCAGCAGGTTTCGTTCTTGCGATTTACCTGAAGGATCACCAACCATTCCTGTGGCCCCACCAACCAAAACAACGGGTTTATGGCCCGCCAGTTGGAAATGCTTAAGCAGCATTAAGGTTGCCAAACTTCCAATATGCAATGAATCGGCTGTCGGATCAAAACCAATATAACCCGCGGTCATTTCTTTTGCTAATTGCTCTTCAGTGCCCGGCATAACATCGTGAATCATGCCCCGCCATTTTAATTCGTCAATAAAATTCATTCCAAGTTTTTTTGCAAATATAAAACTTAATGGGATATAGAGCCGGATGGATGAAGCAGATATTAAAGTCCCTTTTTGACTTTCTGAAATTATGTAACTTTGTAAAATGAATTTTGTAACAGGAGGAACAGGATTATTAGGCTCACATCTGCTCTATGATTTACTAAGCAGGGGTGAAAAAGTAAGGGCCTTAAAAAGAACCTCAAGTAATATTGAGCAGGTGAGGAAGGTGTTTTCCTATTATAACACGGAAGCTGATAATTTATTTAATCAAATTGAATGGGTAGATGGAGATGTTTTGGACCTTTACTCATTGAAAGAAGCTCTGGAAGGGGCCGATCATGTATACCATTGTGCGGCGATTGTATCATTCGATGCAAAAAAACAAGAACAAATCATACAGGATAATTTGAAAGGAACTGCCAATCTGGTAAATGCATGCCTTGAGCGAAACATAATAAAATATTGTCAGGTCAGTTCAATTGCAGCAATCGGAAAATCAGAATTATCAAGCCAGATTACGGAGGAAGGTATGTGGCAAAATTCTAAAAATAAATCTGCCTATTCTGTCAGTAAACACCTTTCTGAAATGGAAGTATGGCGCGGAATAGCAGAAGGACTTAATGCCGTCATAGTAAACCCAAGCATTATACTTGGCCCTGGAAATTGGAATTCCGGAAGTTCTAAAATTTTCTCGACCATTTATGGTGGATTGCGTTTTTACACAAAAGGTGTTACCGGTTATGTTGATGTACGAGATGTCAGTAAAGCTATGATTTTGCTGATGAAGAGTGATATTAACAGTCAACGGTTTATTGTGAGTTCTGAAAATCTTTCGTATGAATATGTCTTTAAAAAAATGGCATCAAATTTAGGGATTAAAAAACCGGATATTTATGCAAGAAAGTGGGTGAGTGAAATAGGTTGGAGAATTTATAAACTTAAAGAATTGGCATTTAATAAACCGGCACTGCTTTCGCGTGAAAATGCCAGGACCGCGCATAAATCATCTTATTATTCATCTCAAAAATTAATCGAACACTTAGATTTTAAGTTTATACCCATCGAACAATCAATAAAAGATATTTCAAGGTTATTTTTAACCGATTTTAAATAATTTGAATCTTTAATGAAAGGCAGCAAGCTGAAGGTATTTGAATCGAAAAATGATTTTTTATAGCGCATCAAGCCCGCCTGCGGCTTGCAGGATGCTGGAACCTGACTGCCGTCAGATAAGTCAAGCCCATAAGATCCCTCGACTATCGCTCGGGATCAGTTCGGCTAAATAATTTTGCACTTCAAAATTATAATCTCACTGATTTAAGGCATCACCATTCAAATATATTCTTAATTTTACACAATTAAACTTTTAACCTTATTAAGTTAATATCATGGAAAAAATTGGAATCATTTATTGGCCAAAAAACGGAAGTGTGGAAGCTACTGCTCAAAAAATTTACGCTCATTTCAATGAGTCAGATGCTGATTTGATGGACATTACCGCTGTAACAGCAGCAAATTTAAATAAGTACGATTTAATTATCATCGGAGGTTCAACAGTAGGAGCTGAAATTTGGGAAGAAGCTAAACCAAACAATAAATGGAATGTCTTCTTCAAATCCTTAGATGAAATTAATTTAGAAGGAAAAAAAGTAGCACTGTTTGGCTTAGGCGATCAAGTACTTTATCCCGAAAATTTTGTTGATGGATTATCGGTAATTTATGATGAAATGAAAAAGAGACGCGCTAAATTATTAGGAGCATGGTCATTGGAAGGTTATTCCTTCACAGATTCAAAAGCTATTGAAAATAATCAATTTGTAGGATTGGCTATCGATGAAGATAAAGAAAGTGAACTTACAGATGGTCGCATAAATAAATGGTTGGCCCAACTTGAAAAGGAAATGATCTAATTCTTGATCAGATTACTATAATGATTATAACGGTCTAAGATTTCAACTACGAAATTATAAGGCTCTGAACCTCTGCAATATCCATATCTTACCACACTATCCCGATAATAGACAGGATTGGACTTTTGCAATAGAAAAGTATCTACATTATTCGTCCAGATGTTAGGATCACGATCATATTTTTCGGCCAGGCGCCGGGCATCCCAAATATGTCCCAGACCAACATTATACGCTGCCAGTACAAATTTTTCCCTTTCAATACTATCTGTAACAACATCTTTAAATTGCGTATTGAGCCAATGCATGTATTTAACTCCGGCTTCAATCTGTTCGGAAGGTGTTGAAAGACTATCTATTCCAAATATTTCTGCTGTTTCAGGCATTAATTGCATCAGTCCGGAAGCACCTCTCCACGATTCAACCTGTGTCTTGAAACCGGATTCCTGATAAACGATTGAAGAAAGAAGCTTCCAATCCATGCCATATTTGGCACTTATATCCTTTATTATTTCATCATATTTAGAAATCTTACCACCACCAATGGTATGGTATTCACTTCGTGCATAATTAACCGTACTTGGATTTTTAAAATATTTATTGTACAATAATCGTGCTGTCAACGTATTTTTAAATTCATTCAGCCAATTATTTAATGCCTGTTTAAAATCATCATCCCTCAAGTGAATACCCCAGGCAATATTTTGTGGAAAACTAACAGCTGTGCCAACATCAATATCGGGATGAAAATGTTGGTTAACCAATGCAATGTATTCGTCGCTAATTGTATAGTCGATTTCACCTACTGCTACAGCCGTAATTAATTGTTCAACTTCCCGATTGTCATCCTCAATAATATTAATAGGTTGGCCAATTTCATTTGATAAATTTTCAAGGCGTTCTTTAAAAGAAGAGGTTTTTTGTATCACAATTGTTTTTCCGGCCAATTGCAAAGGATTGCGTATGAGCAGGCTTTCAATTTCATCATTGGTTTCCAATTTTCGCCAGTTTTCAGGTTTACGCTGAACCAATACCTGTACTGTTTGATCCAGTGGATCTGTAAAATCAATAAACTGACTTCTTTCATTTGTAATAGTTAATCCTGTTGCGATAACATCAACTTCTCCGTCTTGCAATTTGCGGAAACTCTCTTCCAAATTATTATTTGTCACAATTTCAAGCTTTACACCCAAATGTTCCGTAAAAGCTTTGAGAAGCTCAAACTGATATCCCATTGGCAGCCCCCGGTAAATAAAATAATTGGTTGAATTGTAATCTACTAAGGCTGTAAGCTTACCGCTTTGCTGAATTCGTTCCAACGTATCTATCCTTTCAACCTCTATGCCGTAAACGAAATTCAGTATTTCATCTTTATAAAAAAATGCAACTGAAATGATAAGGCTAAGAGATACTAGAGGGAAGATTAACCATTTATAAAATGGGCTTTTTTTCATCCGTTATTATATATGTTAATATTGGTCGGATTGCCTGTTCCACCTCTTGGTGAAAGTACTTTCCTAAGATATTTACATCCTTGTTTATTCTAAATATTCGGGATGCTTGTTTCATATTTTGTTTTAATAACAAGCGACAAAATTAGGCATTATCACAATATGAGAGCTATAAATTTTGTTAAAAAGCCTTAAAACCACGTGACCAAAACTGCTGAATCATGCTATTTTCCTATACTTCCAGGTAGCTAAACCAAGAATTATAAAAGCGTAAATTAAAAGGGAAGCAAAGGATTTCCATACATCCATAAACCCTGAACCCTTCAGCAAAATCATGCGAATAACCCGCATAAAATATGCTGCCGGGTTAATGATATTTGCGCTCTGAGCCCATTCAGGCATACTTTCGGTAGGTGTAAAAATTCCGCTCATCATGATAAATACAATCATTACAAAAAAGTTGACAAACATCACCTGCTGTTGG
Organism: Bacteroidetes bacterium HGW-Bacteroidetes-17; assembly: GCA_002840985.1. Lineage (GTDB taxonomy): Bacteria > Bacteroidota > Bacteroidia > Bacteroidales. The sequence goes on from PHDM01000036.1 coordinate 23,355, forward strand.
GTTGAGGAGAGGGTGGAAATAAACAGCCCAATTCCCAGTGCCACTAAAAGATAAACAGCGGCGAATAAAAAGAGCAATGGCAAACTTCCCAACATCGGAATATTAAAAATCAACTTTCCGATGCTTAAACCAAAAGCCAATTCAAATAATGCAATACAAAGAAAAGGAAACAATTTTCCAATAATAAATTGATACTTTTTGATCGGGCTTACGTTTATCTGTTCTATGGTTCCCATTTCTTTTTCACGAACAAGGTTTAAGGCTGTTAAAAACATGCCTATTAAAGTAATCAGAATCCCAAGGATGCCGGGAAGCATATAAATTTTATAATTCATTTCCGGATTGTACCAAAAAGAATATTCAATATTGATGTTGGATTGGGTGGTTGGAGGATTAATATTAATATTTTCAATAATTAAATCCTTATTATAATCAGCAATTACCGATGAGGCATAACCATTGGTAAGCCCCGCTGTTGTTCCATTAATGGCATTGATTAATAATTGAACATACGCGGTATTTTCTTTTAATAAATCACGTTCGAAGCCGCTTGGGATACTCAGGATAAAATCTGCCTTATCTGCTTCTAAGAGTTCTTCGGCCTCTTTTTGTGAAAAAGTATTTAGTTGAATTTGAAAGAAGGGTGAACCTTTAAACTTGCCAATTAATTGCCTCGATTCTGACGATAAATCCTGATCAACTACAACCATGTTAATATTTTTCATTTCAAAAGTTGCAGCAAAAACAAGGACCAATAATTGCACTATTGGCAACAAAAAAATGATAGGCAACATGGTTTTGTTCCTGAAAATCTGGATGAACTCCTTACGAATAATATGAATGATCGTATTCATTATTCAAGTCTTACTTTAAATTTTTTCACACTCAGGCTTATAAAAATGAAAGTCATTCCAATCAGGATAAGGCTCTCTTTCCATACAAACAACAAGCCGGTTCCTTTTAGCATTACATTTTTTAAAATAACAATAAACCAACGTGCCGGCATGATATGACTAATCCACTGCAAAGGTACCGGCATGTTTTCGATCGGAAAAATAAAGCCGGATAAAAGAATAGTGGGTAGCATTAAGGCCATCATGGAGATGAACATGGCCACCTGCTGATTTGGGCTTACGGTGGATATTAATATTCCCAATGATAATGACATTAGAATGAACAACATGCTTTCTGCCAACAACAGGATGAGGCTTCCTTTAACAGGCATTCCAAAAACAAAATAACTTAATAACAGAATAGTAATTGCATTAATAAAGGATAATACAAAGTAAGGTGTGACTTTCCCTAAGATAATTTGCAAAGGTTTTAATGGTGATACAAGCATTACTTCCATGGTTCCCATTTCCTTTTCCCGGGCAATAGAAATAGAAGTCATCATGGCAGAAACCAACAATAGAATTAATGCCATGGTGCCGGGAACAAACATATAAACCCCTTTTAACTCCTCATTGTACATCATACGGGTTTGCGGAATAATTTTTATGTTTAGATTCGGCTCCTTGTTCAAACTCAAAGCATAATCCTGAATGATGGCCCGTGTATAATTTAATATCAGATTAGCTGTATTTGCATCTGAAGCATCCGTAATAATTTGGATATTTGCTTGTCCTGTTTTACTCAGGTTTACAGAAAAATTAGGTTCAAAAATGATGACTTCCCGAACTTCTCCTTTTTTAAAAATTTCTTCAATTTGTTTTTCGGTATTCAAATTTTCATTTAAAATAAAATAACCTGATGATAAGATTTTATTGGTTATTTCGGTAGTTATTTCATCTTTTGAATGATCGAGAATGGCAATTTTGGCATTTTTAATTTCGCTTGTAACTACATACCCAAAAATTAGGATCAGGGCAATAGGCAAACCGAAGAGGATCAGCAAGGTTCTGACATCCCTGAAAATGTGATAAAACTCCTTTTTTACAAACGATCTGAATAATTTCATACGAAAATTATTTGATTTTATAGGTCGTATGGAACTCACGTTGAATTTTATTTATTCATACATTCAATTTTTGAACGAAAAAATTCAAGTTCGTTTCATCTGGTTAATTTCTTGCCAACTTTATAAAAACCTCATCCATTGATTTGGTTTGATATTCACTTTTTAAATTTTGTGGCGTGTCCAATGCACTTATTTTCCCATCCACCATAATTGAAACGCGATCACAATATTCGGCTT
>PHDM01000037.1 GCA_002840985.1 Bacteroidetes bacterium HGW-Bacteroidetes-17
CACCATTATGACTCCAATGGATTCATTAAGATACTACAAATATTTTCTTCATTCGGGTTTAATGTCAGTTGAACCTGAAACCGGGCAGGTTAAGGCTTATGTTGGGGGGATTGATTATAATTCGTTTCAATATGACCATGTAACGATGGGTAAACGACAGGTAGGATCTACTTTCAAACCATTTCTGTATACCCTCGCCATGCAAGAAGGAGAACTTTTTCCTTGTAGTAAGATCCCTAATATCCAACCCATAATTCGATTACCTAATGGTAAGACCTGGGAACCAGACAATGATACTCCCGAATTTAAAGGGCAGGAAATTACACTTAAATATGCCCTTGCAAATTCAAATAACTGGATCTCCGGACATTTAATTAGTATGTACTCACCACAAGCGGTGATTAAAATTGCCAGAAAAATGGGGGTAAAGAGTTATATTCCTGAAGTTTATTCAATCGCTCTTGGTAGTGCCGATTTAAAGCTTTCAGAAATGGTAGGCGCCATGAATACTTTCGCAAGTAAAGGGGTTTATGTCGAACCTATTTTTGTGACTAAAATTGAGGATAAGAATGGTAATGTAATTGCAGATTTTGTCCCGAAAAGAGAGGAAGCAATGAGTGAGGAAACCGCGTATTTGATGTTGGAGCTATTGAAAGGTGTTGTTGAGTCTGGTACTGGAACACGACTTAGATGGAAATATGGTTTTGAAAATACAATTGCCGGGAAAACGGGGACAACCAATAATCAATCAGATGGTTGGTTTATGGGTATCGTGCCTCAGCTTACAACAGGTATTTGGACCGGTTGTGAAGATCGGTCCGCACATTTTCGCACATTGACATTGGGACAAGGAGCAAATATGGCCCTACCAATCTGGGCATTGTATATGAAAAAAGTTTATAACGACCCAACATTGGGATATACAAAAAATGATTTTGAAAAGCCTATTCACGGCATGAACGTTGAGTTTGATTGTGATAAATTTAATGCAAAGAAAAAAGTGGGAAAGGGTATTGATGAAATGGATTTTTAAACAATCAGTTCTTTGGGGTTCAATTAATTTTAGATCAAAAGGATTAATAGTATATTAGCGCTTATTTCTTTTTCCAAAAATTCGTTGCCAAAAACTTGGTCTTTTTTTGAATCTGTTGTTATATTCAGATCGTTTTTTAGTGTTTTCCATTTGTGCTATAGTATAGGCCGATTGCCTTTCCATATGTTCTTTTTGCAATAATTGATAGGCTTCTTCCGATTCTTTAAGCTTGGCTTTTTCAGCTTTTTCGGCTTGTTTAACCTGACTAGGCCTCACTAAACTGCAAGATTGAAAAGAGAACATTACAAAAAAGAAAATCAAAAAAATAAATAGTTTTTTATACATTAAGACTTACATTTCATGATTATTACTGTCTAAAGGTATAGATAATATTGGTAGCTGAAAGTTGTAATTAAAATAATAATTTTATAAACTCGTTCTAATATTCTATAGCATCATTATGAAAATGGGAAGCAGTCGAAATTTAATTTTGTTTTTCTTAACCATCCTTTTTCTGACTTGTAATTTAGGATGTGGCAAGGAAAATCCGGTGGATAAGCTTATTCCTTATGTTTTGGTTAACTTTTCAATAAATCCTAATGATATTAATTATAATAATTTAAACATACCCGGAAACTGGACTTATGTTTCTGGTGGGTATCGCGGTATCATACTTTTTAATGCCGGATTTGGGGATTACAAGGCATATGAGAGAACCTCACCGGTTAATTTTCCAAATGATTTTGAGTGTCGGGTAAATGTTGATGAATCTGGATTAATAGCGGTCGATCATTGTAGTGCTTCTAAATTTAATTTATTGGATGGCTACCCCTTTGAAGGGCCGGCCACCCTTCCATTAAAGCAATATCAAACTTATTTTGACGGACAATATCTTCATGTTTCCAACTTCTAATTCTTTTCAGAATTATATACTTGGATGTAATCATTATTCATCAGTCAAATAAAAAAGGGCAGTTAAATATACTGCCCTCCGTTATTATTCTCAAATATTTTAATATCTGTAATGATCAGCTTTATAAGGTCCATTTATTGGAACTCCCAGATATGCTGCTTGTACTGAAGTTAATTTAGTCAATTTAACACCAATTTGCTCAAGGTGTAATCTGGCAACTTCTTCATCTAATTCTTTTGGTAAGCGATAAACACCAACTTCATAATTGTTTTTCCAAAGTTCAATCTGCGCAAGTGTTTGGTTGCTAAATGAATTGCTCATAACAAATGAAGGATGCCCGGTTGCGCAACCCAAGTTCACCAAACGACCTTCTGCTAGCATATAAATACAATTTCCATTTTCGAAAGTGTATTTATCAACCTGAGGTTTGATATTGGTTTTAGCAACATTTTTCGCAGAATCAAGTTTCGAAACCTGAATTTCATTGTCAAAATGACCGATATTACAAACAATAGCCTGATCATTCATTTTTTGCATATGATCGAAGGTAATAACATCTTTGTTCCCTGTAGTGGTGACGAAAATGTTTCCTTCAGGTAAAGCATCTTCAATCGTTGTTACCTGGAATCCTTCCATGGCAGCTTGTAAAGCACAAATTGGGTCAATTTCGGTAATGATAACCCTGGCACCGTATGATCTCATCGAATGAGCGCAACCTTTGCCAACATCACCATAACCCAACACAACAACTACTTTACCTGCAATCATGACGTCTGTGGCTCTTTTTATTCCATCGGCCAATGATTCACGACAACCATAAAGGTTATCAAATTTCGATTTTGTAACAGAATCGTTTACATTGATGGCAGGCACCAACAATTCGCCAGCTTCCATCATCTGATATAAACGATGAACGCCGGTAGTTGTTTCTTCCGAAACCCCTTTCCATTCAGCTGCTATTTTTGTCCATTTGCTTTGATCTTCAAGATAATTATCCTGGAGTAATTTATAGATTACAGCCTCTTCATTATTTTCAGGAACCTTTTTAAGCAATTCAGGATTTTTTTCAATGGCCACACCTTTATGCAAAAGTAAGGTTGCATCACCTCCGTCATCAACGATCAATTGGGGACCCTTGCCGCCGGGAAAAGTAACAGCCTGATTGGTGCACCACCAGTACTCGGTCAAGGTTTCACCCTTCCAAGCAAAAACCGGAACACCTGAAAGTGCAATGGCTGCTGCTGCATGATCTTGAGTTGAGAAAATATTGCAACTGGCCCATCTTACGTTTGCGCCTAATTCAACTAGCGTTTCAATAAGCACGGCAGTTTGAATGGTCATATGCAATGAACCTGTAATCCGAACGTCTTTAAGTGGTTTTTCAGCCGAATATTTTCTTCTGATCGACATCAAACCTGGCATTTCTTTTTCGGCTATTTCAATTTCTTTTCTTCCAAATTCAGCCAATTTTATATCAGCTACTTTATAATCTGTTTTTGTTTCTATCATTTTATTAATCATTAATTTAATTCTTCAATTTGCGTCAGCAAAATTAATCAATATCTTTGGAAGATCAAAAGGAGATTGTCCTCTTATTTCAATACGTTAATTAGATTCAAAAGTATGCCTCTTGTTTTCAATAGTGAAATAGAAAATCGTAAAGCTAAACTGGGAATTTGGGAAATCCAAGAATCAGTTGATTTCTTACTAGAATGTACTAACCTGACTTTAAATGAAAAAATGGTTTTTGATACCATGCGGAACGAAAATCGTAGAAAGCAATGGTTGGCAAGCAGAATTATTTTGGATAAATTATCAGAAAAGAACAAGCTGTCAATCTTTTACGAAAATAACGGACAACCATTCATTAGTGATGGGATTCATCAAATTTCTATTTCTCATACCTCAAAGTTCGTTGCCGTAATCTTAAGTCGTCATATGAAAGTTGGGATTGATATTGAAGGGATACATCCCAGAATCCTGAAAATCAGACACAAATTCGTTTCACCAAGTGAAAGTGATTTCCTTTTAGATGATGAAAATTTATTGGAAAGTTTATTCATAATCTGGTCGGCAAAAGAGGCCATTTTTAAAATGTATGGTAAAGGGAATATAGATTTTCGAAAAAATATACATGTAAAACCGTTTAGTATTCAGGCGAATGGAGTAATTCAAAGTATGTTTTCAAACGAAGCCTTTTCACAAGATTATAACCTGAAGTATAGAAAAATAGAGGACCATATACTTGTGTATGTGACCTCTGCTATTTAAAATTGTTTCAAATAAATTTGTATTTTATTTCCAAGTGCCATACATTTGCTTCATATTCAAATCATCCTTTCAGTAAAGGTGTTTGATTTATAGAGAAGAGGGGAGAGATTAGGCTCTGCGAACCTCTAGCAACCATCCCGTCATACGGGAAAAGGTGCTACAACCTAATCCGCCGAAGGCGGATAATGATAAGTAAACACGAAAATTATGAACAAACGAATGCACATTATTTTTTAATCACTTTTTGTGATATTTATTAATTCTATTGCTTTATGCAATGGAAATCGTGTGTGTTTATCTAATACTTAATAATTTCAAATGAAAGTACAAAAAAATATATTTAAAGAAATTAAGGAAAGGATTCTTGTTCTGGATGGTGCTATGGGTACCATGATACAGAGTTATAAGTTGACCGAAATTGATTTTAGAGGTGAACGATTCAAGAATCATCCATCTGATTTAAAAGGGAATAATGACCTCCTGAATTTGACACAACCCCAAATCATCAAAGAAATCCATGAACAATATCTTGAAGCAGGCGCTGATATTATTGAAACCAATACTTTTAATGCCAATGCAATTTCGATGGCTGATTATCAGATGGAAGGATTAGCCAAGGAAATAAATATTGCAGCTGCAAAAATTGCTTGTGAGGCGGCCAATAAATTTACCAACTTAAATCCTGGAAAACCACGATTTGTTGCGGGAGCTATTGGCCCAACCAATAAAACTGCATCGATGTCGCCAAAGGTTGAGGATCCGGGTTATCGGGCTGTTAGTTTTGATGATTTAGTAGCGATTTATTATGAACAAGCAAGTGGACTGCTGGAAGGTGGGGTTGATATATTTTTGGTAGAAACCATCTTTGATACTTTAAATGCCAAGGCTGCAATTTATGCGATTGAGAAGTTGTTGAAAGAAAAGAATATTAGAATTCCTGTCATGATTTCTGGGACAATTACGGATGCAAGTGGACGCACGCTATCGGGCCAAACAGTTGAAGCATTTATGCATTCAGTTTCTCACATTGATTTGCTTAGTATTGGATTAAATTGTGCATTGGGAGCAAAGGAGTTACGTCCTTATTTAGCTGAATTGGCTGCAAAATCACCGTCTTTCATTAGTGCCCATCCAAATGCCGGCTTGCCAAACCAGTTTGGAGAATACGATGAGACACCTGAAATGATGGCTGTTCATATTAAAGATTTTTTGGATAATCAATTCGTAAATATTATTGGTGGTTGTTGCGGTACGACTCCTGAACATATTAAAGCCATCGTTGCAGTCGCCGAAAAAGCTTCAGTTCATCGTCCGGTTGTAAAATTTCCGCAGCTTCATCTAAGCGGGTTAGAGCCATTAAAGATATATAAGGAAAGTAATTTTATCAATATTGGCGAACGAACAAACGTCAGTGGTTCCATAAAGTTTGCAAGACTTATTAGAGAAAAAAAATACGAGGAAGCACTATCTGTAGCTCGAGATATGGTTGAAGGAGGTGCACAGGTTTTAGATGTAAGTATGGATGATGCCATGTTGGATGCGGAAACTGAAATGACCAAATTCTTACATTTATTAGCATCAGAACCGGACATTGCCAGATTGCCGGTCATGATTGATTCCTCGAAATGGACCGTAATTGAAGCCGGTTTGAAATGTGTACAAGGCAAAGCCATTGTTAATTCAATAAGCTTAAAAGAGGGTGAACAAGCCTTCATCGATCACGCAACAACTATCAGAATGTACGGTGCTGCCGTGGTCGTAATGGCCTTTGATGAAAACGGACAGGCAGCCAATTATGAGCAAAAAATAGCTATTTGTCAACGTGCTTATAATATTCTTACACAGCAGGTTAATTTCCCACCTGAAGATATCATCTTCGATCCCAATATATTAACAATCGGAACTGGTATTGACGAACACAATAATTACGCAGTTGATTTCATCAAGGCAACTCAATGGATTAAGGAAAATCTTCCTTATGCAAAAGTAAGCGGTGGAGTTAGTAATTTATCTTTCTCATTCAGAGGGAACAATGTAATTCGTGAGGCAATGAATTCCGCTTTTTTATATCATGCCATTAAAGCAGGATTGGATATGGGGATCGTAAATCCTGGGATGCTTCAAATTTATGATGACATTCCAGCCGAACTATTAAAACTAATTGAAGACGTGATTCTTAACCGCAGAAAGGATGCCACTGAACGGTTGGTTGCCTATGCTGATCAAGTGGGAGAAAAGGAAAATATAGCTGTAAAAACGGATGCATGGCGGAACGAAAGTGTTCAGGAACGATTAAAACATGCGCTAGTCAAAGGAATTGTTGATTTTATCGAAACGGATGTTGAGGAAGCCAGGCTTTTGTATCCCAGGGCTTTGGAAGTCATTGAAGGACCATTAATGGATGGAATGAACGTGGTAGGCGATTTATTTGGTTCCGGTAAAATGTTTCTTCCACAGGTCGTAAAAAGTGCCCGTGTGATGAAAAAGGGTGTTGCCAAACTTCTTCCATACATTGAGCAAGAGAAAGAAGCGAATACTGAAAGTATTGCTCAGTCAAAAATTTTAATGGCTACTGTAAAAGGTGATGTACACGATATTGGGAAAAACATTGTTGGAGTGGTACTTGCTTGTAACAATTATGAGGTCATTGACTTGGGAGTGATGGTTCCGGCTTCAAAAATATTGCAAACAGCAATTGACGAAAAGGTCGATATCATTGGGCTGAGTGGATTAATTACACCTTCACTTGAGGAAATGGTAGATGTAGCTGCCGAAATGGAACGGCAAGGCTTCAAAATTCCTTTATTGATTGGAGGTGCTACAACTTCAAAAATTCACACAGCAGTAAAAATAGCACCTAAGTATTCATTTCCGGTTATTCATGTGAGGGACGCGTCAAAAGCTGTGACTGTAGCATCCAGTTTATTGTCGGTCGAACATCATGAAGCATTTCATAAGGAAATAAAGGAAGAGTATTTTGAGCTTGTAAGAAAGCATAACAATAAGAAGGAAGAAGAAACGATTGATTTTGAATCAGCAAAGAAAAATAAACTGCGCCTGAACTGGGATCAATATCCAGTTCTAAAACCCAATATGCTTGGGGCTAAAGTTTTTAAAAACTTCGATTTAAGAGAAATCAGAAAGTACATTGATTGGACCTTCTTTTTCCATGCCTGGAAAATAAATGGGAAATATCCTCAAATATTTGTAGATCCCATCAAGGGAAGTGAAGCAAAAAAGGTGTTTGATGATGCCCAGGTACTTCTGGATAAGATCATAGAAAATAAGATGTTGGAGGCTGAAGGTGTCATTGGATTTTATCCCTGTAACTCAGTTGGAGAAGATGTCGAGATTTATTCGGACGAGCATCGTTCTAAAACCATAAATCATCTTAGATTCTTAAGAAACCAACAGCTAAAAGCAGAGGGCTATTCAAATTTATCGCTGGCTGATTTTATTCGACCAAAAGAAGATGGAGTTGTTGACTATATTGGTGGATTTGCAGTTACTTGCGGTATCGGAATCGAAAAATGGGTAAAGCAGTACGAAGAAGATTTGGATGATTACAGTGCCATTATGTTGAAAATTTTAGCTGATCGGCTTGCAGAAGCTTTCGCAGAACTCATGCATGAAGAGGTCAGAAAGCATGAATGGGCTTATGTTCCTGATGAATCTTTGAACATTAAGGAATTATTGAAAGAAGCGTATCAAGGTATTCGTCCTGCTCCGGGTTATCCAGCTTGTCCGGAGCATTCTGAGAAGAAAACACTTTTCAATTTATTGGATGTAGATAGGCTTATTTCTATTTCACTAACTGAAAATTTCTCCATGTATCCAGCAGCGTCGGTAAGTGGGTATTATTTTTCACATCCTGAATCCCAGTATTTTAATGTGGGTAGGATCGGAAAAGACCAGATTATTGATTATGCCAGAAGAAAAGATTTTAGTATTGAAGAAACTGAACGTTTATTGAATTCGAATTTAAATTATAAATAAAAGCACATGAAGGTTATTGAACATTTTAAAAAAGCAGAAAGTCCATTTTTCTCCTTTGAATTACTCCCACCTTTAAAAGGTCATAATATTGATTCAATTTATAATACCATTGATAATTTAATGGAGTTTAATCCGCTAAATATCAATATTACATACCATCAAGAGGAAACAATTTACAAAAAACATCCCGGGGGACTTTTGGAAAGAAAGACAGTACGCAAACGTCCTGGAACAGTTGCAATTTCAGCGGCAATAAAGTATAAATATCCTTCAGTTCATGTAGTACCGCATATCATTTGTGGGGGTTTTACAAAAGATGCTACGGAATATGCTTTGATAGATCTGCATTTTTTAGGGATCAAGGATTTGTTGGTTTTAAGGGGTGACCCATTAAAAGGACAAAAGTATTTTCAAGCTGAAGAAGACGGGCATGCCAATGCATCAGAATTGGTTGAACAAATCATCAATATGAATCAGGGAAAATATCTGGATGAACACTTAGAGAATAAAACAACAACTGATTTTTCTATTGGCGTAGCCGGGTATCCTGAAAAGCATTTAGAAGCGCCAAATATGGAATATGATTTAGCTTATTTAAAGAAAAAAGTAGATGCAGGTGCCGATTATATTGTCACTCAAATGTTTTATGATAATCAAAAGTATTTTGATTTCGTAAAAGGATGCCGTAATATTGGGATTAATGTACCAATTATTCCTGGACTTAAGCCAATTTCAACACTTAAAGATATTTCATTGCTTCCAAAAGTGTTTAGTATTGATATTCCTGATGAACTTGTAAAAGAGCTTGGCAGATGCAAAACCGACAAAGAGGCTTTCCAGGTAGGAATCGAATGGGGCATAGAACAATCAAAGGAATTGAAAAATTTTGGAGTGCCAGCCATTCATTATTTTACCATTGGTATTTCGGATAATATAAAAGCTATAGCAAAAGAGATTTTCTAATTTAAAAATAGTTTGAATTGATTTTATTCATAAAATTGCGAGGTAATTAAAAGTATTCAATCTTGGAAAAATCAAATCAGGCTGAAAATAAGATATTAATTCTTGGGGTTGGAAATCTAATCCTGGGCGATGAAGGCATTGGAATTCATGCCATTAAATATTTAGAGGGCCAGGATCTTGGAAAAAATATTGATTTATTAGATGGTGGGACAGGTGGTTTTCATATGCTTTCTGTGATGGAGGACTATAAAACCCTGATTATGATTGATGCCACCATTGATTCTAAAGAGGAAGGTAGTATTTCCTTAATTGAACCAAAGTTTGCTTCAGACTTTCCCAAAGCACTAAGTTCACACGATATTGGATTAAGAGATTTAGTTGAAACGGCAACACTTTTGGGTCATATGCCTAAAATTTATCTTATTACTGTTTCTGTGAAAGATATTAGTGAAGTGCGGATGACTTTATCAGAAAATGTAAAGAAATCATTACCCGAAGTAGCACAACTTGTAAAATCAATTTTAGCAAAGATTAATGAGTAGATTACTCAACCACGAGTGATTTTACAAGCATTTCCTGTCCTTGATAAACCTCATTTTCAAACCCTCCACATTCAGGGCATGGATCAAATAATGAAGTTATTGCAAAGTCGAAATTGCACTTTTTGCAAACTGCCATGGCTTCCTTTTGAATAATTTTAACTTTTGCATCTTCCATGACGCTGTTTTTTATAGAAACTTCCATCGCAAATTCAAGTGCTTCAACTTCTATTCCCGACAAAGTTCCAACCACTAGTTCAATTTCTGAAACTTTAATAGAATTAGCTTTTTCAGCCTCATTTTTTACAATTTCAACAATGCTATATGCGATTGATAATTCATGCATTTTCTTAAAATCTTTTAATTTCCAAAGTTAAATTTAAATTTTGATATTGTGTTCAGTGATATTTTATGTTATATTTATCACGTCCAACTAATAATATACATAACTATATATAACTAAACGAACTGATTATGTGCCTAGCTGTGCCTGCTAAAATTCTGTCGTTTGATGAAAGCAACTCCAATATTCGAATGGGAAAAGTTGATTATGGAGGAGCAATAACTGATGTTTGCATGGAATGGTTACCCGAGGCCAATGTGGGTGACTACGTTCTGGTACATGTAGGAACTGCACTAAGTATTGTGGATGAGAGCGATGCTTTAGAAACAATTGAAGCATTAAAAGAAATGGGTGAAATTTAATTATTTTTTGTCCTAATTAATCATCAAAAAATGACGGGAAAAATTCCTATTGCAATTATTACTGCAAATGAACAAATGCGCTCAATCATTAACCGCATTAATAAAATTGCAGATTCTGACACCTCAATTTTATTGATTGGGGAAACTGGTGTTGGAAAAGAAATATTTGCTGAATATATTCACAAAATTAGTAATAGAAGCCAGAATCCATTTGTTAAGATAGGATTGTCAGCCATGCCATCTGAATTACTTGCAAGTGAGTTGTTTGGGCATGAAAGGGGTTCTTTCACAAGTGCAATTAACGATAAAAAGGGTCTGTTTGAGCTTGCTCATACCGGTAGTTTTTTCTTTGATGACATTGATGATGTGTCATTGGAAATGCAAGCTAAGTTACTTCGTGTTCTTGAATCGAGAGAGATTATGAAATTAGGAGGCACCCGTTCCATACCAATAGATATTCGCTTAATTACTGCTTCTAAAGTAAATCTTAAGCAAATGGTCGCAGAAAAGCGATTCAGAGACGATTTATATTATAGGATAAATGTTGTACCTATAGAAATACCACCACTTAGAGAACGAAGAGACGATATCCCATTATTAGTTGAACACTTCCTCAAACGATTCGCTCCTGAGAAAAATTTGCATGTTAGTACTGAATCTATGAGAATGCTCATTGGTTATGATTGGCCCGGAAATGTGCGTGAATTAAGGAATATTATTCATCGGGTTTCAGTATTTACAGATAAAAAAATTGAAATTAATGATCTTCCCTCTGAAATTTGTCAGAATGATCGTGCACATAGCTTGATAAAAGGATGCGCGAATTGTTATAATGATGGGGCAATGGATTTCAATGAAGTCGTTAATTGTGTTGAAAGCCACATGATCTGTGAAACTTTAAAAAACACAAATGGAAATCAATCGGATGCTGCAAAATCTCTAAAAATGAGTTTATCCACCTTTAGAGATAAGATGAAAAAGTATAATCTCTCCCCCCAAACTTGTTTTACTGCCCATTAATTTATACGAATTATAACATCAATTTAGCGGATTTCCGTAAATTCTCGTCGATAGTTACCTTTCCCAAATCTGAATCTATTTTTATCGACAAAACCTATCTTGCATAATAACAGAATCTTAAATGAATTAATTTATTAGAATCAGAAGACAATGATTTTACTGGCATTAATCTTGCCTTGGCAGAATTGAATTGTATAAAGATGACAACAAAACATATTAAACAATTTCAGTTATCGGGTGAAGTCACAGAAATTTTAGCGAAGGATTCAAAATATGTTGTTAAAATAGTTTGTCGACCCAAGTATTTAATGTTATCAAGCGATTTAATGAACGATTTACATCTGGGTGATAAAGTATTGATTGAAGGATCTTATCATATTTCAAAGATTGATCATGAATTTGAATAAATACAATTAACATAAATATTATTCATTATGAACAAGAAACCAACTCTTTATGAAGAAATCAGGGCCAAAGGTCATTCCCGACGTGATTTCTTAAAGTTTTGTGGTACAATAGGTGCCATGATGGGCCTGCAAGCGAGTGGTGTAGCTCAAATTGTAAAAGCTTTAGAAAGTAAATCCAGGATACCGGTAATCTGGCTGCATCTTCAGGAATGTACCTGTTGTAGCGAATCATTTATCCGCTCATCGCATCCTATAGTAGCAGATATTGTCCTCGATAAAATCTCTCTGGATTATACCGAAACATTAATGGCTGCATCCGGTCATCAGGCAGAAAAATCGTTACATGATACCATGGAGAAATATCATGGTGAATATTTATTAATGGTTGAAGGTTCGATTCCTACTGAAAATGATGGGTACTGTTGTATTGGAGGCAAAAGTGCTTATGAAATATTGAATGAAGCAGCAGAAGGAGCTAAGGCAATTATTGCATGGGGTAATTGTGCTTCGGCCGGATGTGTGCAGGCAGCATCTCCAAATCCTACAGGTGCGAAACCTGTTCATAAAGTCATAAAAGGGAAACCTATAATAAATGTTCAAGGATGCCCTCCTATAGCAGAAGTAATGGCGGGTGTTGTTATTCATTTGTTAACTTTCGACCGAATCCCACAATTGGATGCACTTGGAAGGCCTAAGGCTTTCTATTCGAGAAGGGTTCACGATACGTGTTACCGAAGACCAAATTATGATGCAGGCTTATTCGTTCAAAGTTTTGATGATGAAAATGCTAAGCGGGGATATTGCCTATACAAAATGGGTTGCAGAGGTCCAAATACGTATAATTCTTGCGGTGTAATAAAATGGAATAATGGAGTTAGTTTCCCAATTCAATCAGGTCATCCATGTATTGGGTGCAGTGAAGCCAATTTCTGGGATAATGGACCATTCTATCAGCATTTGCAGAGTTTCCCGGGATTTGGGATTGAAACAACTGCGGATAAAATCGGGCTTGGATTAGGAGTAGTGACTGGTGTCGGTATTGCCGCCCATGCGATTTCAACGAATATTAGAAAGCGCAAAATGATCCAAAAAGGAATAAAGAAAAGCGATTCTCAAACCAATTAAAAAACGGAGGTAACAATGTCACAAAGAATAGTTGTAGATCCAATTACGCGAATAGAAGGTCACCTTAGGGTTGAAGCAGAAATTAAAGATGGTAAAATTGTAGATGCTTTTAGCTCTGGAACAATGGTCAGGGGAATTGAAATAATATTGAAAGGAAGAGACCCTCGTGATGCTTGGGCATTTACTGAAAGGGTTTGTGGTGTTTGCACAACCGTTCATGCACTAGCATCAGTTAGAACTGTTGAAAATGCACTTGGAATAACAGTCCCTCCAAATGCAGATTTAATAAGAAATTTAATGTTTTGCGCCCAGTATATGCAAGATCATGTAGTTCATTTTTATCATTTACATGCATTGGACTGGGTGGATGTGGTATCGTCACTTAAAGCCGATCCAAAAGCAACTTCAGTGCTTGCACAGAGTATTTCCAAATGGCCAAAAAGTTCACCCGGTTATTTTTCTGATGTTCAATATCGAATTCAGAAATTTGTAGAAAGTGGACAACTAGGAATTTTTGCGAATGGATATTGGGGGCATAATGCCTATAAACTTCCCCCTGAAGTTAATCTTTTAGCTGTTGCTCACTACTTAGAAGCTCTTGAGTGGCAGAAGGAAATTGTTAAAGTTCACACCATATTTGGTGGAAAGAATCCTCACCCCAATTATTTAGTAGGAGGCGTTCCTTGTGCCATAAATTTGGATGAGAACAATGCACTCAATGCAGAAAGACTTGCATTCGTAGGTGAATTATTTGACAAAGCTCAAGATTTTATTAACCAGGTTTACATTCCTGACTTATTAGCGATTGCTTCATTTTATAAGGATTGGGGTGCTATTGGTGGAGGCTTAAGCAATTATATGACCTATGGAGATTTGCCGACAAATGGGTATGCAGATGTTGGTTCCAGATCAAATTCAGGAGCAGATATCACGTTCCTGGTACACTTATTCTGATGGTGATCAGGTAGGAAAACACCCTTGGGATGGTGAAACAAATCTGAAGTATTCCGGACCTAAACCACCTTATGAGTATTTAGATGTTGAAGGGAAATACAGTTGGTTAAAGACCCCTCGTTGGAAGGGTCAACCAATGGAAGTTGGACCTCTTGCCAGGATGCTTGTTGGATATGCATCAGGTAAAACTGAATTTCAGGATGTGGTTCACGGTGCACTTGAACATTTGAATGTTCCGGTAACTGCTCTTTTCTCGACATTAGGAAGAACGGCTGCTCGCGGTCTTGAAACCCAATTGGTAACAAAGTGGTCAAAAGAGTTTTTCAATCAACTTCTTTCAAATATTAAAAATGGTGATAGCAGAACTCATGTGTCTGATAAATGGGATCCTAAAACATGGCCGGCTGAAGCCAAAGGGGTTGGTTTAACTGAAGCCCCTCGCGGCGGGTTGGCGCATTGGATTAAAATTAAGGATAAATTAATAGAGAATTATCAATTAGTGGTCCCAAGTACCTGGAATGCATCCCCTAGAGATATAAATGGCATGAGGTCTGCATATGAAGAATCATTGATCGGAACACCTATTGTTGATCCGGAAAATCCAATTGAAATCTTACGAACAATACATTCATTCGATCCATGTATTGCTTGTGCTGTGCATCTTTATGACGAAAAAGGTACTTATGTCCATCAAATTCAAACATTTTAATTATTGAAAACGTTCTTCATTTGCTCCAATTTTTTTGTAGCGTAAATGAATTCGTTTCATTTTAATTTAAAATTATTTCGCGATGAAAAATCAAGTAAAAACAAAGATCATAACTGAAGAATATGTTTGGCAATTACCGGTAAGGTTTTATCATTGGATCAATGCGATGTGCATTATTGTGTTGTCGGTCACCGGTTATTTAATTGGCAATCCACCTGCAATTCAGAGCGCTGCCGAGGCATCGTTTAGCTATTGGTTCGGTGTTGTACGATTTATTCATTTTATTGCGGCATTTCTTTTCTTTTTCAACTTTGCATTTAGAATTTATTGGGGATTTGTTGGAAATAAATATTCCAGATGGTACCATTTTATTCCCTTTAAGAAAAAACAATGGGTCGAAATACTTCAGGTTTTAAAAATTGACATTATGCAAGTGACCAATAAACCTCTTGTTTCGGTTGGGCATAATTCATTGGCTAGTCTGACTTATTTCCTCACATTTATAGTTTTTTTATTGCAAAGTTTAACTGGCTTTGGATTGTATGCCGCCATGAGCGATTCGTGGTTCCCTCAACTTTTTGTATGGATTGTTCCCATATTGGGAGGTGATATGGGAATCAGAAATATTCATCATATTTTAATGTGGTTCTTTATCCTTTTTGCTGTTGTTCATGTGTATTTAGTTGCTTACCATGATTATATCGAAAGAAATGGAGTTACATCCTCTATGATAGGTGGGTGGAAATTAGTTAATAAGGAAGATCTGAAACAAGAATAGTTTTTAATCGCTATTAATTATTCAATCAGAGCATATTCACTAATTCTATATTTCAAGCAAATTTATAATTGTCTTATTATAAATATTTTTTGATGAGATTAAGCAATTCAATACCGTTAATCGGCTTTGATATATAGTCGTCACATCCTGATTCGATTGCTCTTTCACGATCACCGGCAATAGCATAGGCTGTTTGGGCAATTATTGGAACGAACGGATAATTCTTTTTAATAGCATTTGTAGCATCAACCCCGTTCATTACCGGCATATTTATATCCATTAGTACAAGATCAATACGATGTTTATTTTTGCCGAATAATTCAAGTGCTTCCTTCCCATTATTAGCATACAAAATTTTCACACCTAATTTCCTCAGATGCACTTTTAATAAATTCATACTGGAAGGATCATCTTCTACTATTAGAATTGACTTTTGTGGAAAAACTATCTCCAGGTTATTTTTATTTAAATTAATAGATTTTTGTTTCTCATCAATGGTTGTTGTTGGAATTAATACGGAGAAGATAGTTCCTTTACCAACCTCTGATTCTACATCAATTTTACCACCTAGTAACGATGTAAGCTTTTGGGTTACTGATAAACCTATTCCGGCTCCACCATATTTTCTGGTGTGGGTATCATCTGCTTGCCTGAAAATATCAAAGATGAGTTTGAATTTATCTTTTGGTATTCCAATCCCAGTATCACTTACCTTGAATTTAATAAATGAATTTTGTGCTATCATTTCTTTTGATACATCTAGTCTGATTGAGCCAAAATGGGTAAATTTTAATGCATTCTTTAATAAATTGAGTAATATTTGTTTGAGCTTCTGATTGTCGGTAAAAAGTTCCATTTCTCGAGGAAAGGGATAGTCGCCTATCTCGAACGAGATCATTTCTTTATCAGTTTTTACCTGTTCAGCTTTAATTAATTCAACAACATCATCCATGATGGATTTTAAATTATGAAATTTTTTATCGATCTTTATCTCTCCTGCTTCAATTAAGGTAATATCAAATAATCCTTCAACAAGTTCAAGTAATAGTGTTCCACTATTAAAAATTGTTTTTGCAAACCTCAGCACATCTTGCTGATCTGTTGTCGAATCAATAAGTTCTGAAAATCCAATTATTGCATTTAAAGGAGTTCTTAACTCATGCGACATAGTTGATAAAAACACCGATTTTAAGCGATCTGATTCGATTGCTTTTTCCAAGGCACTTTCAAGTGCTTCTCCATGTCTAATTCTTTGAACAGAAATACTTATTTGGTGAGATATGAACTGAAGTAAATTCACATCTTTTTTGTCATAAGCATTTGGGTTAGTATAACTTTGTACCACAAAAGCCCCCAAAACTTTATCGTCAAGAATTAGTGGAACGCCAATCCAAACTTCCGGGGTTGTGCCAATCAGATCAATTTCACCTGACCTATGCATTTGGAGTATTTCTTCCTTTGTAATAAAAAGTGGTTTGATGTTTTTAATGATATAACCTGTTAAAGATTTTTCAGCGGACCAAAAATTTATTCTGTCTTTCTCATCCACCTCAAAAGGGGTATATAAAAGATTTTTTTCATCATCAATAAACGCCACATAAAAATTAGTTGTATCTAATACATTCGCAAGGTGATGCCTAATTAGTCCTAGAAATTCAGTCAAATCATTTGAGGTATTGGCAGCATTTGAAATTTGATACAAAATAACCTGAATTAATTCTGCTCTCTTGCGTTTGGTAATATCGTTCAGAACAATTAGAGATTCTTCACCTAATGAAACCATATTATGCTCGCAAGTTTTTTCTATTCCTTCTTTTGTAATGAGCTTCCATTCCTGTGTTTTAATCTCTGTACCATTCTCAATGGCGACTTCAACGGCTTGATTCCAGGATGTTCTAACGAGCTCTCTATATTCATTATCTGGATAAGCCATACTAAACCAATCATTTATAGTAGGTATGTCGTTCAGGGTATAACCAAATACAGCGGTGAATTTTCTGTTAAGATATACATATTTATTGCCTTTTGTAATTGCCAGGGGATAGGGGAATTCTTCAACCGTTCGCCTGAATTGTTTCTCACTATCATGAACGGCCTTTTCAAACTTTATCCGCTCTAATTCTGCAGCTGCCCTTGGTGTAAATATTTGTATGATGGATTCACTAAATCCGACTTCAGAAATATTATTTTTAAACAATGCAACTACGAGACCTGTTACAGTCCCATGATTATCACATAAGGGCACTCCTACATAGCCTTGTACATTAAAATCCATCAGCCTTTCATCAGATGGAAATAATGCAGATACATTTGAATCATAGGAACAAACCATATTATCTATAACCTTTTCACAAGGTGTGTTTTTCAACAAATAGGTAAAATTATTTGAAATCATACCATTTTTGCATACAGAAATCGTTGTAATTCCATTATGATCTTTGTTTAATAAGCCAATAAACGTTAATTCTGCCTCTAGGGTACTTGCCAGTTGAAGGACGAATTGAGTTAGAAAATCTTTTCCAAGGGCAGACAATAAACTCTTATTAAGGGATGTAATGGTATTTTCCAGTTTATTTTGATAGTATTGGGCTGTAATATCTTTTACCATAGATAGAACCCCTATTACTACTCCAATATCGTTGGTTAAAGGAGTATTTGTCCATTCGCAGATAATTGTTTTACCACTTTTAGTTAGATTTTTATTTATACTATTGGCCGATTTGTCGCCACCCATTAGCCTTTTCCAAATGTCCTTTATCGGTTTTTTTAGTTCAGGAGGAAGGATTAGATTTAAAGGTGATCTCCCGATTGATTCTTTCGATGAATATCCGAAAATCTGGGTGGCTGCCGGATTCCATGATTTAATTTTAAAATTTGTGTCCCAGCTAATCAAACCAATCGGCATTCTCCTTATTTGAAGGTTTAAATAGTTGTTTACTTCCTTTAATTTATTTGTTTTTAATTGGGCAATTCTTTCAAATTTATTTCTTTCTTTTTTAAGATTATCTTCAATATCCTTTAAGCGAAATAAAACTTTTAATTGACCCAAAAGTTCTTCAGCATCAATAGGTTTTGACAAGAAGCTTTCAGCTCCGGCATTTAGTGAATTAAGTCTATTGTTGTTGTTAGTTCCATATGCGGATATCATTATAATTGGAATATGACTTGTAGAAGCATCATTTTTTAATATTTGACAAACCCTAAAGCCATCAACATCAGGCAATTTAACATCAATAATGATGATATCTGGATTTTCTTCTCTCGCTATTTCTATACCTTTATTTCCATTTTCAGTGGTCAAAACCTTGTATTCTTCAATGCTATTACTAAGAATGGCTGTATAAGAAATTAAGTCTTTAGGGTTATCATCAACGATTAAAATCTTTTTCATAGGCATTTTACTGAAATTAATTTAGGCTAACGAGGGAGTTGTTTAATAAATTAGATGAACATTTAAGCTTTCAATTCTATATCATCCATGATAATTTTAAGCTGCCCCAAGCATATCGCTCAACAAGATCATTTTTTACATCCTTACTTTGTAAGGTAACAGAATACCATATATTTGCTCTTTCGAATTGAAACATTAAACCAAATTCAATTGTCATTTGTAGTGGCTCTATTCCATAAGTAACAGGGCTTTTATCGTTAAACATACCTCCTTGGATACTAGCGTCATAAAGGTGATATTCTACCTGTGGTTTAAAGAAGAAAAAGAAATCAGATTTTCTTTCTGATTTGATTTTTCTGTCTTGAACAATTGAGGCACCATACATGTTTGATTCGAATGTTTTATTTAATTGAAGAATACTAATTCTATTCCAGAAACCGAGGGCAATATTCGTATGGATTGTCCCAATATTAGCAAGAGAATAAAGATTGATATCAGCTTGCTTGCTAAGATAATTAGTTAATTTCATTGAATACATTGCATGAATGTTTAAACCAATGGTATTCGAAATTTGATATTCCCATCCTTTAACACCATACCATCCAATAAAATTATGCATGAGTTCTTGAAAATCTCCAACACCACTTGCCGGTCCCATGATGCCAATTTGTGCTCCAAATCTGAGCATTGATTCGTTTGCGTAAAATTTGCTTATCTGAGCCTGAGCGAATGTGTAACCAGCAAAAGGACGATCATGGTCTTCAGGATTTGGCTTGTTGGCAGATGAAGGAGTGTACATTTGGTTCCCAATTCGGAATTCAATCACCTGCTTAGTGATTTCAGGATTCACTTTTTTAGGAATAAATCGATAAAAAAACATTAAACCGTTGGTATAATATTTGTCTTCTGATAAGGAAACATAAGTATCATTATCGCTCTGAATTCCAATTTCTCGTGTGAATAGTTTCTGAGAATACAGATTTTGGGCGATTATGGTTATAAATAGTAGTATTGGTAAGAATTTAGTTTTCATTTGCGACAAAGATTAAAATTGAATTGCAAGATCATAGCCGTTTAAAAAATATAAGAAATATCAATGCTTCCATAAGTTTGACGTCTTACCTTATCATTTAAAACCTCAACTCCATTAAAAGTAACCGAATATTTTAAATTTACTCGATACAATTGAAAAATCACACCAGTTTCCAAAGAGTACAATATTGGCTCTATCCCAAATGTGACAGGACTTTTATCATTAAAAATACTCCCTTGGATGGTGGCATCATAAAGACGGTAATGAATCATAGGTTTGACAAAAAGGAAAAATTCGGAGATTCGTTGACTTCTTTTCAATGCTCTCGAATCAGTAAGACTTCCATAGAGTCCAGAATTGTAGATTTTGTTAGCAGGGAACATACTGAATCGATTTATGAACCCAATACTGCCGTTGGTTTCGACCGTACCTAGATTAACTTCAGTAAGCGCATGCAGATCAATCCTCTCACTACAAACGTGAAATATTTTTTTAGAAAACAGAAAATGAGCATTTAGTGCCAACAAGTCTTGAATTTGGTATTCCCATCCTTTAATTTCATACATTCCCAATAATTTATGGACAGAGTTCTGAATCTTTCCGCCACCAGAAGAAGGTCCAACAATACCTAAGCTTATGCCAGCTTTCAAAAAGGATTCGTTTTTATAAAAGTAATTTACAAATGCTTTACCATATAAGTATCCGGCAAAAGGTCTGTCCTGATCATTGATTAATGGAGCAGTACCTTTTCTTGGTGTATACATTTTAATACCCAAATTATATTCGATTATTTTTTTCGGGAAAGAGGTATCTTGAGATTTTGGTATGAATTTGTAAAAAAATGTAACACCATTGGTGTAATATCCATCATTAAATAGACTAATGTATGAGTCGTTATCAGTATAAATGCCAATTTCTTTGGTAAATGGTTTTTGGGCTGCACCTTGATTTAAAATAAGTAGAAAGAAATTAATCGAAAGAAAGAAATTCTTCATAGAGATAAGCTCAGTTCATACGAATACTGTCAAAGTTATGTTTTTTTAGCCACAATTATTTTTATAAATAAATAGATATAGACAATTTCTTGTTAATAAATCAGAGTTTGGGATATATAAAAATAGATGCTAAGAAAGGACTTTTTTTGATCAAGAAATAAGTCGGGGTGAGAGGATTCGAACCTCCGGCCTCGTCGTCCCGAACGACGCGCGCTAACCGGGCTGCGCTACACCCCGAAATATGGGTGCAAATATAATATTTAATTAGAAATAAAGAGTTGATGGTTATATGTTATTTAGAAACATTTTCTCATCAGCTACTATCGTTATATAATGATAATTAGTAAAGGATCAAGCTCGAAAAAAAGGACTCACAATATTACAATTATTGAGAGTCCTAATTATAAATTTAAGTACAAATTTTGTGTGTATATTATAGATATTATGTCCCTAATCTTTGTAAGCTAATACATTGAATTCTTTTTTTAACTCAAATGTTTCACCTTTAATGATCAAGGTATATTTACCTTCATTGACAAGTTTTTTGGTTTCAGAATCCTGTAATTTCCATTCAAGAAAGTTCAATCCTTTATCTTTTTGATTAGTCGATTCAAATACAATCTTATCCTCAATGTTTTTAATAGAAATTGTAAGGGATTGGGCTTGTTCAAGATAGAACCCAATTTGAGGAAACTTGGCTGTATTTGCATACCAGCGTTCAGGACTATAAGGTAATTGTGCTTCACTGATATTGATGATTTCACAATTCAGATTAAGGATAGAATCATTTAAGTTTTGAATATATGAAACATCCATTGCCCAAATTCCTCTGCCATGAGTAGCTGCTACCAAAATATTATCTCTAGGATGCACAACCAAATCATGAACATAAGTGGTTGGGAAATTGCCAGATAAGGTATTCCAATCTTGACCTCCATTTATTGAAACATATGCTCCGAAATCCGTTCCAACATATAATATATTTTTATTCTGTGGATCCTCTCTGATTACATTAACAGGTCCGCAAGGAATATTTGTGGAAATATCCTTCCATGTCTCTCCAAAATCAGTTGATTTCCATATGTAAGCAGTGAAATCGTCCTCGTGTTTACCATTTTGTGTTAGATAGACTGTGCCAAGCTCAAATTTTGATGCTTCTACTTGAGATATCCATTTTCTATAAGGAAGTCCTTTATTTATTTCTTTCCAGTTTGTCCCACTATTTTTGGTTATCCAAATCCTTCCATCATCGGTTCCTGCATATAATAATCCAAACTTGAGTGTTGATTCGGAGATGCTAAAAATTGTTTGATATGGAATATCTCCTTTCTTCTCCTCTAGGTTATAGGTTAAATCAGGACTAATTTGCTCCCAAGTTTCACCCATGTTAAATGATCGGTGAATTACTTGCGTTCCATGATATAAAATTTGAGAATTATGAGGTGAAATAATAAAAGGTGCGAGCCATTGTCCGCGCAGTTTGTCAATCCCATCAGGGACTGGTGGCATAATATTTTTATTGACACCTGTTTTAACGTTTGAACGTGTGATAGTGCCATAAAAGCCAGCAGAATAAACAATGTCAGGATTAGTTGGATCAATAAAATGGTTACTGCCTTCACCTCCTGGCGCATTTGAAAATGCAACACTCGGGATTTTTGAACGTCCCTGGCTTAAATTAACAACTCCTTTTCTGCTGCCATGATCCTGAATAGATCCATAAACATGAAATGGCTCATCCATGTCATAATTAACATTGAAAAACTGAACGAGTGGTAAATTATTGTAAAAAGTCCTGAAATTTTTTCCACCATCATAAGAAATGGCAATTCCTCCATCATTAACATTTACTAAATAGTCAGTATTTTCAGGATCAATCCAAAGACCATGATGATCACTGTGCATTCCTCTAAGCGGTTTAAATGATTTTCCACCATCGGTCGAAACATTTAATGCCAATCCCATAACATATACTTTATCAGGATTAATTGGATCAACGCGTACTTGCCCAAACACCCATCCATAGGTTCCTGAAATGTTTTCCATGTATGTTGATTCTTCACTGACCTGCTTCCATGATTCACCTGAATTGTCAGAGCGATAAACAGTTGCACCTTTTATCCTACCACTACTTGGCCGTCCATAAGCATCCGTTTGATCATTAAATTCTTTATTTGCCTCTAACCTTTCATAATTATCAACAAATGCGTATAGTACGTTAGGCTGTGCTTTGCATAAATCAATTCCTATTCTACCTCTATCAGCTGCAGCAGGAAGACCTGAATTGATTGCATTCCAGCTATTTCCTCCATCAATACTCTTGTATAGCGCACTTCCTGTATAATTTTTTTCGCTACGTGGGTCATTCCAATGTTTTCTGATTCTTTGCCATGTTGAAGCATAAAGAATTTCCGGGTTATTCGGATCCATTATTAAATCATTGGCAGCTGTTTTATCATCTATATAAAGGATATTCTTCCAAGATTTTCCACCATCAATGGTTTTATATAATCCGCGATCCTTATTATTTGTCCATTCATGTCCGCCAGCGGCGACATAAACTATATCCGAATTAGTAGGATGAACAATTATTCTGGAAATTGTATTGGTGCTTATTAAGCCTAAATGTTCCCATGTTTTTCCAGCATCTTTTGAGCGGTAAATACCGGCACCGGCCTGAGAACTCCTAAAAATATTTGCTTCTCCTGTGCCGGCCCAAATGGTATTTGGGTTTTGCGGATCGATGGCCAGATCTCCAATCGAAGTCGACATGGCATTTTCGAAAACAGGAACCCAGGTTGTTCCTTCATTGTCGGTTTTCCATATACCACCAGATGCCCCGGCTGCATATATGGTGTAGTTTTTTCCTTTTGGTGAAACAACAGCCACATCTGTCATTCTTCCACTTACATTGGTCGGTCCAATAAATTGCCAAGGCAGGTTTTTAAATAATGAGTTTTCTTTTAATTCTTCATTTTGATCATACCATTTTAGCCTTTGTTCGGCAGAAGTTTGTTCGATTATCTTTTGAGAGTAGACTTGCACATTAGCTGTAATTACAATGCATGTCACAATCGCTTTCAGATAAATTTTAATTAAGAATTTTGGTGCATTCATAATATTTAAAGTTGTTTGGTTTAATGAATTTAACAATTATTCAATGCAAGTTATTGAATTATAACTTCAAAACAAATGGACGAATTAATAAAAAAGCCAAGATTGGAAATATGTTATACAAAATGGCAAATTTTATAGTTAAAACAAGAGGTGGGAATTTAAAACTATAATTTTAAAGTTTTGGATTACTCATTGGGAGGTAATTCTATAATATTTTGATTACTGTTATTTGTGAAGAGATAAATAATATTCGTTTTAATATAAAACCATAAAATTACTGCTACAAAATTAAGTGGAGATAATTTTTTTAAAAATGATGAATGCTAATAATAAACAGAAAACATCTAGAATGCAAAAGATTAGGAATCTAGATTTATAATAGCTTCAACATTATTTCTCCTTAAATAGCTTTTGATAATCTGTTGAACATCCTTATTGTCATTGTATTTTTTAATATAATTATTTAGGTCTTCAACTGTTATTTTGTCTCCATTCACTGGGAAAAAACCAAAACCCAGATAGTTTCCTTTCTCAATTTTTATAACAGATTTTTCGTTATCATTTCGTCCTCTATCAATAATTAATATACTATTATTTTTGAATTGATAATTCTTGATTGCGTTGTTCACACGTAGGTTATAATCAATAGGTGTTTCTTCTTGAACACATGCGCCCTTGCATCGATGAATTTGGTAATGAAAGCATGCTCTATCTGATTCATTAAGACCACAAAGCTTTTGGCATAATTGATATTCTTCGACCAAATCGTACAGATGTTGTTTTGCTTCATTCATGGTAGTGTATGAAGTAATAGGAACAGTGCCATCAATTAATTTCAAAATATTTAATTGAATATAGCCATGATCATCTTTGAATTTATACAGACCATAATTATATAAGGTTCTTCTTTGAGCGCTATTAAATAAAGGGTTATGAGTTTTTATTTCGTGAGATTCCAGCAGCAAGGCTACTAATTCACTTCCCGTGATTTTGTAATCAACATCAGCAATTACATCTCTCATCTCAACAGCTTTTCGGGTAAGGTTATTACTTAAATGTGATAATACCCTTGACTTAATATTCTTGCTTTTGCCAACGTAAATTAGTGTCTGTTTTGAGTTGTAGAAATAATATACTCCGGCCTTTTCTGGAAGTTGCTGAACTATAGATTTGCTTAGATTTGAGTTGAAGCCTTTTAATGATTTATCAGCAGCTGCTTGATCAACAGATAATAATAATTCTAACACTTTTGTTGTAGCCAATGCATCTCCTGAAGCACGGTGCCTGTCCAATATTTGAATGTTAAGCTCTTTACATAAATTCCCTAATCCATATGATTTTTTCCCAGGTATGAGTTTACGTGCAAGTTTGACCGTACACAATGTTTTGCTATTAAAGTCATAGCCGAGACTTTTAAATTCACTTTTAATAAAATTATAATCAAAAGAAACATTATGCCCAACAAGGATCTTTCCTTCTGTGATTTCAATAATTTTTTTCGCAATTTCATAAAATTTAGGGGCATCTTTTACCATTTGATTATTGATACCAGTTAACCGCGTAATATGAAATGGAATTTTTTTTTCGGGGTTTATTAATGTAGAAAACTCTTCAATAATTCTTTCTCCGTTGTGGGTATAAATCGCGATTTCAGTAATCTTTTCTGCCCTTGGGCTTAAGCCCGTTGTCTCTACATCAATAACAGCGTACAACATCAGAAAAAATAAGTGTAATTATATATTTAATTGAGTTTGAATAGCATGGACTTCTTTTCTTAGTTGCTTAACTGTAGCAACCAAGTCTTGTTTTTCTTGATTTGGTTGTGGCATTTCAGAGCTAATATAATGAACAAATTTCCATACTTCTTTCACTTCCATAATATCAAGATCATATGGATCGTAAAGTGAGTTTAAAGAATGGAGGATAAGTTTTTTGTCAGCTTTAATTTTGTTTTCAACAATCTTAAAAACAATTCCGTCTTCTCTGGTTAAGATAATATATGGATAGCCATCCCTTATGGTATTCCAGTCCAAAACAAACTCACCGGTTACAAAAGATTCATCGGGTATGGGTAACATGGAATCTCCACTAATTTGAAATGTTCGGTATTTTTTTTCACGTGATAAAAATGGTAATTGGAATGTTGGAAGTACCCGGATATAATCCGGATCCGAAAACCCACTTTTGTACCCTGCCTTAGCTTTTTCAGAAACCAGCTCAATATTTTCATTATTGTATTGGTCAATAGTGGATATGAGAACACGTATGTCACTTCCTTTGATATATGTGTCATAACCTCGTTCAATTTGGGAAAGCTGACTCTCTGAAAGTGTCGTTAAATCAACTTTAACAAGTGTGTCGATTGCTACTTTAAAATACATTGAAAAACGAATAAGTGCGTTTACACTAGGTTGGGCAACTCCGTTTTCGTAACCGCTAAGTGTGGATCGTTTCATCTCAAGGATAAATGCGATGTCGTCTTGAGTCCGCTTTTGTCTTTTGCGAAGAAATTTAATGTTGTTTCCGAATGTGTTCATTGTGTTTTTTTATTTAATACAAAAATGTGCTAATTGTCCCATTTTTATGCAAAAATTACTTTAAGATATTTATAATTTAAATCAATGATCCTCGACAAAAACAAACGAAGTGCGGTTTTTATCGTTAGTAGAATTGATCCCGCGAAGACGAAGTCTTAGGCGGGATCCCCGGGTTATATTCCCCGCACCTTGGTGCGAAATAATTAATTATTTTCTTACATATACCTCTCCGCTTGCTACAAGGTAGTTAAAATTTCAAATTAATATTTGTAAATGATTAATCTAAATGATTATATTGTAATCACAAAAATGATTAAAATATAATCAAATATAGTACAAAAATTTTAATTGTCAAGATTTTTTTGAAATGAATACTGATGCTCGTACGATTGTACATCTGGATCTGGATACTTTTTTCGTTTCAGTTGAGCGTTTGCAAAATAGCAAATTGATAGGAAAACCTATACTTATAGGAGGAATTTCGGATAGGGGAGTTGTTGCAAGCTGCAGTTATGAAGCCAGGGCATATGGCATTCATTCGGCCATGCCAATGAGACTGGCACGTATGCTCTGTAAGCATGCTATTGTGATTAGGGGTGATATGGATCAGTATAGTAAATACTCACGGATGGTAACAAATATTATTGAAGAAAATGCTCCTTTATATGAAAAAGCTTCGATTGATGAGCACTATATTGATATTACGGGGATGGATCGTTTTTTTGGAAACTTAAAATGGACAACGGAGCTCAGACAAAAAGTTATTCATGAAACGGGCTTGCCCATTTCGTTTGGTTTGTCCACCAATAAAACTGTTTCGAAAATAGCCACAGGAGAAGCAAAGCCCAACGGATTATTGCAGATTCAATCCAGTCAGGTATTGCCATTTTTATTTCCTTTAAGTATTCGAAAAATCCCAATGATAGGCGATAAGGTTTATCATTTGCTTCGCTCAATGGGGATTACTACCATAAAAACATTAAGTGTAGTTCCTCCTGAAATGCTGGAGCATGTCATGGGTAAAAATGGCATTATCATTTGGCGAAAAGCGAATGGAATTGACCCTACTCCCGTTAAGCCATATTCTGAACGGAAATCAATAGGGACTGAAAGTACCTTTAATACAGATACCATAGATGTAATTTGGCTTAGGCAGAAACTAATTAGTATGGTCGAAAAACTAGCTTTTCAATTACGCGAAAAAAACAAACTGGCATCTGTTATTACTGTAAAAATTAGGTATGCAAACTTCGATACACATACTTTACAAAAGCATATTCCTTATACAACTTTCGACCATATTTTAATTAAGGAGGCATTAGAAATGTTCGATCGGCTTTACCAGCGCAGGATGTTGTTGCGTTTAGTTGGTGTTAAGTTTAGTGGATTGGTGGGTGGGTGGCAACAATTAAATATGTTTGAAGATACTCCCGAAATGACCAGTCTGTACCAGGCAATGGATCGGATTAAAACGCGTTTTGGCGAAAAATTAATAAAAAGAGCCGTAGGAATTAAAACTGCCGAAGAGCGTTTACAAATCGAGGATACAGAAGAACAGACCATACTTCTGAGTAAATAAGTGAAGACCAAATTCTCTTAAGAGTAAAAAAAGACGAGAATAGCTAACTCATATAATTTTTTTCGATTGATTTTACCACAATTGCTTATTTAGAATTATGATATCTATCATTCGCAAAAATGATGACATCTGAAAAATTAATTCATAAAACAATTAATTTTGTCGTTATATTAATTAAATCTAAATAATAACAAACTCTAAATTTACAATGAAAAAGCTAATTTTACTACTCTTTTTGAGCATCCTGATGCTGAATGTGATGCTTGCTCAATCATTTAATGATCCTACTAACACAGCTACAAAATTATTGGATCATAATCAAGGAAAACTCACTATTGGAGGCTATGGGCAAATCGATTTTAATCAAAAATTTGATAATGCAATACGCTCTAATGGTACACTGGATGTACATCGTATGGTATTATTATTTGGTTATCAGTTTAGCGATCGTGTTGATTTCGTGACTGAACTTGAGTTTGAACATGTGAAAGAAGTTTTTGTCGAGCAAGCGTTTATTCGTTATAAATTAAATGAATTTATGGCATTGAGAGCAGGCTTAATTTTAATTCCGATGGGAATCATTAACGAATATCATGAGCCCACTACATTTAATGGTGTTGAAAGACCGAGTGTAGCCGGTTCAATCATCCCAACAACATGGAGAGAAATTGGTGCCGGATTAAGTGGGAAATTCACTGATATAGGACTTAAATATCAGGCATACATTGTAAATGGATTAAATGGATATGACGGTAATTCGAAAATATCGGGTGCAGGAATAAGAAGTGGGCGTCAAAAAGGAGCCGAATCCTTTATCAGTTCACCAAACCTATCATTTAAGCTTGATTATTTCGGTGTAAATCATTTAAAGCTTGGATTGGCTGGATATTTCGGAAAAACACAATCTACACTGTATAATGGTGCTGATAAGAACAATAATAATTTCATGATGATGGCAGATTCAACCATTATTAATTTAAGTGTGATCGGATTAGATTTGCGTTATGAGAACAATGGTTTTTCATTCAGAAGTGCTTTAATTTATGGGGGATTAGCAAATACAATGGAGTATAATACCTTTACCGGAAGCAATGCAGGGTCGGCAATGCATGGATTTTATGCAGAGGCGGCCTATGATGTATTTGTAAATTTTAAGTCAACGGCCGATGGATTAACATTCTTTGTGCGTTACGAAAATTTGAACACACAGTCTAAAGTTGAAAAGAGTACAACTAAAGACGATAAATACGCGGTTCAGGAGATTATAACAGGAGTAGGATATAAAATTGCAGATGGTGTTGTTTTAAAATCAGATTTCAGATTTTATAAAAACAAAACCGAAAATAAATATTCAAAACAATTTAATGCAGGAGTTGCCGTATGGTTTTAAAACAAAGATTAAATCAGACAATCTTAATATTGCTAATCAATGTTTTGGGTTTGCAGGCATTTGCAAGCGAATCAGCTGGCTTTAGCCAAAAGTTGGATAAAATAATTAAGAAAGATTTGTTGTTACAGGATTTCAAGATAGTGCCATTAACTATTTCTGATGAGCAGTTTAAAAAAGCTGGTGTGAATTTAAAAAGTGATCAGATATTTAAATTAACCGCTGAAGATTTTGATGGATTCTATATTATTGAAAAAGCGATGGGTCGCTTTCATGATTTTACTTATGTTGTTTTTTTTGAGAAAGGTCTCGAAGTCCTCTTGGTAAGGGTGTTAGTGTACGAGGAAGAACATGGGGTGGAAATTACTCAAAAAAAGTGGTTGCAGCAATTTATCGGAAAAACACCTACTGATCATTTGATATTCAAAAAAAATATTGATGCAATTTCTGGAGCGACAATTTCTGGAACTTCGATCACAGAAAGTATTGATCGCTTACTTCGATATGTAAGCATTCTTAGAGAACATTTGATTATTTAATCAAAAAAATTCACATAAAATAATAAAGCCACAACATCTTAGAATGCTGTGGCTTTTGCTTTTCTTACTGAATACATAACGCAAAATATACTTAGTGTTTAGTTTGCGATTCTACATTTATAAAAAACTAATAAGCAGTAACATAAATTTCTAGTTCTTCTAAGATAAGGAAAGTGTCAAAAGTCAGGAATAATAAGAATTTTGCTTTTCTCTTGTTATCTGATGTGCTGGAACCAATAAAATATTCGTTCTTATAAAAATTGTTTGAAAAAAATTTACAATTTTTAAATTGACCCATTCCAATACGTTTCTGTTTTTCTTAAACACTTTGATTTCAGTATATTCAATTTTCAGGCGACTATTTTTCGATTCTAATAGAATAGGTATACGGAATTATTTTTTTCCCGTGGGTGTGTGCATATATCTTTGTGAATTCAGCACCGAGATATAGTATGATGGCGGAATAATATACCCACATAAAAATCAAAATAACGGAACCAGTAGCACCATACCAGGAAGCAATTAAGGAACTTCCGAGATAAGCTCCGATACCAATTTTGCCAATCATAAAAAGGAACGCGGTATAAGATGCCCCAATGATGCAATCGAGCATGACCACTTTCCCATCGGGCAATGTTTTAAAAATAACGGTAAATAAAAGTGTAATAACAACGAAAACGGCAAGCAGGTTGATGGCATAAAATAAATATATAGTGTCCTGTGGGAAATATGCTGCTAATTTGTTACTAAGAATATCCATTACTGCATTTATAATTAAACCAACCAATAATAAAAATCCTACAGAGCCGACCATAGAAAATGACATCAATCGGTTTTTAAGGAATTTTATTAATCCACGTTTAGGTTTTGCTTTAATGCCCCATATATAATTGATAGAATCTTGAATTTCTGAGAACACACCCGATGCCCCAATCAGTAAAATTATTGCACCTGCGATAGTAGCAAATGCACTACTGCTTGAAAGTTTTACATTTTTAATTATTTCCTGAATTTGCACTGCAGCATCGTTACCAATCAACCCGTTGATTTGTCCGAATATTTCGCCCCGGACGGCTTCTGTACCAAAAATGGATCCTGCTAAACTTATAATAATAATAAGCAATGGAGGTAAAGAGAAAATGGTATAAAAGGACAATGCTGCACTTAACTTAATAGCGTCGTCAGCGATAAACCCTTTTACGGTTTCTTTGAGGAGATAACCAATCTTATTTGCTGAGTTCTTTATTTTCATTGGTAAATTTTTTAATTTTTAATGGTTATATGGAACCTAACATTCAATCTTGATTCACTTTTTTCGAATTTTTTTAAAAATTAAATGGACGTTTCATAACCGTTGATAAAAACTATTTTACATTATCGATATATTACTATAGCCGGTTTACCGATTTCAAAATCCCGATAACCGAAATCAGATGTTTTAAATGAGTTCATTTTAAATATATTTTGACCGTTGCCCGGAATTGAAGGATAAAATGCTATGGATATTTGAAATGTATTAAAAACCAGATAATCATTTTTAATTAATACGCCAAGCCCAATTTGTGAATATACTCTGCTGTTTTTAAATCCTGCTGCTACATCTCCAAGCAATCCCATCGAAAAAATAAAATAAGGGCCGAAACGGAATCCAATGAATTTCCAGGGTGCGTAGGATTGTGTTTGCAGTGTAAACAAAAGGCGGCTGGTACCAATCAATGAATTGCTATTAAAGTCATCCAGTCCATATCCATCCTGAAGGGTCAAGCTATCGTTGGCAAACCGGTTAATGCCAATTGTTAGTTGTGGCTTTACAAACTGTCTGAATTTCCATTTCCCAATTTCAAATAATTTGGTAAAATAATTTATCCCAGCCGTAAAAACACCTTGTTCAGCTTTTGATGAATGAAAGAAGGTTCCGTATTCGAAGTTGGAGCTTAGATACCCCCATGAGTGATAATTTCCAAATGAAATGCGCGCACCCAGATACAATCGTTCAGAATTATTTTTTATCTGGTAACCACCCGTAATACTGTATACTTTCCCGATGGGTACATCTTCAATTAAGCCAAAATTAAATATGAATTTATCCGGTATGTATTTCCGGGTTGAGATACCTATGCTTGCAAGATAAAAATTTTCGTCACTAAATATTTGCAGGGTATCCAAGGTTTCATCTGGCTTTTCGAGATAGCGAATTCGATAAAAACGTAAAGCAGTAATTAAATTTGTGGTCCGGATTTCCTCGGTATTACCTTTAAATATTTGTATGGCATTACTTGCCCAATAATCTTGTGCATTGAATTTAATCCGCTGCTTAACATAAACCGAATCGCTAATTCGGATAGAATCGTTGTGGAGTTGTTGTGTAAAATATACTCCGCCTGCCCACTTGGCTAAAGGCGAAAAAAATGGCCGGTCAATTGCAAAACTTCTGGTCAAATTTTTGAATTGGCCAGTACCATAATTCAAGTTCGCGTTGATATAAGTATTGCGTATGTTGGGAATAAAGTAATTTGTATTGAAAGCATCATCTCCGGAGGAATGGTACCAGGTGTATTCATTTCTAAATTTATGTCCGAATCCTAAAAAATTTTTATCGGTCACAGTAAAGGTGACCCTCGAAGATGATAAATCAACAACAGGAGCAATGCTCCAATTATCCAGCTCACGGATAAAAACATCAACCGAGTCGGAGTTTTTTGAGATGGCTTTAACATAAAACGAAACATCGTGCACATATGCCTGACTGCGGACCAATCGTTCAGATTCTTTTACCAGCAAAGAATCAAATTTTTGGTTTTGCCGGATCAGCAAGAGGTTTCGAATGGTGATATGTTTAGATTTTATATGTAGGCTGTTCCCGGTTTTGAATAAAAAGTTTTGGGAGACTTCATTGGTATCAGCAACCGAATAACCAAACGGGTCAAGTGTTTCAATGTTAATATGCCTGATAATTTTACCTTCGAAGCTGCTATATGGTTTTTGGATTTCCTTTTTATAAACTTTCTTTATTTTTGAACTGGGGGCAACCGGTTTAAAAATCAAGCGATAAAGAAACTTGTTGAACCTGCTCCGGTTGGAATAGGATTCAATATTTCCGTAAAGCTTCGTTGAATCTGTTTTGGCATTGGAATCTTGTGCAAAAGCAGTATCAATAGTGCCAATCGAAATAAGAAAAAGTATGAAAATATTTTTGGACCACATTTGCATGAGTAGTTTTATCTTTTTCGTTATTTAAGATTTTTTTCGTTTTCTATAAGGCCTTTGGCATATTATTTCTTTTCTTCTATATTTTTTTGGACGTCCGCTTTCATTCGCTCTTCTGCTGCTTTAAGTTTTGCGGCAGCTTTTTCTTTCTTTTTAAAGTACCATTTAAGTAAGAAATTATGCTTGAGTGCCTCCATGTTCTCATCCAATCCTTTGGAACTATTTTTAAGGTTTACCATGGTCTGACTCAGATTTTCCGCGAGGGTCGAATCATTAATTATTTGGCTAAATGTTCCGTTTTCATCGTTTACTTTAAGCATAATTTCTTCGAGTTGTTGTGTGAAAATTTCTGCATTACCCGTTATTACCTTTATACTACCCATCATGGCAGTTACTTCCTGCTTAACAGTATCTACCATTTCATCCATTCCGTTGGAGCTTTTTTTAAGATTTAAGATGGTCTGACTAATATTATCTGCTATTGATGAATCCTGGATCAGTCTTCCAAGTGTTCCATGTCCGCTGTTTATTTTAAACATAACTTCAGTAAGTTGTTGCGTAATAATTTCGGCATTGCGTGCTGTTATATGCAAACTTGCCATGATAGCATCTGTTTCAATAGGCTCAACCGATAAAAGTTGTTGGTCATCTTCCGCTGATGGAGCATCTGGGCTTCCATAAGTAATGAGTAAAAGACGGTCGCCAATCAATCCTTCTGATCCGAT
Organism: Bacteroidetes bacterium HGW-Bacteroidetes-17; assembly: GCA_002840985.1. GTDB lineage: Bacteria > Bacteroidota > Bacteroidia > Bacteroidales. The sequence continues at coordinate 33,924 of PHDM01000037.1, forward strand.
TGCAACTTCACAGTCCGATTTAATAAACTGTTGAACATCCTTTTTAATCAACATATCTACTCTGACCGTTGAATCATTAATTATTTTAATTTTATCAACAATACCAACATTAATTCCGGTGAAGCGTACATTATTTCCCACTTGTAATCCGCTTACGTTGTGAAAAGTTGTAGTAAGTTTAAAAACAGGATTAAATAAATTTTGTTGCTTTCCGATGATAAATATGGCAATAACGAAAAAAGCCAATCCTCCAACAATAAACAATCCTAACCTTACTTTAAATTTTTCTGTATGTGTGTCCATGATTCATTCCTTTTATTAACTATTGAACTATCGATTTTCAATTAAAGAAGGATTTAATTACAGGGTCAAATGACGTTTCAAACGATTCCAATTTTCCTTCCTGATAGACCTTTCCATCCAATAACATAATAACGCGGTTTGCATTCGTCCGTGCACATGCAATATCATGTGTAATAATAATGGATGAAGTTTTATATTTTTTTTGCACATCATTGATGAGTGAACTTATTTCATATGAAGTTACCGGATCGAGTCCGGTAGTAGGTTCATCGTACAGCATGATCATCGGATCCACAACGATGGTTCGTGCTAAACTTATCCTTTTCCGCATACCACCCGAAAGTTGTGATGGCATTTTATCCAATGCATCAGGCAGACCAACATTTTCTAAAACCTCTTTAACTTTTTCAGTAATCTCTTTTTCAGACAGATTCTTTTTTATTCTCCTTAATGGAAATTCCAGATTCTGCCTCACCGTCATGGAATCATACAAGGCTCCACTTTGAAATACAAAACCAATTCTCTTTCTCAACTCATTCAATTCTTTTCGGTGTAAGCCAGTTACATTATTTTCAAATACTTTGATTGTTCCGCCATCAGAATTCAATAATCCAACAATGCATTTTATTAAAACAGACTTGCCACTGCCCGATTTACCAAGAACAACAAGGTTTTCGCCATCAAAAAGTTTCAAAGAAATATCTTTCAGTATCACCTGATTACCAAATGATTTTCTAAGATTCGTTATCTCGATAACCGGCTTATCACTTTTTAAATTTAAGTGAGCATCATTTAAAGTTTCTGTTTGTTTTGCGTTCATGATATCAGCATATCGGTTATTTGTGCGGCAATCAGATCTATAATTATCACCAACAGAGATGCTAAAACCACGGCAGAGTTTGCAGCAATCCCTACACCTTCGGTTCCCCGTCCGGCAGTGTAACCTTTATAGCATCCTACCAATCCGATTGCGGCCCCGAAAAAAAATGATTTTATAACAGCAGGTAAAAAATCTATAAACTCAATGTGGCTAAATGCCTGAGAGAAAAACAATGTAAACGATACATCTCCTTTAATATTCGCACCTACCCAACTTCCAAATATACCCAGTGCATCAGCATAAAATATTAACAAGGGGATCATGAGCGTTGCGGCGGCTACACGGGTAACAACCAAAAAACGCATGGGATTTATTGAGGATACTTCCATGGCTTCGATTTGTTCGGTCACTTTCATTGAACCTAATTCGGCACCCATTCCCGAACCTATTTTACCGGCGCATATCAATGCCGTTATTACAGGGCCCATTTCCCTGATAAGTGATACTGCCACCATTCCGGGAAGCAAAGTAACCGCTCCGAAATCAACAAGTACCGGGCGCGATTGAATAGTCAGCACCAAACCCATGATGGCTCCGGTAACAGAAATTAAGGGTAACGATTTATACCCGATTTTAAAACACTGACGAAAAAATTCCTTAAATTCAAAATTACGGGAAAATGTTTCTTTCAGGATTACCTTAATAAACAAGAAAACATCGGCGACATCTTTAAAAAAAATGCTTGCAATTTGTGTTTTTGCCAGTGTTTTTTCGCTCAGCCTTTTGGTTTGGGTCGTCGCGAATCCTTTTACTTTAATAACAGGAATAATTTTTTTCATAATAAACCATCTGCTTACATATGAATATATTTTTGTTCATTAAGTATATACCTGCTTGCTTTTCAGACAGATAAAGGCTTCTGGTGGCAGATTTAACTACTGTCAATTTTGTATTTTATTGAAAATTCAAGTTTAATGCACGAATCATGTTAAAATCAAAATTATTAGAGAGTCTCAATAATCTTGTGCAATTCTTCCTTTGTTTTTCCAAGTTTGATTTGAAGTCTTCCAAACATCTCTTCTTTCTTGCCTTTTGCAAACAATAGGTCATCATCTGTCAAGATGGCAAATTTCTGAATAAGTTTGCCTTTTTGGTACTTCCAATTCCCTTTAGCTTCAGTAGTATTCATAATATTTCAATTTTAGGTCCCACAAATGGCGGGTCAGCTATGAAAATGTTTTCATGTTACAAAGGTGTATCTAATAAAGTCTGACATCATTACATAATTCAAGAAAAGAATTGCATCATTCACACATTATCGAATAAATTGCACTTTGTGTGATTAATTTACTTGAAAGTATTGAGCCCCCTTTTTGTTTTAAAAAACAGAGAACGGTGCAAATTGTGAGCAACTGAAAAAAGGTCACGAACTGAATTAGCTTGTGACCTTTTGATTATAAATGTCTCCCGGGGGGGAATCGAACCCACGACCCGTTGATTAAGAGTCAACTGCTCTGCCAACTGAGCTACCGAGAGAATTAATACAAGATTTCAACATTTGTCCCGCGACCCTCCCGACTAAAGTCGGGATGCTCTGCCCTGTCTGCCTTTGGCAGGCAATTGAGCTACCGAGAGGTTTTAAAGCTGTGCAAAATTACATTTTTTATATATAAATCTGATATCTTTGTTTAAAAATATTGTCTGTTGATATGCCTAAACAATTAAAAAATAAAAATTCGGCTTTATATGTAAATGAAGGAATAGAGCAGCCTTCATCAATTAATGATAGTGCAGTTCAAAAATTAAAAGAGCAAAAAATTCATGAAATTTCGGCAGATGAGTATTTTGACGGGATTAAGCAGGGCAATATAATGATTCTGAGTAAAGGCATAACTCTGATTGAAAGTTCGCTTTCACTACATCATAAAAAGGCGCAGGAAATTATCGAAAAATGCTTACCGTTATCCGGAAAATCCATCAGGGTAGGAATTACAGGAGTCCCCGGCGCTGGGAAGAGTACTTTCATTGAGGCTCTGGGTATGTATTTGATAAAGCAAAACAGAAAAATAGCTGTGCTTGCCATTGACCCTAGTAGCCAAAGAAGCAAAGGAAGTATCCTTGGAGACAAAACCCGTATGGAAGATTTGGCAAATCATCCAAATGCTTTTATCCGTCCCTCTGCATCATCAGGATCTTTGGGTGGCGTTGCACGAAAAACGAACGAAACCATTATTCTTTGCGAAGCAGCAGGTTTCGATACAATATTTATAGAAACAGTAGGAGTTGGGCAATCCGAAACGGCAGTTCATTCGATGGTTGATTTCTTCCTGTTGTTGATGCTTGCCGGAGCAGGAGATGAACTTCAGGGAATCAAACGAGGGATTATGGAAATGGCAGACATGATTTTGATTAACAAAGCGGATGGTGATAACATACAGAAAGCAAAAAATGCCAGAGTTCAGTATGAGAATGCGCTTCATTTGTTCCCATTAACCGAATCAGGCTGGTCGCCAAAAGTTGAAACCTGCTCCGCATTAAATCATAAGGGCATTGAAATAGTTTGGACCAGCATAACAGATTATATTGCTCAGGTTCAGTCAAACGGCTATTTTACCAAGAATCGTCAAAAACAATCTATTCATACCATGATGGATACGCTAATGCAAAAATTGGGAGATAGTTTATTCCATCAAAAAGAAATTAAAGATTTGATGGAAATCTGTAAAACTGACATTGTTAACAATAAGCTTAGTGCATATATTGCTTCTCAGCAAATTCTTGATAAATATTTTGAGTTAATGAAAAAGTAATGTTTATTCTTTAAGAATCTTTTTTTCAGGTATTATTAAAGACAAAATGATGCTTAGAGATAGTATACCCAAAACGATATACAAAGAGTGTGCTGTTTGAAATCCGATTAGCTCAAGCCAGTGATGGGCTAATAGCTTAACTCCTATAAATGTAAGCAAAACAGACAATCCAATTTTCAGAAAGCGGAAATGCCCCATAGCGTTCATCAATAAAAAGAATAATGACCGTAATCCGATAATCGCAAAAATGTTTGAAAAGAAAACGATATAAGGATCATGTGTAATTGAGAAAATAGCCGGTACAGAATCAACCGCAAAAATTACATCCGTAAATTCAATGACTAATAATACCAGAAATAAAGGGGTGATATATTTTTTGCCATCAATTTTAGTAAAGAAATGGGGTCCTTGATAATTTTTAGCAACTGCAAAATATCGTGAAGCTAACCTTACGACAGGATGTTTGTCAGTATCAACTTTATCGCTGTGGTTTCGGGTATAAAACATCTTTACACCGGTAAAGATCAAAAGTACTCCGAACACATATAATATCCAGGAAAATTCCTGTATAAGTGCTGATGCCGTAAAAATGAAAACAAATCGCATGACAATGGCACCAAATATTCCCCAAAATAAAATGCGATGATAATAGACCCTTTTTACTCCAAAGGCCATAAAAATTACAATCATTACAAAAACATTATCAATAGATAAAGCGTACTCAATGATATAACCTGTCAGGTATTCAAGTCCAAGGTTGTGTTCATAAAGTTTGAGGGCTTGCGTATAAGGCATCCCGTCTATTTTAATAGGATGCTGATAAATCTGTATGATATGTTTAAGTTGATCTATATCAGTAATGCCATGTATTAAACTTCCCCGCGAAATGATAAGGATATAAAATCCCAGCGCGAGGCCTACCCAAACCACTGTCCAGGTCAATGATTCTTTAAGAGAAAGAATATGGCTTCTTTTATTAAACAGACCCAAATCGATGACCAAGATCGCCGTTATGAACAAAAGAAAAATCGTAAAAAATAAAACTTCGCTAAGATTATGCATTTTTAATTATTATTATGAAGCAAAATTACTTAAAGAAATCCATACTTAATAATAAATTGTTTCATCAATTTGCTGAATTTATACACTGAATTTTAGTAAGTTTGCCGTCCAGTTTTTAACCTATAAAAAACATTCGATTATGAGAGATTCCATTGAAATGAATCCAAATCCATTGGTTCAGTATTTAAACAAATACCCCCA
>PHDM01000038.1 GCA_002840985.1 Bacteroidetes bacterium HGW-Bacteroidetes-17
TGACCACAGTTTGTTTAATCGGGATTTTTCGTGATGCTCCTTCCAATGCTTTTTTTGCCATGTGAATGAGTCCGCCACAGCATGGCACTTCCATGATCATTACTTGTAAAGTATTAATCATGGCAACATCAATCATTTGCCTAAGCTTATCAACATAGATATCCATGCCCTGATCCAACTTTGGACAAGCAATTGCCAAGCCTTTGCCTTTTAGTGCATCTCTATGAAAATTACCCATTGAGAAGGCAACACAATCAGCAGCCAACAAAACATCTGCATTTCTGAAATAAGGGGCATTCGGATTAACCAAATGCATTTGCACCGGCCATTGCTGTAACGTTGATGGTTGTTTATCATTTGAACTTTGAGCTGCCGCATTCATTTGTCTTTCGTCAACTTTAAAATCGCGCATTGCTGAGCCCGGACAGCCCTGTCCATGCTCATGATGTTGTGCCACTTTAATTTTGGAGTCCTCCTTTTTATGATCATTCATAAATATTTCATCTAAATTAAATTCCAATTCGCTTTGAGCAGCTATTAAATAATCAGTAGCCTGTTTTAAGTATCCAAATTCACCATGATCCTGTAAATGCGATAAATGGGCAACAACTGTATTTTTCCCTTTTTTAATAATTTCCTTGATGACCTTTGTTTCATCGTAAGCCACAGCTTCCCGTTCCTCAATTTCAATTGCTCCTTCGGGACACTCACCAATGCATGCACCTAAACCATCACACATTAAATCACTAACCAGCCTGGCCTTGCCATCAATCATTTGTAAAGCACCTTCGGGGCAACCAGGGATGCATAATCCGCACCCGGTACATTTTTCTTCATCAATTCTTATGATTTCCCGTTTCATAACATTGCTTTTTTTAATGACTTGATTTTTAAATATTGAACAATTTTGTTAATTACGCTATTTAAGTATTTGATTACGCAAATATACGCAATTCTTTAAATTCAAAGAATAATTTATTCGTAAATTTTATTCGGGGAATTGGATTCTAAATAAGGAACAGGATTATAAATACATCGCAAGTGTTTGTCCCTGAAGATAATCCCGGTATTGAATAGTCATATCACGAGTAACGCTATTTAGAATACACTTATCAAATGGACAGATTTGTTTTTCGATCGGGCACGCCAGAATCTCAATTTTTCCTTCAATGGCTTCGTAAATTTCAAGTAGCGTAATTTCATCAGGTTTTCTTTTCATCGTGAATCCACCGGAAGGACCCCGATGAGATTCAATAAATTTTTCTTTCACTAATCGTTGAAAGACTTTGGCAACATGATGCTTTGAACTTGTTGTCATTTCCGAAATTTGAACAACATTTATCATCTTATCTGATTGTGCAACTAAGATCATACCGTGTAGGGCTATGGATGCAGCCTCTGAAAGAGTTACAATTTTTGACATATGCTATTTAGTATAAGAAGTATTTAATTACCCAAATGTAAAAGCCTTTTCTTAAATAAAAAAATATTACTACAGAAATTTTAAAAAAATCAGCTATTTTTACCAATTCAAAATAATACCTACCATGTTTATAGAAATCTTGAAAGATACCATCATGATTACGGCTTTTGTGCTGGTTGTAATGTTGATTATCGAATATATAAATGTGCGAACTCGAGGCAATTGGAGTAAACCGCTCCAACGGAGTGGATGGCTGCAAATATTAAGTGCTGCCTTTCTTGGAATAATACCTGGTTGTTTGGGTACTTATACAGCAGTATCACTTTATACACACAAAATATATGGGTTTGCCGCATTGGTTACGACCATGATTGCCACTTCAGGCGATGAAGCATTTCTGATGCTTGCAATTATGCCGGGATCTGCCATGAAACTATTTGTAATTATTTTTGTGATCTCTGTTATCACTGGACTGATCATATTTCTCATTATGAAAAACCGGACTTTGATGCACATTCCTGAAAATCATCTAAAAATTCATTCTGAACAAGGTGATTGTATTTGCTTCGACCCTAAAATTATTGTTGATCAGATTAAAAACATCAGCTTTCAGAGGGCTATTTTACTGGCTGGTCTCCTTCTTTTTTTATTTGGGCTATTAATTGGGGTAATTGGCGAAGATCATCATTTTCTGTTGCCAGGCAATGGATCAGACCCGCTTTTACCTGAAACAGAATCGCATGGATTTGAGTGGAGTTGGGTAAGCGCAACATTTCTATTTGTAACCCTCATTGCTTTGTTCATCATTTCTACTGTAAATGATCATTTTCTGAATGAACATTTATGGGCTCACATTATTAAGAAGCATTTTTTAAAAATTTTCTTATGGACATTTGCAACATTGCTATTAATACATTTTATAAATGATTTTATTGATGTTGAAAGTTGGATCAAAAATAATCTCTTCAGCATCCTTATCATCGCATTGCTTATCGGTATCATTCCGCAATCTGGCCCACACATTGTATTTGTTTTGTTGTTCGTTGAAGGCAGCATCCCATTTAGTATACTATTGGCTAATTCAATAGTTCAGGACGGGCATGGGGCAATCCCATTATTAGCCGAATCGAAAAAAAGTTTTATTGTCATGAAATTGGTGAATGTCCTTGTAGGCCTATTGGTCGGAATTGCAGGTTTGACTTTTGGCTTTTAAGCCTAAAACTTTTTTTTGAGAACTTTTCGAATTATATTTGCCTTATATAGATTGTTTTATTTAATATAATCTTAGATGAAAACAATATTATTAGCGATTGATTTTTCGGAGGGGATTGAGAATTGTTGTAATTATGCCATTCGGGCAGCAGGAAGATTTGATGCCGAAATCATTCTATTTCACTCCTACTTTGACAAATTCCTTGTTGCTGAAAGCAATTTTCCGACCGGAATTGAAACCGACACACTCATTAATAGAAAAATCCTTCAGGATATAAAATCACAAGCAGAATCAGATTTAAAGAATATTGAAAATTGCATTGTTGAGGCCTATCCAAAAGCACGAGTAAAGTCGGCCTTGAGTGGCGGCAATGCAGAGGATGAAATTATTAAAGCAGCTGAAGAATATAAGGTGGATTTAATCATGCTCGGTTCAAGTGGCAAAGCTGCCAAAGGTATTTTTTCGGGCAGTATTTCAAAAAAAATAATCGAAAACACTCAAATCCCTGTGCTTTCCATCCCCTTGAATTATACTTACAAACCAATAAACAATATCCTTTACCCTACCGAATTTCTTCATGATGACATGATAATCATAAAGACTATTTTTGAACTTCTTTCCAATTTCGACATTAAAATGCATTGCATTCATCTGGTTCATCCGGAAAACTTTAAAGCTTCCGAATCAATGAATGAACTTTGTGCAAATTTTAAAGATGAAATTAAAAAAGAACTGATTTGCGTTGAAATGATTGCATCATCAAATTTTCTTGAATCATTACAAAAGTACACCGAACTGCATCAAATTCACTTGATTGCTTTTGCTGCCCATAAAAGGGGTTTCTTGAAAGAATTGTTTACTCAAAAACTCACAAAAAAGGATTTATTCCAATTACAGCTTCCAATGCTGACAATTAAGCAGTAAAGAAAATTCTTAAAGTTGACTATCCCCGTGGCAGAGCGAAGGGGTATTTCGCCAACTTTATTTCAGCAAAAAGCTAAAACCGAATTTTCATTATTTCACCCCTCTGTCAGTCTTTCGACTGACATCTCCCCTGATATTCAGAGGAGAGTAGTAGGAAACCTCGCGGCAAGCCACGAGGAATTGTTTGATTAAACATCAGTTTTAGTAAGCATATTTAATTATCTTTGATTTTCTGCAGTCAAACTCCGGAACCTAAAGTACATGAAACTTTCCATCGTTATTGTCAATTACAACGTCAAGCACTTTCTAAAACAATGTCTTAATTCTGTATTATTGGCTGCTAAGACGATTTCTTATGAAATTATTTGCATTGATAATCATTCCGTAGATGGATCGGCTGAAATGATTACCAGAGATTTTCCGCAAATAAAATTGATTAAAAACGATACCAACCTTGGATTTGGAAAGGCTTGCAATCAAGGAATTAAAATTGCTGAAGGTGAATACATCCTAATTCTGAATCCTGACACGGTGCTAGAGAATGACAGTCTGACAAAACCCCTTCTGTTTATGGATGCTCATCCTGAAGCCGGTAGCTTGGGCGTGAAAATGATTGATGGGAATGGAAAGTTTTTACCGGAATCTAAACGAGGTTTACCAACCCCTGCCGCTGCATTTTATAAAATGTCGGGTTTATCTAAATTGTTTTTTCCTTCCCGAATTTTTGGTAAATATTACCTCGACCAGCTCAATAAGGATGAAATTCAAAGTGTGCATGTTTTGACAGGTGCTTATATGTTAATTCGTAAATCCGTACTCGAAAAGACCGGTTATTTTGATGAGCAGTTTTTTATGTATGGAGAAGATGTTGATTTATCGCATCGAATTATACAGGCAGGCTATAAAAATTATTATTTCCCGAAAGCACGAATCATCCATTATAAAGGTGAAAGTACGAAAAAAGAAAGCATCGAGTATGTTTATAGCTTTTACAAGGCCATGCTTATTTTTTCAAAAAAACATTTTTCGAAAAACAGCACCAAAGTCTTATCAATACTGATCAAAATAGCTATAGTATCAGGAGCTGTATTCGCCCTATTAAAAAGGATCCTGAATGGTTTTTTCTTACCGGTTATCGACTTTGTCATTTTAGGGTCAGGAGTCTTCTTAATTACACAGATTTGGGAGACACAGATCATCTATCCCGAAGGTGGCTCCTACCCTCTTCGATTCTATCAACTCATCATTCCAATTTACACTTTAATTTGGCTGACAGTCCTGTATTATACAGGTGGATACGACAAACCATTTAAACCTAAGAAAATAATATGGGCAATCGGCATCGGAACCATTTCAATAATTCTGGGATATTCATTACTAAGTGAATCATGGCGCTTTTCCAGATCAATCATACTATTGGGAGCTATATGGGGTATAATATCATTAAACGGCATTCGCTGGATATTAGGACGATTGGGATTAATTCAATATGGTCCTGAAATGTCCAAAAGGATTATCATTATCGGAAAGAAAGACGAAGCTGTTCGAATTACAAACATTCTTCTCCAAAGCGGCATTAAACCTGAATTTTATGGATATGTTGCTCCTGATGACAAACCCATAATTAATAATAAATTTATTGGAGCCATCACACAAATCGAAGAACTGGTTAAAAATTTCAACATTGATGAACTTATTTTTTGTTCAAAAGACATCGGCTATCAGCAAATCATTGATGTTATTACTGCACTTCAATCCAAATACCTTATTTGTAAAATTGCCCCTGAAAATAGTTTTTCGATTATTGGAAGTAAATCAATATCAAGTACTGAAGATTTATATATCCAGGAAATCAATATCATTAGCAATCAATCGAATATCCGTGTCAAAAGAATCTTCGATCTCCTCCTAACTTTTATTTTGATTCTCTCAATTCCATTCAGCCTTTTCATAATCCCGTCATTTTTCTACTTTATTCAGAATATTTTCTGGGTGTTGATTAATAAAAAATCATGGGTTGGCTATCATCCCCAGGATGATTCCAACCAAAAATTACCGGAAATTAAAAGGGGCGTTTTATACACGACAGATGGAATTAAAGAATTTAAAGATAACCAAAAAGAGATCACGGCTTTAAACATTAATTACGCCCAAAACTATCACTTTATGAAGGATTTACATATCGTGTATCAAGGATTTAAAAAGCTGGGAAGACAGTAATTGCAATTTTATTTAGAACTATTCCAGATTAAAAAAAATCACTATCTTTGCAAAAAAGAAAAATTGAATTAATACCTGATTAATTCTAATGAAATATAAAATTAGCAATGGCAAAATTTGATCTGATCATGCCCAAATTGGGTGAAAGTATTATAGAAGCGACAATTACCAAATGGTTAAAAGTTGAAGGTGATATCGTAGAAGAAGATGATGCAATCCTTGAGATTGCAACTGATAAAGTTGACTCAGAAATACCCTCTCCGGTTGAAGGAAAAATCATTAAATTAATGTTTAAAGAAGGCGATGTGGTTCCTGTTGGAGAAATTATTGCCCAAATTGAAATGGACGGAGCAGCAAATACTGAAACAGAAATAAATTCAGAGCAAAAATCAAAAGATAAACCAAGTGTTCCCTCTGTCAAAATTGAATCAACGACTCCCGAAGTAGTTCAAGCAGAACCTAAAGCAGAAGATAATTTTACTACTACTGATCGTTTTTACTCACCATTGGTCAAGAGTATTGCAAAAACTGAAGGTATTGGGATTCGTGAATTAGAGAGTATTCAGGGCAGCGGAAAAGATGGCCGTGTCACCAAACAAGATATTTTAGCTTTTCTGAAAAACAAAGTCACAAGTCCGGCAACAAAAGTTGTTGAAGCACCTGCAGTTATTGCATCAGGAGGTGATCAGATTATTGAGATGGATCGCATGCGAAGATTAATTGCCGACCATATGGTGATGTCCAAACAGGTTTCACCCCACGTTACCTCTTTTATTGATGTTGATGTTACAACGATCGTAAATTGGAGAAATAAAGTAAAAGACATTTTACTAAAAAGAGAAGGTGAAAAAATTACATTTACCCCGATTTTCATTGATGCGGCAGCAAAAGCGATTAAAGATTATCCGGGCATCAATGCTTCTGTTGACGGCACAAAAATTATCATTCGTAAAAATGTAAATATTGGGATGGCAGCTGCGCTTCCTAATGGCAATCTAATTGTTCCCGTCATAAAACACGCAGATGAAAAGAACTTATTGGGGTTATCGAAAACCGTTAATGATTTAGCCAATCGTGCACGATCAAACAAGCTTTTACCTGATGAAATCCAGGGAGGCACTTTTACGGTAACCAATTTTGGTAGTTTCGACAGCTTAACAGGAACCCCAATTATCAACCAGCCTCAAGTAGCAATTTTAGGGATTGGTGCTATTCGCAAACAACCTGTTGTGATTGAATCACCATTAGGTGACACCATCGGTATCAGGAGCATCATGATTTTCTCCTTGGCTTATGATCACAGGGTAGTGGATGGAGCTTTGGCAGGGATGTATTTAAAAAGACTTAAAGAACTTTTGGAAAACTTTGATCCAAATTTACCGATATAAGTCAACCTAATCCCGGCGATTTTATTAATTTAGCCATTATTTATAAGCAATAGAATAATGGAATTAAATCTTACGCGTCCTTTAGCCTTCTTTGACCTGGAGACCACCGGATTGAATATCACCAATGATCGGATTGTAGAAATCAGCATCCTGAAAGTAATGCCAGATGGAACTCAGAAAGTCCTAACCAGATTGGTAAACCCAACTATCCCAATTCCTCATGAGGTAACCGAAATACACGGCATTAAAGATGAAGATGTTAAAGATAAGCCAACATTCAAGGATATGGCAAGTGAATTCAATCACTTCTTGCACAATTGTGATTTGAGTGGGTACAATGCGCTTAAATTTGATATTCCACTACTTGTTGAAGAATTTTTCAGGGCCGAAGTAAATTTCGACCTTAAACACCGACGATTTATCGACGTGCAAAATATATTCCATAAGATGGAACAACGCACTTTGAAGGCTGCTTATAAATTTTATTGTGGAAAAGACTTGGTTGGTGCGCATGGTGCAGAAGCAGACACAAAAGCAACTTACGAGATCTTAGTAGCCCAACTTGAGAAATATCAAAATGCTGAATTCGAAGACAAGGATGGTAGCATTTCGGTGCCGGTTAAAAATGATGTTCATGCTTTACACGAGTTTTCAAAACAAAAAAACAATGCCGATCTCGTTGGCCATTTGATATTTGATGAGCAGAATAAAGAGCTTTTTAACTTCGGTAAACATAAAGGTAAATCGGTTGAAGAAATCTTTAAACAAGAGCCGTCATATTACGACTGGATGATGAAGAGCGATTTTCCTCTCTCCACAAAAAATGTCATAACAGCCATCAAACTCCGAGGTTTTAACCAAGGATCACTTAATTTTGGATAAATTTCAATCATATGAAAATTATATGCATTGGCAGAAACTATGTTGAGCATGCCATAGAATTAAACAATCCATTACCCAAAAAACCCATCTTTTTTCTTAAGCCTGAAAGTGCGGTTGTTCTGAAAAATCAGCCATTCTATTATCCTGAATTTTCAAAAGACATTCACTACGAAACCGAAATAGTTTTAAAAATTTGTAAAGTAGGGAAACACATCCAACCGGAATTTGCCCATACCTATTTTGATGAAATTGGAATCGGATTCGACCTTACAGCCCGTGATCTTCAAAATGAATGCAAAGCAAAAGGACTTCCGTGGGAAATGGCAAAAGCATTCGATCAATCTGCACCACTTGGATTGTTCAAACCAAAATCAGCTTATAAAAATATGAATGACATCGCTTTCTCTTTGAAGGTAAACAAGGAAATCAAACAACAAGGAAACACAAGAGATTTGATTTTTTCATTTGATCATTTAATTTCCTACGTTTCACAATTCATCACTTTAAAAATTGGGGACCTGATTTTCACAGGTACTCCTGAAGGGGTTGGCCCTGTTCATATAGGCGATCATTTAGAAGCATATATTGAAGATGAAAAGTGTTTGGATTTGAAGGTAAAATAATGCTGTTATGATCAAATGAACTACCCCGTAGCATAGCTGCTAGGTATCTGGAATATAGAATACAATTGTCAGAAGTCAGAATTTATTTTGAAGATATTTTAATCCCTCTTCTGAATTCTGGATTCTTACCCCAAAGCAGAGCTTTGAGGAATTGTTTAATTAAATTTTTCGGAAATACCATTAGCTGAATATAATTTCATCCAAAATATCAGCACCTGCCTCTTTATTTAATGCTTTTACCATCTTGGTTTTGGCATACGTAAGTTCATTGGTAATTGCAGCGGAATCCATCTTCACAAACAACTTTCTTTTTTTGAGTTTGATTTCGACCGTATGTTTGGCAATCATTTTACCAACCACGCTTTCCCACGAATTAATCAATTTCACCTCGGTCATTTTATCTTCAAGCTTGTAAGTTTTTAACAGCTCGTTGATGGCCTGGCCAATCGTCATTTCATTGGATCCCTTACTCATCATTTTTTTGAATTATTGTTCTCGATTTCTGAAATTACACCTGCCTTCACCAAAAATATTTTATGATCAATTTTATTTTTCTGAAATAAACGTTCCACTCTAAATTGTTGGGTATCTGTGATAAATACCTGCCCGAAATTATTTTTACTGACCAAATCAATCAGTTGCTCAACCCTGTGTTCATCAAGCTTATCAAAAATATCGTCGAGCAAAAGTACCGGATTAAAACCTTTAACATTCTTAGTGTATTCAAACTGAGCAAGTTTAATGGCGATTACAAATGACTTTTGCTGCCCTTGCGATCCAAATTTTTTAATGGGATGATCTCCAATATTAAACTGTAAATCATCTTTATGAATACCCTGCGTAGTAAAACGCATCATGCAATCTTTTTTAAATGAATCAATTAACAATTCACCCAAATTATTCTCCGCTAATTGCGAATCATAAGTGATGCTTACTTTTTCTCTCCCTTTCGTTATTACTTCAAAATATTTTTGGAAAATCGGGGAAAAATCATCCAGGAAATGCTTTCGTTTTTCATAGATCACCTCACCATGATTGATCAATTGATTGTCCCAAATTTCAATCTGTGATCGATCAAACGATCTTAACTCTCCCATCCTTTTGAGCAAAGCATTCCGCTGTGCCAGAACTTTATTGTAATTGAGTAAATGATCTAAATATTTACGGTCAAATTGCGAAATTACCCCATCGATATATTTTCGCCTGATTTCACTCCCATCATTGATCAGATCGCGATCGTATGGAGAAACCATTACGAGAGGATACAGTCCAATATGGTCGGCAAGTCGTTCGTATTCTTTTTTGTTATGCTTAAATTGCTTTTTTGCACCACGCTTTTGAATACAACTGGTTACATCATCCTTGTTCCCATTTTTTGAGTAGTGGCCATGAATGGCAAAAAAAGGTGCTTCGTGCAAAATATTTTGCGTATCCATTGAATTGAAGTAACTCTTACAAAACGACAAATAATAAATTCCATCAAGCACATTAGTTTTTCCTGCTCCATTGTTCCCAACAAAGCAATTTATTTTTTCGGAAAAATTCAATTCTGCCTGCTCGCAGTTTTTAAAATTTGTGAATATGAGTTTTTTCAGATACATGTTTACAATGTCTTAATTTTTTCAGCAACTTCATTCATCAACCATTGAGGGGTGGAAGTTGCCCCACTTACTCCTACCAAATCAGCACCTTCAAACCAGGATTTTTGAATTTCAGTTTCATTTGCCACAAAATATGATTTGGCATTATGTTCTTTGCAAATTCCAAATAAGAATTTAGCATTCGAACTGTTTTGTCCTCCAACAAAGACAATTACATCATGACTCCTGGCAAAGAAAACTAATTTTTCTTCTCTTTTAGAAACCTGCTTACAAACTGAGTTCGTCGCTTCGAAAAAATATTTATCATTTCTTTGAGATTCGTTTAATTTCGATTGAATTAAAAGTTTAATCTCCTCAAACTTCAGCATGCTCATGGTGGTTTGCGAAAACAAGCGGATAGGTCGCGTAAAATCAATTTTTCGAATATCTCCTTCCTTTTCAAGAATAACCACCTCTACGCATGATTGCCCCATTAATCCTAAAACTTCCGGATGCTTTGTTTTTCCGAAAATTACGATCTGTCCATTTACTTTTTTGATTTCTTCAGCGGCCTTGCCTACTTTACGCTGCAAACGCTGAACAACTTTACAAGTAGCATCAATCAGTTCAATATTATTCTGTTTTGCCAATTGATAAGTTTCAGGTGGTTCGCCATGAGCCCGGACCAATACTTTGGCATTTCGAATGCTTTTTAAATCATCATGACTGATAAAAATAATCCCTCTTTCGGTCAACCTTGCAACTTCAGCCTGATTATGCACGATTTCGCCCAGACAATACAATTGATCCTGACCCGCGATTTCTTTTTCTGCCGTTTTAACAGCTTTAACCACACCTCCACAAAAGCCGGAATTAGGATCGACAAAAACCTGCATATTATAATTATTAGACTGTAAAAATAGGAAATAAGCAAAAGCTAATTGCGAATAATTTCAGGAAGTACGGTCAATTAGCGTTTAAATAATTCAGCTATATTCGTTGTAATGGTAAAATAATTTGGAGAACCGGCCAGATGATAAGCGGAACGGGCATAAGCCAATCTGAATCGGGAAATTTTAAATTCAAATCCCCAGGAAAACCCAACCGTTGACATTTTAGAATCAACTCCTAATTCTTTTCTTCGTTTATAATTATATCCCAATCTTAAAATGAAGTTTTCTGACAGTAAAAGTTCACCTCCAATTACGATATGACGAAATAATTGATCTCCAAACTTCAGCGAAGCATCATTTGTATTTTCAGCATCGTTTAGTAAAGTATAATCACTATTCGTATCATATGGATTATGGTAACTAACATCCCACTTATTCAGATGATTTACTAAAAGTGAATATCTGAACGGAAGATGTTTTAATCTTTTTGAGAGTCCAAACTGAATTTCAAATGGAAATTCTTCCTTGTTCCCACTTGTGTATGATTTTACCTGCCATCCAATATTTTTAACAATGAAAGATGAAGAAAACCCATTTTCATCGTCAAAGAATGAACCTGCAAAATCAAGGGCCATGCCATGCGAATTATATCCTTCGAAGGACGAATAAATATATTTGAAATTAGAACCAATCGACCATTTTGGGGTAATTGCCCTGGCCCATCCAATTTGCATTGCTAACTCAGAAGCACCAAAACGACCATTAATGATACCTGTGTTGTCAGCATAATCGAATTTACCATAGTTTACAAACTGCACTGCCCCAACAAAGCTGCCATATTTTTCGAAAGAATGAGAATAAGCTGCGAACCCATAGTTTATATCAGCATAATAATCAACAATACTTAAGGAAAGATGATGGTTCAACGTTGAATTAATGAGGGATGGATTGTTAAGAGCAAGTGTAATATCTCCGTCATTAATTGAGAGAAAATCGCCCCCCATTGAGGCAATACGGGCTGAACTTACTAAACTCAAAAAATCAAATGAATTATTCCCACCAACTTGTGCACTCAGCTTGTTAATAAATAGTCCACATATGATCAAAAAAAAGATCAAAACGCGGGTTACTTTCTGAAATAATTTGCCATTAATATCCATAACAATCAATAACGCAAATCTATTGAATTTAATTTTTATACTTGTTAAACTCATTATTAATAATTTTTAAAGAATCCCTGAATATAGAATTAAATGGTATTAAACCCATGAGCAGGTCTTAAACCCTTTCTTCCGGAGCAAGCTCAGGGGAACTTAACCACGTCATCTCGCCTGCCATGTTGGCAAACAAATCTGCCGAAGCGGAATGCGAAGGCAGATTAAACAACCAAGCATAATACTCATGGCATGCTGCAAAAAACACTAACTTTACCGAAAGCAATAAAGTAAGAAAATTCTTAACAATGAAAGACATTCAAATTCTGGTAATTGAAAACAACCCGGGGTTAAGCGAACAATTAAAAGCAATGCTTCCATCCAATGATTTTAGTTTTCATTACATCACCAATATTGATACAATTAATTTGAATTGTCTTCAGTACAAACCCAAAATTCTTATCTGGCTTTTAGAAAATCCGGACAAACACATTTTGGAGAAAGCTGAGGAGATAAAAAGAAAGTTCTGGTGTCAAAGTTTATTTGTTTTATTTGATCAAAATGACATTCAAAAAGTTATTGATTCGGTAAAAGGAATTGACTTCATTTTAACCTGGCCCATGATTCCACAAATGCTTTTGGCGAACTTGGGATTAATGCTAAATGCCGCGACTAACCTGCCCGATTCGCAAAGGCTCAAAGAAGCAGAACTTAAAAAATCCATTGAATTGGCTGAAAATGCGAATCAAGCTAAAAGCGAATTTTTGGCAAGTATGAGCCATGAAATTCGTACGCCAATGAATACGGTGATTGGGATGCTAAGCTTAGTATCGGAGACAAAGTTGACAGAAGAACAAAAAGAATTCCTGGAATTGGTACAAACGGCATCCAACCATTTACTTTCAATCATCAACGACATTTTAGATTTATCGAAAATTGAGGCCGGCAAAGTACAGTTTATAGATAAAGAATTTGAATTAAAAAGCAACATTAAAGAAGTGGTTGATTCTTTTAAAGCAAATGCAGATGCTAAAGGAATAACCCTAAATTTGAATTATAGCAATAAGGTTCCCGCAAGAGTTGTGGGCGACTCTATCCATTTTAAACAAATATTATATAACCTCATCGGAAATGCACTAAAATTTACTCATAAAGGCAGCTGCTCTATTAGTGTAACTCCCGAAAGAGGGAATGATGAGATTATCATTAAAGATGGGAAATTCAAAATACTTTTTTCTGTAAGTGATACAGGAATTGGAATTACCCAAGATAAGCTTACTGACATCTTTGAGTCATTTTCACAAGCTCATTCAACGACCAAAAGGAAGTATGAAGGAACCGGCCTGGGACTAGCTATATCTCAAAAGCTTGCTCATAAAATGGGGGGTGAAATCTGGGTTGAAAGTACTGAGGGAAAAGGTAGTACTTTCTACTTCACGATTCAATTTAAGGAATCCTCTTCCACTTCTGTAATCAATGGTGATACTGAACAAGGGAAATTACATCTAAACTTTCCTGTTTCAGGTAATGAATCTTTGCACATTCTGATTGCTGAAGATAATGAGCTAAATCAAAAATTGATTATCAGGCTGCTTAAAAGCAGGGGCCATTCCTGTGTTGTTACTGAAAATGGGCTTGAAGCTATTGAAACTTTGAAGAAATTTGATTTTGATGTAATTCTCATGGATATTCAAATGCCCGAGATGGATGGAATTCAGGCAACAAAGTTTATAAGAGCAGATAAATCAGGGCTTTTTAACCCTAAAATACCCATCGTTGCTGTCACAGCTTATGCTTTCAATGAAGATCGAGAAAAATGCATGAAGGCCGGCATGAATGAATTCTTACCGAAACCTATTGATAACAATAGATTAAATAGTATCCTCGAAGATCTGATGAAAAAGAAAAAAAAAGCTACCTGATTTTTCTTACATCGCCTGAGCCATTCACTTTCGTATTAATGCTTGGATCGCCTGAGTAATTAACATTTCCGGAACCACTTATACTCACGTCTAAATCATCAAGTGCATAAATATACGTGCTACCGGATCCTCCTATATGAACCTTTGCTCTACCGGCTTTTAATCTACTTGCCTTGATATCACCTGAACCCTTAATCGAGGAGCTAAAGCGATCTGTTTCTCCAGTTAAAAACACACTTCCAGAACCATTAATTTCAGCTTCAACCCTGGTTGATTTAATCTCCAGTTCAATTGAACCCGAACCTGAAACGCCCAGATAAAGATCATCCGTTGTAAAAACATCTTCGCTTTCAACTTCTCCTGATCCGTCAATTTGGATTTCTGTAATTTCCGGCATTGAAATAAAAATTTCTAAACTTCTGCTATTAATTACACAGGCTTCATCATACTCTATTACTAAGGTTCTGCCCCTAAGCCTGGTTCTTAAAATATCCAGAATATTTTGCTGTCCTTTAATCTTGAGTTCAAAATGTTCCGACTTCGTTATAAATACATTTGCCGAAGCTTCTAATTCAATGGCGTCGAAATTTGAAACATTTCTGTTTTCAGTAACTGTAGGACCTTCTCCTTCAATACAATCGCAGGAGGTAAATAAAATAAGCCCAAGTATCAGAATAAGGAATCTTTTAATGTAATACATAATCGTTGGATTAAATGAATACTAACTCGATTGCTTCCGAATTAGATTTAAGGCACTACCTGACTTAAACCACTCTATTTGACTCCAATTATAGGTATGGGTTACATTAAATTTATCTTTACTTCCATCTGAATGATTCAATACTAAATTCAGTGCCTTACCGGGAGTAAAATCGCTTAATCCGATTATATCAAAAACATCATCTTCCCGCACTTTATCATAGTCACTCTTATTTTCAAACGTTAAGGCAAGCATTCCTTGCTTCTTCAGATTTGTTTCATGAATACGGGCAAAAGATTTCACCAGTACAACCTTTACCCCCAAATTCCTGGGCTCCATGGCAGCATGTTCCCGTGATGATCCTTCTCCGTAATTTTCATCTCCAATAATGATTGAGGCAAATCCGGCTGCTTTGTATGTTCTTGCACTTTCAGGAACAGGTAAATAGTTTCCGTTCAAATCATTTTTAACTGCATTTGTCTTACCATTAAACGCATTTACTGCACCAATCAATAGATTATTAGAAATATTATCCAGATGACCACGGTACTTTAACCAGGGACCTGCCATCGAAATATGATCGGTTGTACATTTCCCTTGCGCTTTTATTAATAATTTCAAACCGGTATAGTCTTTTCTGTTCCACTCATCAAACGGCTTCAGTAGTTGCAGTCGGTCCGATTTAGGATCAACGGCAATCTGGATGTGACTTCCATCGTCAGAAGGTGCCTGATAGCCATTATCTGCAACCGCATAGCCTTTCACGGGCATTTCCAATCCTTTAGGTTCATCAAGTTTTACGCTTTTCCCATCTTCATTTACCAATTCATCGGTTAACGGATTAAAAGTAAGATCGCCGGCAATAGCAAATGCAGTAGTTAATTCAGGTGAAGCGACAAATCCATGGGTATTTGGGTTTCCGTCATTTCGTTTGGCAAAATTACGGTTGAAAGAAGTCATGATGGAATTCCGTTCCTGTTTTTCGGCACCATGCCTGGCCCATTGACCGATACAAGGTCCACATGCATTAGCAAGCACTAAGCCCCCAATTTTCTTAAATACTTCTAAGTAACCATCACGATCAACAGTAAACCTCACCAATTCAGAACCCGGTGTAACGGTATATTCAGACTTAACTTTCAATTTTTTATCGATCGCTTGTTTTGCAACGGATGCCGCTCTGCTGATATCTTCGTACGATGAATTTGTACAAGATCCAATCAGCCCGACTTCAAGTTTCTGTGGCCAATTATTATCTTTAACCGCTTGTGCAAATTTTGAAATTGGGGTAGCTAAATCAGGTGTAAACGGACCATTGACATGAGGCTCTAAAGAACTCAAATCAATTTCAATCACCTCATCAAAATATTTTTCTGGGTTTTTGTAAACTTCGTGATCACCTCTCAAATAATCAGCAATTTTGTCAGCCATCAATGCAATTTCTTCACGATCGGTTCCAACCAAATATTCTTTCATCTTAGAATCATACCCAAAAATAGAGGTTGTAGCACCAATTTCAGCACCCATATTACAAATAGTTCCTTTACCTGTACATGAAAGCGAATCAGCTCCAGGACCGAAATACTCCACAATGGCATCTGTTCCGCCTTTTACGGTCAGTATTCCGGCCACCTTCAATATGACATCTTTGGCTGAGGTCCAACCACTGAGTTTTCCTGTTAGTTTTATCCCAATCAATTTTGGGAACTTCAGCTCCCATGACATCCCTGCCATTACATCAACAGCATCTGCTCCACCAACACCAATGGCAATCATTCCTAAACCTCCTGCATTCACGGTGTGTGAATCTGTCCCTATCATCATTCCCCCTGGAAACGCATAATTTTCAATCACTACCTGATGAATGATCCCAGCCCCGGGTTTCCAGAAACCTATTCCATATTTATCAGATACCGAACTTAAAAACGCAAACACTTCATTGTTGGCGGTATTCGCAATCTTCAAATCTTCTTTTGCTCCAAGTCTGGCCTGAATGAGATGATCGCAATGTACAGTGGACGGAACAGCTACTTTTTTTCTACCTGCCTGGATAAATTGCAACAAAGCCATTTGAGCGGTTGCATCTTGCATTGCAACCCGATCGGGACGAAAATCTACATAAGACTCACCTCTTAAGTACTGTTTTGTGGCATGTCCTTCGTCGAGGTGGGCATAAAGAATTTTTTCAGTTAAACTGAGTGGACGACCAACTATTTTACGGGCGTGTTCAACTTTTTCTACAAAGTTTGAATACACCAATTTTATCATTTCAAGATCAAAAGCCATGATGAGTTTATTAGTAAGAGTTTATTAAATAACATCGTATATGCTTTTAGCAAAGCACAACGCAAAGATAAGAAAATTAGCAGAATATTTTTATATCGAGGAACCTATATGTTTACAATTAATTCATCAAACCCCTACCCGTTTTACGAATGTCCTTACTTTCGCTTAAATCATTGATGAGTTTATCCAATATCCCGTTGACGAAGATGTTGCTTTTTGGGGTGCTATATGATTTTGACAGTTCGATGTATTCGTTCAAAGTAACCTTTACCGGAACCGATTTAAATTCGGTCAATTCAGTTAAGGCCATTTTCAGAATGATGATATCCATTACCGCAATTCGATCATATTCCCAATTGACTGTTTTTTCAGTTATTAATTTTTCTAATTTATCAGAATTAATGATCGTTTTCCGATACAGGGATTTCACAAAATCCACATCTTCATTCTCTGCTTCGTTAGCTGTTTTATAGATTACCGGAAGCAAATGATATGTATCACTTTCTTCGGTAAATGAATTTATGATTTTGATGACAAGTGCCGTAACTGAATGATAATCGTCGGACCAATATATACTCAAGTCTTCATAAAACTGCTTTAAAGACTCTGATTTTGCAATCACTTTCTTAAGTAAAAGGATGATGAATTCTTTATCCCCTTCATAAGTCCTTTCGGGTTCGTCCATAAATTTTTCATAGTATTTACTTTCTATGATTTCTTTATAGATTCTTCGAATCATTTCAGTTTGTTCAGCCCAAGAGATCTTATACTGATCGTATTTTTTTTCATAAATCCGATTATTTCGAATTTGTTCAATCAGTTTATTATCGATGAATTTGGTATTTGGATTTAGGTTTTCAGGGGTAGGGAAATGCTTATGCTTAGCTTCTTCAGTTCTCACTTTTGTAAAGTCGACAATCTCTATCATAAATGATAATTGCCAAAAACAAAGCTCGTATATCTTTTCAATACTTATAAAAAGTTGCTTTTCACCGAAATCCATTCTGTCTGATTTTGATTGAAAGAATGCGTATAACGCTTGGAGCACTTTAATCCTTAACTGCCTTCTACTGAGCATATAGATATGTAAATGAACTGTAAATGATTTTATTTAACGACGGCAAAGTTAATCTTTTTATTTCAAAACATCATTCATTATACTTGTCAGAATTATTGAAAAAATAATCAAATGATCCATATAATTCTATTTTACAGCAATCAGGATATTTGCTTTCATTTATAAATAATATTTTTATATTTGCTTATAGATAGTCGACAATAAATTATTTAAAGAAAAAATGGAACAGTCAGACAACAAGGAAAGAAGAGAGGAAGTATTTTCTAAAGCAATCAGGGCAGGAAAAAGAACTTATTTTTTTGACGTAAAAGCCACCCGTTCAGATGAGTATTACATTACTGTTACTGAAAGCAAAAGACGCTTTAATAATGAACAGGGGAAATTCTTTTATGAGAAGCACAAAATATTTCTGTATAAAGAAGATTTTGAGAAATTCGCAAATGGCTTAAGAGATGTAGTAAAATTTATCGAAACCGGTGAAATTCCGGTTGTAGATGAAGTTGAAGAACGCTCTAACCTTAGGGATCAGGGTTCTGTTGAATTTGAAGATCTGATGTCCGAAACTGAAGATGAAGAGGTTGAGTCTAATAAATAAAAAACAAAATAAATCTTTTCCTAATTTACAAGGACTTAACAGGTTCACTTACAAAGATTACTAACATTTTTTAATTTTCAGTTAATAACTTAAGCTGTTTACATTCCAGTAATGCAAGCAAAAATTATATTTTTGTAAACTGAGAAATTTTTCTTTAATGCATTTACGCAATCAAATTTATGGGTAAAGTAATCGCAATAGCAAATCAAAAGGGCGGCGTAGGTAAAACTACGACTGCAATAAACTTAGGTGCGAGTTTTGCAGTTCTTGAATTCAGGACCCTAATCATTGATTCAGATCCACAAGCGAATGCAACTTCAGGGGTTGGTTTCGATCCTAAAAACATCAAGACCAGCATCTATGAATGTATCATGGATGATATCGAACCAAAAAACATTATCCTATCAACGCAAACTCCAAACCTTGACATCATTCCAGCCCATATCGATTTGGTTGGGGCCGAGATTGAAATGATCAATCTTCCGAACCGGGAAAAAATGATGAAGAAGGTAACCGATCAAATTAAAGATGATTACGATTTTATCATTATCGATTGCTCTCCTTCGCTTGGGCTGTTAACAGTAAACGCACTCACTGCTGCCGATTCGGTTATTGTACCTGTACAGTGTGAATATTTTGCGCTCGAAGGACTAGGAAAACTTCTTAATACCCTAAAAATAGTGCAGTCACGACTTAATCCTGATTTAGATATTGAAGGCATCCTACTGACCATGTTTGATAAACGACTTAGATTGTCAAGACAGGTGGTTGAAGAAGTGAAAACCCATTTTCAACAAATGGTGTTCGATACGCTGATCAATAGAAATACCCGACTAAGTGAGGCCCCAAGTTTTGGAGAAACCATCATCATGCATGATGCTGATAGTACCGGTGCCATTAATTACCTAAACCTTGCTCGTGAAATTCTTCAGAATAATGAAATGACTAAAGTAGATAAATCTGATAAAAATATAGACCTGGAGAATGAAACCTAAGAAAAAAGCATTGGGCAGAGGATTAGATGCCATACTTCAGAGCCCTGATACTGATATAACTTCTAACGATATTTCGGGCAATTATGTTGTTGGTGCAATTGCAATGATGGATGTTCGGATTATCGAAACAAATCCTTTTCAACCCCGCATCGAATTTGATGATTTGGCGATTGATGAACTTTCAAAATCCATTCAGGAACAAGGAATTATCCAGCCTTTAACTGTTCGAAAACTTGGATATGACCGTTATCAGCTTATTGCAGGCGAACGCAGATACCGCGCTGCGAAAAGAGCCGGACTGACCCATGTTCCTGCTTATATCCGTGTTGCCAACGATGAACAAATGCTTGAACTTGCCTTGGTTGAAAACATTCACCGTGAAGATTTAAATGCCATTGAAATTGCAATAAGTTATAACAGACTAATTGAAGAATGCCAGCTCACCCAGGACCAACTGAGCGAAAAAGTCGGGAAAAACAGAACTACGATCTCAAACTACATCCGTTTATTAAAGTTGCCTGCTGAGCTGCAGATTGCTTTAAAAGATGATCAAATCAGCATGGGTCATGCACGCGCATTGATCAACATTGCCGACGATGAAACAAAATTACGAATCCTAAAAAGAATCATCGTGGAAAACTTATCCGTAAGGCAAGTTGAAGAAATGGTCAGGACCAATGCATCAAGACCAAGAATACAAGAAAAATCGACCGTTCAGCTCCCTGAAGATTATTTAAGGAACAAAGCACAATTAATCGAGCATTTTAATACCAAGGTTGATATTAGGAGAAACAATAAAGGTCTTGGCAACATCGTTATTTCTTTCGAATCTGATGAAGAATTCATCAGAATCATAAATCTTATTAAATCCTAAATTAATTTATAATTTTGCGGATTTATTCTCAAATGCACTTGCGAATGCTTCGAACTACTGTAAAGAATACGAAAATTATTTTTTTACTCGTTTTATTTATCATTATCTCAAATATCGAGAGCCAATCACAATCGTTCGCAAACATTGATAATACCCAGAAAAAGCCACATTCGGCCCATAAAGCAACAATTTACTCTTTAATCTTACCTGGTTTGGGACAAGCCTACAATAAAAAGTATTGGAAAGTGCCTGTTGTTTATGTCGGATTCGGGGTCATTGGATACATGATTAGCAATAACAGAAAAGAATACAAGCTGTATAAAGCTGCTTACGAATTTGTTCCGGTAGAAGGAGATGATCAACCCTCACCAAACGAATATTATGATTTATACAATAAAGATCAATTAAAACAAGGACGTGATTATTATAGGCGCAACATGGAATTGAGTTACATCGTTGCCGGGTTTTGGTATTTATTAAATGTAATTGATGCCAGTGTTGATGCCCATCTGTTTGAGTTTCAAGTTTCCCCGAATTTATCATTAAGGTTTGATCCTTATATATATAATCAGCCTATGAATAATCAAACTATTCCCGGATTAAGAATGCAAGTAAGCATTCCGGGTGTTTTTGGATTTAAGTAAATTTAAGAGTTCTATTCGCATTCTTAACATCTTTTAACTTCACGTTCTTAAAACTTTTGTAATTTCGCTTTTCCCTAAACTCAAAAATTATGTTACTATTACTCATTTTAATCCCCTTATCATTCACGATTCCTGCAATTTTCGCTTACCAATTATTTGAAAAATCAGGCAGGCAGGGTTGGATAACTTTCGTCCCTTTTTACAATTTGTATGTATGGCTTCAAATAGTTAAAAAACCGATGTGGTGGTACATTTTTCTATTAATTCCATTCATCAATGTATTTGTTTTTATGCTGATGATTGTTGAATTACTAAAGTGTTTTGGACGAAACGGTTTATTGGAACACGGCTTTGGAGCGATTTTCCCATTCCTCTATTTGCCATATTTAGGATTTAAGGAACAATTTGTTTTTATTGACCCCGACCATAGAGAAGAAATAAAAAAGAGTTTTGTTCGCGAATGGGCCGATGCAATCATATTTGCCGTTATAGCTGCATCAATCATTCGAATATTCATTTTTGAGGCTTACTCGATTCCAACTTCATCGATGGAGAAAACATTATTGGTTGGCGATTTTCTCTTCGTGAGCAAAATAAGCTATGGGCCAAGAGCGCCTATGACCCCCATCGCATTTCCCTTTGTTCATCATACACTTCCATTAACAAAATCAACCAAATCATACATTGAAAGTGTTAAACTACCCTATTTCCGTTTTCCTGGTTTTACAAAAGTAAAAAGACATGACGCGGTTGTTTTTAATTTCCCCGACGGTGATACCCTTTCGGTAAAATGGCAAAGCAACATCAGTTATTACTCAATGGTTCGTGATTATGGAAGGGAAAGGGTGTGGAATGATAAAACAAACTTTGGCGATATAATCAGTCGGCCTTTAGATAAAAGAGAAAACTTCATCAAACGATGCATGGGTATGCCAGGTGATAATCTTGAAATTATTGATCGTCAGGTTTACATCAACGGCGTGATGAATGAAAGCCCAGGGATTCGTCAATTTAAATATAAAGTCACGACCAATGGTACACGATTTAACCCAAAAATTTTAGAAAAGCTCGAGATTACCGAAGATATTAGCAGTGGAAATGTTGGAGAATATTATATTACCCTGACCGACAATGCAGTTAACGAAATGAAAACTTTTTCAAATGTAATTTCGATAGAACCCGTATCTGAGGCTAAAGGAGTGAAGGATCCAAACATCTTCCCACACGACAATTATCACGATTGGAATTTTGACAATTTTGGGCCAATTCATATTCCTAAAAAAGGCGAAACCGTTCAAATCGACCTACAGAATATTTCCTTATACGAACGCATCATTCAAGTTTTTGAAGAAAATAAGTTCGAAATCAGAAATGATAAAATTTTTATAAATGATGTGGTAAGCAATTCTTATACTTTCAAAATGGATTATTTCTGGATGATGGGTGATAATCGTCACAATTCAGCTGACTCAAGGGTTTGGGGATTTGTTCCGGAGAACCACATTGTAGGAAAAGCATCATTGGTTTGGTTTTCACTTGATCCAAACAAACCTCTCTTTGGAGGAAAAATCAGATGGAACAAAATCATGAGAACAGTAAAATAATAATCAGAAAGCAAATTGAAATAATTACAAATTAAAAAATTGAATGGATGAAAGCAATCATAAAAACAGTAAACGGAGATATGGAAGTTAATTTTTTCGAAAAAGATGCTCCGAATACCGTGGCCAATTTCGTAAAATTATCAGAGAAAGGATTTTATAACGGTTTAACATTTCATAGGGTTATTCCTAATTTCGTTGTTCAGGGTGGATGTCCGAATGGAACCGGAGCCGGTGGCCCAGGATATACTATCAATTGTGAGTTGGATGGTGAGAATCAATATCACGACAGAGGAGTTCTTTCGATGGCCCATGCCGGAAGAAATACGGGAGGTTCTCAATTTTTTATTTGCCACAGTCGTCAAAATACAGCTCATCTTGACAGAAATCATACTGTATTTGGTAAAGTAGTGAAAGGGCTTGAGGTAATTGACCGAATTAAACAAGGTGATAAAATATTAGCGATTCAGATCGAAAAATAATCATTTTTTTACGTTCATCCGAAATTTAAACCCAATGAAAAAGTTTACCCAAACTATACTGCTAATCATACTGACAATATCAGCTTCATTAAACGGTAATGCTCAAAAAGGGTTCGTAGGTCATATTTTATATCAAATTGATTATGATGGCCTGGGTGAAAATGCAGCCATGAAATCAATGCTGCCCAGTGAAATGAAATTCATCCTAAAAAACAACAAAAGCAGAAGCGAATTGAAAACAGGAATGGGTAATCAGATTACTATTTTTGATAATGATTTGAAAACTGTTGTGAATTTGCTGGATATTATGGGGCAAAAAGTGGCCATCAAAAAATCTGTTGGTGAAATAGAGTTTGAACGTACAAAATACAGTGACCTAAAGGTGTCGTTTAGTGATGAGACAAAAAACATCGCAGGATACAATTGTAAAAAAGCATTGATTGAAGTGAATGCTGAAGATTTTGGAGGGCTTACTACTTTCACTGTTTTTTACACGGAAGATCTTGGAAACATGGGAATTAATTATAGCGACCCACTCTTTAACAAAATCAATGGGGTAATGCTACAATATGAAATCAGCACACGTGGATTGATGATGAAATTTTCTGCTTCTGAAGTAAACCCCGAAGAGGTGCCCGATCATGTTTTCGCAATTCCAAGCGATTATAAGGAGATGACACAAGATGAACTCAAAAAAATGTTTGGGAGCTCCTAATAATTTATTTCTGAAACTTATTCATTATATTCTTAGGTAATATTAATCATTTAGATTTTATTACCTTTGTTGCTATTGTTATCTGAACATTCATACCAAATGCAAAGAAGAGTTAACCAATTAAAAAGCAATTCTTTTAAGGAGAACCCAATTAAAGCTCCTAAAGAAAAAAAGATAAAAAGTGCCCGCACCTTTCGTCCTTTTGCATTTTTAAAAAACGACAAATTCCATCGTGTTTTTGGCTTCTTTTTAGTTTTGGTTTCTATTTACCTTTTAATTGGGTTTGTCTCTTTTTTTTATACTGGTTGGACTGATTACGACAAAATCGCTTCAGCTACTTTTTTTAAATTGAACCAATATCCTGAAGTTCAAAATTGGACCGGATTCACAGGGGCTTTTTTAGCTAAATTCTTCATCAACGATACACTGGGAATCGCTGCATTCATTCTTGCCATAAATCTTTTTATTTACGGCTTTTACTTATTGTTTCGATTAAAGATAATCCCTTTAGGGAAATTATTCTGGCATTCACTCATTCTTATTTTATGGATTCCCGTAACAATGGGAATTCTATTTATGAATACAGATTATTCAGTATTGGGAGGGGTTTTTGGGTTTCAGGCCAATCTCATACTTATCGGATTTATTGGTGTCCCGGGTGTAATCATTGGCTTGATATTTATCTTGTTCACTTACATTGTTGTTTCTTTCAACTTTAATTTTAATCCATTCAAAAGCAAAGAAAAACAGGATTCGGATTTATTGGCAGATGATGAAAAAATCCCCAATAATTATCCGAACGACAAGTATAATACCGTTGAATTTTCTGTGACAGAGGATGGAGATTTTGATAAAAAGAAAGTGGTTGGTGTTCTATCGGATGATGAATTGAACAATGAGGACCATGATGAATTTCCAGATCCTGATCTTGATATTCTTGATACGGAGATTCCAACTGCCATTGGAGAAGAAGATATTGAGCTT